>JAUUYL010000011.1 GCA_030590485.1 Lentisphaerota bacterium | reverse complement strand
TGTAGCCCGATGATCATCGGGCTGTACTGCTGGGCTTAATTTGACACATTTCCCATTCGTGAAAATTAGTGTTATTCGTGGTTACTTTTATTATATGTGAAAAGTACACACTCTTCTTGACAGTGCCCGCACAGATTATGAGTAAGAATAAAGGTTGATTTAATGTGGTTATGATTTATGCTGTTTAGAGCATGAGATATCGACATGTAATGACCGTATACCTGCTGATGCTGGTCTGGGCTACAAGCGTCTTTGCAGCCAAGACAGCTGAACTTAAGTTTACCAAACAGACGGATCTGCCAAATATCGGCTTATCAATAAAACTGATGTCAAATTCCAAGACCGCCCCGATTCCTCCTCCATCGGTATATACGTACACATTCAATGACCAGAGCGGATCAACGTGGAAAGAGGAGAAATACGAACCTTGGGCGCTATGGTATGCAACCCAGCATGGGGGGCGATGGATTGACTCTTACAACAACGCCCTCACCATGGCGAAGATCACCTGCCCTTGCCTTCACAACATGCAATCGAAACATGTTACCAGAGCTCGTTTCAAGAGCCTTACCGATGCCGTATACTCTGGTCCTATAGAATGGAGCGACGAGGAACTTCGCAATTGGGTCAAAGATTTCACCAAAGGCAGCCAAGTCAAATCAGAACGCGTAACCATCAGCTCTTTCAAGATTAAGGATGTCATCCGTTTCTACATCGACAACGACCCGACACAGATGTCATACGCGTTCAAACTTAATACTGCGGCAACGGGCCAGGCTAAAGCACCCGGCAATTATTTCTTCTTCCATATAAAGCTTGTCGAGGGTGCCGACCCCAATAAAACATTACGAGCACTGAACTCTTACTTCATAAAGAGCATACAAATGTCGAAAACCAAAGGGAACGGAACGCGAACAGCATCCACCAAGTTCCAGATCAAGAAACGGGCATCCCTACTCTCGCGCAGAAACGCACCGGAGCGGTCTGCAGAATTCATTGAAAGTCGCAACCAGGTCGCCTCCAGCATCAGGAACATGAAAGACTGGTGGTTCATAAACACAGAGAACTACATAATACTATCCAATCTATCGATGAAACATAAGGTCATGGTCAAGGAACTTCAAACCGACATCGAATATCTTCGAAATGCCTATGCGAAGGTCATCCCTCCCCGCAAGGAGATAAGCGCAGTGAGCGTATTAAGGGTTTTCGCCACGTCCCAGGAGTATCTTGCATATGTAGGGGCGGAACATCAATGGTCCGGCGGGCTCTGGATGCCGTCAAAAAAAGAAATGATTATCAGACCTATCGACTGGGGCAAAAGCAAAGACCAGCGTGCAAGGGTAAAGCGTGTGACCTACCATGAGGCATTTCACCAGTACCTGCATTACGCCCTTGACCAGTCCCGTACATCCGTATGGTTCAACGAAGGGAACGCTGAATTCTTCGAAACAGCAGAAATCAGAAACAAGAAACTGGAGATAAAGGAAGACGAGTACAAAGCAGAGGAATTGATAAAGATGATAGCAGCCAACACGGTCGACATCCAATCCCTTCTGAAAATGGACTACAAGGACTTCTATTGCGGGAGCGATGAAAAAAGGGGTGAGAACTACACCCTCGCATGGGGGATAGTCTATTACCTTAGAAAAGGAGCTAAGTTCGACAAGCCCGCATCGCATACCAAACTGCTAGACAACTATGTCGATGCGTTATGGAAGACAAAAGATCCTGCCAAGGCAACGGAGATTGCATTCAGTGCAACAAACCCACATAAGTTCCAAAAAGATTTTATATCATTCTGGACGTCCAAGACAAAGCGCAGTTCAGCACGACGCAATAAGATATTTAAGTAATAGACCGCAGACTACGGACTACAGACTACGAGGCTGGTAGGCTCGGTGTTATGACTGGGGATTAGGCTTGAAAGTGTATGTTCTATTAAGGTAATCTTCTGCTTATGAAAGATGTCTCCATAGTTTCACCTGTATTTAACGAAGTTGATAATATCGACAATTTGTGCGAAGAGCTCAACGATGTGCTGCCCACCTTGGGCAAAAGCTACGAAATCCTGCTTATTGATGACGGCAGTACGGACGGTTCATGGGAGAAGATGGTTGAGTGCGCCCGCAAGTATAAGCATTTCAAACTAATACGCTTCAGGCGTAATTTCGGGCAAACCGCTGCAATGAGTGCCGGCTTCCACAAAGCTGAGGGCGAAATAATCATCACTCTCGATGCGGATCTCCAGAACGACCCGGCCGACATACCGAAATTACTCGAAGAAATGGAGAATGGTTTCGATGTTGTCAGTGGGTGGCGCAAGGACAGGAAAGATACATTTATCAACCGGCGCCTGCCTTCGATGATGGCAAATGCCCTTATAAGCAAGATAACAAGCGTTCCCCTGCACGATTACGGATGCACGCTTAAAGCATACCGGAATGAGATTGTGAAAGATGTTCACCTCTATGGAGAGATGCACAGGTTTATCCCGGCTCTCGCTGACTGGGTGGGTGGAAAGGTTTCTGAAACTGTCGTTAACCATAGACCGCGCACAGCGGGAACATCCAAGTATGGAATATCCAGAACCTACAAGGTAATCCTCGATCTCATGACTGTTAAGTTCCTTCTTAAATACAGTCATCACCCGATACAGATGTTTGGTAAGATAGGCTTATTCTTCGGTCTCCCAGGCTTATTCCTGTTTTTCGCCATGATATTCAGTCATATAGGCTACAATTTCCTTCACATCGAAGCATTGGCCGGGCTTGTAGACATCTTCAAAAGAGAAACTTGGATAATCACAACGTTCATGCTCATTCTATTCTGCATGCAATTCATCAGCATGGGGCTCCTGGCTGAAATCCAGATTCGCACATATCACGAATCCCAGAGCAAGCCTATCTACACCATAAAGGAAATCGTAGAGCCCAGGGAAGGCTAACCATTAACGCTCCGGAAATAAATGCCCAAACATTAACAGTATCCCTGATGGCGCTCAGCATATTCACCGCGGGCATGTTTATTGACTTTATTCTCCTGTCACGAATCATGAATAAACCGCCGCGCTGGCGCTTTCTGGTAAAAAGAATTCAAGCCCGCTCGTGGACATGGTATGACGGAGCTGTGATACTGATAGCATTCCTGTCGTTAGCCCTGATAATATCCACAGCAACCGATTTCAAGCATTCACCCTTAGTCGTGCTCTTACAAATGGTGGCCGTACCGATAACCGCCATATGCGTCATTGTGCTCCTTCTTAAATCAAAAAAAATGTCGCTGCGGCATGGATTTGGAATAAAAAAAGCGTTGCTTCGCAAGAATATCATTCAGGGCGCGATCTGTTATCTGGCGATTATGCCTTTTGTCATGCTTGCCTCATTTGTTTACATGCGAATACTGGAGACGCTGGGTCATGAAATAGAGTATCAGCCTGTAATAGAAATACTCATGAATCCGGCCTACCCCATATGGATACAAGCGTCAATAATTCTGCTTGCGATAATATCCGCGCCTGTCATTGAGGAAATAATTTTCAGAGGCATCATGCTGCCATTGATGTTAAAGAAGACGGCGCCCCTATCAGCAATATTCTTCGTTGCGCTCTTATTCGCGGCAGTGCACACGCATGTTCCTGCCATAATACCAATATTCATTCTCGCCGTAGGGCTTTCGCTTGGTTATCTGGCGACGGGTTCAATTGCGGTGCCTATCATCGCGCACGCGATATTCAACACCGTCAGCATCACAGCATTCCTGTTGATGAAGGATGTTATTACGTAGACAGTGGACGGTGGAAGAATTGATGAATGATGAATATTTGGACTGATGGGCTCTGTATTAAATTGCCATATTCTACGCTGGTTACATTCCGCGCCAGTATGCGAGAGAGTAGCCGTTGATACTTTTTAAACCTCGTATGCGGGCGAGGACAGGCAACATCCCGTCTTTCTCGGGATTATCAACACTTATTCCTTCCAATCGCCTCATCGCTGCCAACGGGCGTAAGTCGTCGGACCTAAATCCATTACAATACAGATAGTCCAACTTTAAACCAGCAAGCGGGCTAAGATCTCGTATCCTCAATCCGGAAATAGAAAAGCTTCGCAAAGCCGGCATCTTCGCTATAGCCGCGATGTCCTTAACCTGCGTATACCCCACATGCAGTGTGATCAATTTCGGGCCGACAACCAAACCTATATCATCCAATGAAGAACCATCGGCATAAAGATTTTGAAGCGGCAATCCGGCAAGCACATCAAAACCTCTAGCCCTGACCTCTAACAGAGATAATGTTTGCAGGGGCATGCCACGGAGTACCGACAAGTCCTTTATCTGCGTACCAGAGAGATTCAGTTTCTTAATCGGATATCTCGAAATAGTCTTAAAGTCATAAACTTTTGAATTCCTGAGATCCAATGCTTCCAGAGGCATACCGCTAAGGATCGATAAATCCTTAAACTGGGTATCAGCCAAGCCTAACTTAGTGATCTTCTTTCTCATAAGCGGCTTAAAATTATATACCTTGGTCCCGTTCAGGTTGACAACCTCAAGGTTCATATGAGAAAGAATCGATATATCCTTGAGCAGTTGGATTTCCTCGAGATTTATGTAAGCAAGGTCCATATATTTCAACGGAGTCAGATTGACTACCTTTGTGCATCGCAGATCAAGACTTACCAGCTTCATGCCAGACAAAACACCGATATCCTTAACGCTTGTTCCCGCAAGATACAGCTTTTCCAACGGCAAACCTTTAAGCGGAGAAAGGTTTGACAATGGTGCCCTTTCTTCGCCAAGCCAGTGGCCGGGCGCAACGGCACCGCAGTAAAACTCCCTCAAAGATTTGCATATTGATACAGCGGATATATTCCTGATATTCGGAGAATAGATATTGATACGGTAAACATGCCCCTCTGAATCGCTCAGGATCTCAACCGCATCGGGCATAACATCCGGGTTATCATTTAAAAACCGCTCAATCACTTCGTTTTCATTCGCTGGCTCATGCCCCTTAACAATCGCCCTGTCAATATGCGAGAGTCTGCTAGGCGGAGGCGTAAGCCTGCTCTCAGCTTTCGGCGCAGTAGCCGGCGCAACGGCTCCAACCGCAGCGGAACTTGCTTTCTTTTCTGAAAGTGCATTAATTACATTTTCTGCCTGCTTACAAAACTGACTGTTGCCGTATTTTGTTTTATAGGCAGAGACAAAAGCCGCCGCATTCTTAACGGTAAAGATAGAGAATTCAACTTCATCGATAGCGGTGCTCCATTCCCATTCATCAAACGTCAGCTGAACCTTAATCCCTAAATTGGCCAAGCCCTTAATCAGTGCTCCCTTCGCATCCCCGTCTGCCTTCTGCGAGACAGCTCCTGAAAGAAGAACAATCAGCCGGTCAGCTACCAACGGATGCGTTTTCTTGAAAAATGTTTTGGCATAGGTGTCAGACCCGGACTTTACAGCCATCAGCCCTTTGACAAGCGCAACATCAGATTGCGAATCATCACCCATGCGGAGCAGGCGTTCCTTGATAGAGAGCTTGTCCAAACCAAACGACACCGTCAAAACCGCTCGTGATGAACCCTGCTGTTGCCGTGCCGTGACCAGACCATCCTTAACGCCGACAATACTCACGGTCCTCTTGCCCGAAGCAAACTCTACAGCAACAACCTTACCTCGCTGAGCCAAGAACGATGCAAGTATCTTTTCATCCATCTTAGATGCAGATTTCAGACAAGCCACAAGCGACGACAGGTACTCCTCGTGCTCGATCATATCCTTGTCGTACATAGCGTTTCTCGCCAACTCTATTGCCGGCTCAATATCCTGCTTGATAAGCATCGACGCGACCTTGTTCAGTGTGCCTTCGTATTTCTGCTTTAAGCGTCGGACATTTGACTCCGCCTGTTCGTCCTGCCGTTTCTTTCGGGCACGCAGTTCTGCAGCCATCTTCAAACGTTGAACTTCGGTATCTTTTTGGTAAGGCCCTTTATATTTCTCGTACATGTTGGCGGCATAAAGCAACTCACCATTCTCAGCATAATAAGAAGTCTCATCTTTAAGCCTTCTCAGGACCTTCTTGAGCTCATTGTTCCACAGGAGTCTCAACTTTTTCACCTGATCAGAAGCCATCAGTGAATATTTAGTGCCTCTTGTCTGGCTCGTAACCTGACTAAAACGATCTATACCTTCCGAGAATCTGATCGGGTTAGCCTTCACCCATTTTGCGGCAAAATCATACATGCCCTTTGCCTGCAACTCCTTTTGATTAACAGTGTTCTGAGTAGCAACATTCTGATTTTCTATGGATTCAACATGAGTCTGAGCCGGTTGTTTGCGAGAAGCTTTACCGCTAAAGGCGATTGCCAACCCGACAACAATCAACACCGCGACCACCGCAAGAATCTTTTGCAAAGGGCTGCGAGAATCTCTAGAAGATGCAGTAACCTTCTTTAAGTCGCGCCTTGTCCTCTTTACACTGCGCTGGACAGAACTCACCTGCCCCTCTTTCAGACACCCTATAGGAACCATCCGTTTCTTGACCCTGTTGATATCCTTACGGACTTCCTCCCAGCTCACTGGTCTATCTTCGGGTTCCTTGGCCAGCATCTTCTCAATAAGCCAGCAAAACGGTTTAGAAAGATCTGGGTTCAGATCAAGCGGATCCTGGACAAGGTTTCCGACCTGCAACTCCATGATCTGCGCGTCGGGATACTCCTCAAACATCATCTTCCCTGTCGAAAGGTGATAAAGCATTGCGCCCAGAGAATAGATGTCGGAGCGAAAATCCATATCCGAGCGACCCAAGGCCTGTTCAGGGGACATATAGGCTGGAGTGCCCATGACATTCTCGCTCTCATTATCTTCCTGCATGACACTTATCGTGCGCGCGAGACCAAGATCCGTGACCTTTACACTGCCGTCATCATCCAACATCACATTGTCAGGTTTGATATCGCAGTGAATAATTCGCGAATGGTTCCATGCATACTCAAGGGCATCGGCAACGCATTCCGCAACCAGCAAAGTGTCCTTTTCGCTGAGCCGCTCCTTGCGTCTTAGCCAATCGCCGACTGTGTAGCCTGCAACATACTCCATCACAAAGAAGTAGTGACCATTCTCAGCGTTTGCATCATACACCTGCACAATCCCCGGATGCTTCAGCTTTGCCGCCTGCTGCGCTTCCTTCTGGAACATTTCAATGTCTTCCGGGTCACTTGCGAAGCTGGAAGAAAGAACCTTTATTGCTACAATCCGATCGAGCGAAATCTGGCGTGCCTTCCATACAGCGGCCATGCCCCCTTCGCCGAGTTTCTCAAGCACCTCAAAACCAGTTAGCTGAATATCACTCATTAATCACGTCCTGCGCCTTTGCAAGATTTACACAAAATAACTTTTTCACCCGCGCAATACTTACAGACAGCTCCATGTCCAGTCCTGCCCCTGCATTTCGAACATTCCAGATAACCTCGTCCACTGCATTTATCACAAAGCTCAGACTCACCGGATCCATCACATTTCGAACACAAAATTGTTCCTTCTTCGGCGCAGACTCTGCATTCCTGCCTGCCACTTCCTCGGCACTCGCCACATTGCCTGGTCATAACCCCGTCCAAACGCCTGATTCGACTATCGCCCTTGTCCGCCTCTATCCTGCCCTTTACACAGTACCTATTGCCACAGTCGAGACTGCCGACACCTTTACATGTACGGCAATCGAGTCTTCCAAGACCTGAACATGTGGGGCATGGGGATGAGACGGCACGCATCAACGTGGCGCGAGCTCTAACATCCAACTTGTCAGCGACATCCTTGGGAACCCATGCGTTGCCTATTGGCTCATACTTTCTAGCCTGCTGCAGGCCCCTAAAAATAGAACTGGCTTTCCCGGCCTGATATTTCAAATCACTAAGACTGCCCGAAGCACGAACAGTTCCAAGCCCATTGCATTTCTTGCATTTCTGACTGGAGGTGGTCTTGATTGAGCTATTTCTACCAAAAGATTGCTCTGCCCGGGGTCTATTTGCGCCGCCGAGCACATCAAGCTTAACGGATGCCCGTCCGCCCCCATTGCAACGAGGACAGACTTTCGTTATCGTTCTGGATGCGCGTTCGCTTTCCTCGATCAGCTTGAGCAACTTCTCGGACCGTTTTCTGCCGTCTACGGGATCCGTCAACCCCTCCATGGCAAGTGCATTGCGAAAGAAAAGCCTGGCCAGTTCGTGGCTTTTCTTCGACTGATACTTCCGTCCTTCATTCACCTCGGCAGAAACAATATCCACCGACAGATAATCAAGTTCCTCCTCAACCTCAACATCCTGAACTTCAACCTCTTTCACTTCAGGCGGAACGGGCAGATCCGCACTGCAATGAGTGCAGTTGGGAATCCGATCCTCGTTCTCATATCCGCATTTTTTACAGATGTTCAACGCGGCAAAGACATAAAATGCCGAGAAGAACACAACCAGATACAGCAGGACAATTCGTGATGTTTTATTCATGCAAGACAATAAATAAACTCCATTAAACGTTATCAATATATAACGCGCATAATCATCTATATATTATATATAAGGATTTACACGTGAAAGTCAATGTGCTATACATATAATCGCATGGAAATTAATGCATTCATCAGAAGCAAGAGAAGCGGACAGGTAATGGTTGAGTACATCATCATCGCCTTTATGCTGTTGCTTAGCGTGACGATTTTTTCCGTGTTACTGTACACTTTCAAAGAAAGTAGTGTAAGGGTTCTTAATCTGGTTGGGTCTGAATATCCATAAAAGCGGAGGTCATATGACGAAAAAGCATCAGAAAAGCAAAAGCGGACAGACTATGGTGGAATACATCATTATCGTACTTATTATCGCCGTAGCTGCACTTGCAGTAGTCGGTGTGTTCAGTGACAGAGTACGCACTCTGTTTGGCGTCGCAACTAAAGAGCTTGGCGGGGAGACAGATCTAATAGAGGAGGCGTTAGAGAAAGATTCCGAAGACTGGC
Source organism: Lentisphaerota bacterium (assembly GCA_030590485.1). Classification (GTDB taxonomy): domain Bacteria; phylum Verrucomicrobiota; class Kiritimatiellia; order UBA8416; family JAUUYL01; genus JAUUYL01. The sequence continues at coordinate 34,438 of JAUUYL010000011.1, read as the reverse complement.
TGAAAGACGCTCAACTCGACTAACAACTAAACCCCTCAAATAGTTGAAATCAATGCCTGGTTTTCCGATTAAGCGGCCTATATATGCCCTGCCAAAACATTTAAGGTCTAGGATGGCAGGACAAGTGATGCTTGAGTCTCTGATTGCGATGATTCTAATCTGCGTAATCTTCTTCGGTGCCATGCAGATTTCTCAAATGTTCGCCCACAAAGAAATCCTCTATCACGCGGCCGCACGAGGTGCTAGGGCGAAAACCGTTGGATTCAATTACTGGATGGTCCGAAAAGCCATCTGGGTGTCTGCCATCCCAAATTCAGGAAAAATGATTACGCCGGACTATGATGAGGCAGAGGCACACGCGGCACTAAGATCGGCCATAACGCGTTCTCAAGGTGCAGACGGAATCCTGATAGCCCCATGGACGAATATACTGTCAGGCAAAATCAGGTCTTCATCCACTCTACACAATCTAGAAGAAGCGCTGATTCCTGAGTTCATGGCCACCGCGAACCATGAACGAGGCAAACACATCCTTAATTATGAAGGTTGGGAGAACGACTTAATCCACTATAACTGCGCCAGTTTTGCTATCGATGATACGGGTAGTGTTATGCCCAATATCTTCGCCGAAGTCAATGTGTGGCAGATCTACACCAACTGGCTCCCGCTCCATAAGACATATTACAGTGGCGACTCATTAACGCTGACGGCTGTCAGCACTATCGAAAACCATTATCCATTATATCTTAATGATCAACTCTGGTAAAAATAGAAAACGTAAACCCTCCCGCCTTCGCCGAGGCTACAGCGGACGAGCCCTTCGGACTAAGACCTCCCTTCGGGATACCTCAGGACAGGCAGGACGACGGGCAGGACAAGTAATGATTTTTCTCCTTATGGTCCTTGTCATTCTTGTCTTCGCTGTCTTATGGAATGTTGACATCCATAAAACACTGCATCTTAAATCTCTCACTCAAAACGCCGGTGACGCAGCAGCACTCATGGCGGCTCGATGGCAAGGCATCACGCTTAACGTCATTGGCGACCTGAACATCATGCAGGCAGTCGCAATCAGTGAAGACGATTCATTTGCGCTCGGCGCCATAACCAACATACAGGCACGACTATGCTTTGTCGGACCAATGATTGCACTCGAGGCATCTCAACAGGCAGCAAAGAATAACGGCATGTACGAGCACGAAGAGTTCAGCGAACGTATGAGAGCTCACGCCAACGCAGTCCGATACGATTACCCCAGCAAGACTGATGATAGCGGAGAGATGCTGTTCACTGAACCATACGAAGGATGCTGGGAAGAATATGCCGACATGATTGATACAGTCGCTAACAACGGGGTAGCCGCCGGCCCGGACAACGTGCATTATTACACCGATCGTGTCGCTGGGCACACATTACTGGACATCGGCTTCTACGGTGCCGTCAATGCACCAGCCTGGTGCTGGTTCTTTCGTAACGATTACGACCTTCTCAAAACATACTCCAATTTCCGCGACTGGGACCCCCTGCCCGAACTGGTCAACAGAGAGTACATGAACAGCGAGATATTCGGACTTCAACTGACCAAACGCCAGACTCCGCTTTCATCTATGACCGGCGATTCTGACTCTTTCTTTGCATTCCTAAACGATATCGCAAATGACCGTGAACTCGGAACCATCACCACCAATGCCATGGACACCCCTGCATTGTGGTACTGCTACAATGACGACTGGTGGGGCGCATGGGAGACAATGAACACCGAAGCCCCCGAGTACTTTCCGCTTACAGGGACATTGCGAGACGAGTATAACTACCGAGGGGCAGATGCAGCATGCAGAATCAACGCGTCAGGCCTTACGCTCTTGACCCCGCACCAATACGCACCCACTGTAAAATGGTCTGCTGCCGCCAAACCTTTCGGTACCTTGAACGACAACGAGCGCCCGAATACATACGGTATTGTTCTCCCCGCTTTTCAACAGGTAGCCATGATACCCATCGACGCATCCTCTGCAGGTGCCGGCGGATCCTACAACATAGAATGGCGCACCCACATCGAGCAACATCTTGAGCAATACACGCAACGAGGACCCAGCGGAGGAGAAGCAGGGTGTTACTATTGCACCCAACTTGTCACCTGGGAGATTTCGGCCTTCCGCGAAACGGGCGTCTCATGGCTTTCCACAAATAGTTATCTTTGCACGCTCCCATCCGGACCAGGTAGATATCGCACAGGCGGAACAAGTCGAGGACACTAAAGTAATGTCGAATATCGAATGTCGAATGTCGAATGTCGAAGTGAAGACAGGCAACTTCTTTCGGCCTACGGCCTCAGTACAGGCAGGACTGTCTGGGCAAGCGCTGATTGAGTTGTGTGTGTGTTTGGTGGCGATTGTGGTCGTTCTTGCGGGGCTGCTTCAGCTGACGACACTCACAATGATGCAAACGGAGACAATGATGGAAGCTCGGGCTGAAGCGGCAAGCGCCGCAATGGCTGAAATAGCCTTAGTACCTTCAGTCCCCTACATAAAGACATGGACAGAATCACCGCGCAATGCCGAGGGTGACGATGTACGCTACACCGCGGATGACGAAGCATCAACGATCAAAAATACAGAATCATTTTTCAACACCATGCCAGACAAATCTGTTTCCGACGCGTCTGAATGGAATGTTTTTGAAGACGACCAGAACCCATTCGTAACAATGCACTCTTCACGCGGTATCCCTTCGTCCTATTTCGGGCTGGTGAAAGGCGATGCATCCGCAACCACGAATATCCTAAATGCATTTAGAAGTCTTATTTACAGCAACGATTCAATAACGATCAATTCGGAAGTATGGATGACGCGGACAAAAGGAATATACTAAATGTGGAATGATCCGGCGTCGCCTTCGGCTATGCCGAGACAAGTGAATAATGAGTAATGAACGTTTGACATCCAAAGTCATAAAGAAACACATAATGCTGATTGTATTAATGCTTATTATGTCAGCGGTTTATGTGCAGGCGAAAGTTTATTTTCGCTGGGGTGCAGCGGATAACCTGACCCGATATCTCAGCAATTTAGGGGGCCGCGTTGCGTACCAGACAAACATGCTGATTAATGGTGAGTCGGGAACTGTATCTGTCATTGGCTTTCCTGAGCCGAAATCTGCATGGGGCAGCAGCATGCACTCCATATCAATCACCAAGGGCAGAATGATTACAACTCTGCTGGGCATTCAGCTGTCCGGTAAACCGCTACTCTTCAAAATTGAGAGGCCGGACAATTTGAATGCGCCCTCAACTCATTATCTGAACGAAATACCGCCATATCCGCAAAGCGAACCTGCCTTCTATGCACGTGACAACAACACCAGAATGGAACTGAGCGTTTCGCGATCAAACGCCTCGCCCGGTGACGTCCGCTCATTCTACCGAGGCGCTATGGAAGCTAACGGCTGGCGTCTCCCGGCCCCTGCAACGGCAAACGGCTCTATTGGAATGTCCGTATACCTGAAAGAAAAGGCAATTGCCTGCGTTTCAGTTGACATAGAAAAAACTTCAGGTGATACAAGAATTAGTTTATTGTACAAGAAACAGGGAATAAAATAGACTGAAGGAAATATTATGAAACAAAAGTTGATACCAATCATTTCGATTGCTGTAGGGATATTAGCGTTCTTCATGACAATGAAGTTCACGCGCGATAAGGAAGCTGACTTTCAGAAAATGAAAGACGACTTCAATAAGCGCGCAGAAACGATAACCGTAATGACCGCTAGGCATGACATACCAGGCGGAACCGTCCTCGCTCATACCGACCTCAAGAAAAAGGATGTCTTCAAAATCAACGTTGGAGACAGAGCTGTCCTCCTCAATGACGGCAGAAAACTACTCGGCAGAAAGGTGATCTTTCCGATTAAGGAAGACAGCCCAGTACTCTGGTCTGATATAGAAGGTGGAAACTCCAAAGCGAGCGGACTGGCATCGATAGTCAAGAAGAAGATGCGCGCCATATCTCTTTCTATTGGCGGCACTGCCGCGGTAAGCTCCATGGTAAGACCCAATGACCACGTCGATATTCTTGGGACGTTCTCGTTTCCATCCAAGACGGTTCCAGGCGAAATGGAGTCGGTAACATTGACAGTCTTACAGGATGTTACGATTCTGGCTACAGGTCAGAATATCGCCAAGGATCAGCTCGAGAAATCAAAACGTTCGTCCGGTTATAGTTCGGTGACGGTTGAAGTGACTCCTAGAGAGGCTGAGCTCCTGGTGTTTGCGGAACAGATGCAGGGCCGCTTGATACTGTCGCTTCGCAATCCTGACGATTTGCATTTTGAATCTGACTTGCCTGAAGTAGATTTCAAGCACGTTGAGACCAAACTAAAAGAGTATAATCTTTATCGTCAGAAATACATCAGACACAAGAAAACCATAAGGTAATCTGCTATGGCATCCTCAACTGTTAAAATGGTAATACATCGCCCGGATAAGGACCCATCATCTTTTGATATTGAGCCGGGAATCTATACGGTGGGAAGCGACAGCGACTGCAAAATAGCGCTTCCCCATTCTGAGGTAGAAGGACGACATGCCATTCTGACAGTCCAGAATAATGAGATCTGGATTGAAGACCTCGCTTCTGAGTCCGGGACATTGATAGATGGCTTGCCAGTCTCTGGCAGAGCTGAGGTGGCTGACGGGCAGAAGATAAGCGTGGGGCCATTCACTCTCATAGTAAACCCATCACAGGCTCCCTCTGAGGTGGCAGCCGTTCCTGAAGCCAAACCAACGCCCGAGCCAGCACTTAAAAGTACCCCTACCCCTGAAAAGAAACTATCAGCCCCGGCTATGGACCAGAAGCGTTCTATTAAGCAGCAGATCCACAAGGAGCTCGTAGAGCGTATGGACATCAAGAGAATGTCACTTTCGGGCATTGGCCAGGAATCGCTCATCGAGAAAGCGAGATCCACTATTGATGGTATAGTCAGCGATGTGCAGGATCGCCTTCCTCTGGGAATAAGCCCTGACGACCTGGCAACGGAAATATTCAACGAGGCACTTGCCCTCGGTCCGCTGGAAATTTTTCTTGCAGATGATGATATAACGGAAATTATGGTTAACGGCCCTAATCAGATATATGTGGAAAAGCATGGTAAACTCATCCTTACCGACCAGACATTCATAGACGACGCTTCAGTGCTTGCAATAATCGAACGTATTGTTTCCCCGTTGGGAAGGCGTATTGACGAGAGTCAGCCGTACGTTGACGCGCGTCTGGAGGACGGATCCAGAGTGAACGCCATTATCAAGCCCCTATCGCTTGTAGGCCCATGCCTTACAATCAGGAAATTCTCTAAAATACCATTCACAGACAAGGATCTTATTAACTTTGGCACGATGACTGCCGACATTGCAGAGTTCATAAGCATCTGCGTCCGTCTTCGCAAGAATATCATAGTGGCGGGAGGAACAGGTTCCGGTAAAACGAGTCTACTGAACGTGCTCAGCAGTTATATCCCTAACACCGAGAGGATTGTCACCATTGAGGATGCGGCGGAGCTTCGGCTCACGCAGGATCATATCGTTCGCCTTGAGGCAAGACCGCCAAACATAGAAGGCAAAGGTGCAATCACTATCCGTGATCTTGTCAGGAACGCGCTGAGAATGCGTCCGGACAGAATAGTCGTTGGTGAGTGTCGTGGCGGCGAAACTCTTGATATGCTCCAGGCGATGAACACTGGTCATGACGGATCTCTCACAACTGTGCATGCCAATGCCCCGCGCGATGTCATATCGCGTCTCGAGACAATGGTGCTGATGTCTGGCATGGAACTCCCTGTCAGGGCCATCAGAGAACAGATAGCATCTGCAGTGGATTTGATTGTTCACGAATCACGAATGAGTGACGGCTCGCGTAAAATAACCAATGTTACAGAAATAGTCGGGCAGGAAGGCGATCAGATAACGATGCAGGATATTTTCGAATTCAAGCAAACGGGTATAGGCGAAGAAGGAAAAGTTTTGGGCTCACTGCGCCCTACCGGATCCGTACCCACATTCCTTGAGGAAATCAAGTCGCAGGGAATGACTATTGACCATTCAATGTTCACCCCGGATACAGCTATATGACAATACTGATTCCATTCCTTTTTCTACTAAGCTTCAGTGGGTTGACATACGTCATCCTCACGGCTTTCTTCTCGGGCGCAGAGGCATATTCGGACACATATTCGCAGGAAACCGCCAGTGAATTTGAGGATGTTTTCCTTTTTATCCCGCCAAAAAGAATTGCAGAGATTGGGTGGACCCTCGCCGCCGCTACATTTCTAGTCTTATTCATGTTAGTTGGCAATTTCCAGTCAACGGCAGGCATCTTGGCGGGAATCCTCATCTCATCAATTGGCGCATACCTCGCATTCCATAGTCCCAAGTCACTTCTGAATTTCTTAAAGAAAAGACGTCTCGAAAAGTTCAACAACCAGCTTGTCGACACCCTGGTCAACATGAGCAATGCTTTAAAAGCAGGCTTCAGCATCACACAGGCCTTTGAATCCGTAGTGAAGGATGGCGAAAAACCTATCGCTCAGGAGTTCGATGTCTTTCTCAAGCAGACTCACGTAGGAGTGAGCTTCAGCGATGCGATGCAACATCTTGACCAGCGGGTAAAGAGCCCCGACCTGACTCTTGTCGTGGCTGCCATTGAGACAGCGCGAAAGACAGGGGGCAACCTCACAGAGATTCTCGAAAAGATTTCAACAACTATAAGGGAACGGATGCGAATTGAAAACAGAATCAAGACCCTTACATCTCAAGGCAGGATGCAAGGAATCGTTGCTGCATGCATGCCCGTGGTAATGGGCTTTGTCATGCTGGCAATGGAGCCGGAGATGATGCGGCCATTCCTGCATTCTACCGTTGGTGTTGCCGTTATAGCTGGTGTTGGAATGATGATTTTCTGCGGATGGATGATTATACGAAAGATAATAGATATCGATGTTTAAGCCATTTACAATAACGTTATCCTGCATGTGGGCGGTGGCCTGCGCCGGCCTGGCATGGTACTGCTCAACAATAATGCAGCAGATAACCTACATTACTCTTGCTGACGGCAGAAAACAGGAGAGACAAATACCCATCCTTTTCCGACTCCTCCTGCCGCTTGTGCCAAACGTGAGCCCTCTTTTTAACATGAAAATATTCGATAAGAGCAAAGCTCGCATTGGAAGAAATATTGTCTCCGCTGGATTTGAGGGTCTCATCTCAGCGCAAGAGCTGATGTCACTTCGCATTATCCTGCCTCTGGTTCTTGGAACACCATGGATACTTTTCATATACAGTGCTGTATCAGCCAATCCTGAGTCTATTCTTGGAAAAATGAGTGCCGCTCTTTATATCCTCGGTCCGCTTCTGCTTTCGATATCACCCTCCAGCTGGCTTTCGAAAGCTCTCAAGACAAGACACAAAAGCATTCAGCGATCCCTTCCCTTCGTCCTCGATCTTTTAACGCTGTCGGTAGAAGCCGGAATGGATTTCATGACAGCACTCCAGCGAAATGTTGAGCGCAGTGTAATCGACCCTCTTACAGAAGAGCTTGTCCGCGTAGTCAGGGAGATACAGCTTGGCAAAACAAGGCGTGAGGCTTTACGAGCCATGTCGGAACGAATAAACCTTCAGGAGACTCGTTCTGTCATCAACGCCCTGGTACAGGCGGATGAGTTAGGTGTAAGCATAGGCGCTATTCTACGGATACAGGCCGATCAGATTCGGCAACGCCGTTTCGAGCGTGCAGAGAAACTTGCCAACGAAGCACCAGTAAAGATGCTCGGCCCTCTTTTGCTCTTTATCTTCCCCGCTGTTTTCCTTGTGCTTCTTGGCCCGATCCTATACCAGGCCGCCCAGCGGTTTATGTAATTTCCACGGTCTGCAACAGGGCTTTCCACTTATTGACAACACCCATTATCCCTGTTAATATTTGAACCACTTTTATGAAGACTATTCATATCATCGTTGAAGCAGGTGAGGACAAGGGTAAAGAGATTTCTGTTCCACCTGAAGGGATCCGCTTAGGACGGTCATCCAAAAATGACGTCGTACTTGTTGATCCCCTCCTCTCTCGCCACCATTGCCGTCTTTATTTCAAGCAGGGCATAGGCCTTTCAGTATCCGACCTTGGCAGTTCAAACAGAACCATGGTGAACAAGGTTGAAATAACAGAACAACCGCTCAAGCTGGGCGACGCTGTTCAGGTCGGCGACACCGTCATGAGAGTGGTTAACGACGGCTCCGGTGTGTCGGCAAAACCATCAGTTGTAGATCTTGGGCTGGCTCCAAAAGTCATATCAAACGCGGCGAACCCGACAGGCCAAAAGAAACTGGGCGTCGGTAAGCTACTGGCTGTGGCGTCCGTAGCGTTTATCGTGGCAATCCTTCTTTGCATACCGAAATTGTTAAGCACAGGAAAAACAAAGGGAACCGATGAACCTGTTGTTGCTAAAATTGAAAAGAAAACACTCGCAATCGATTACGAGAAGGTCGAAGCCGACGAGAACAACATATTCCGTTACAAGCTCACGCTCACACCTGACTTGAATATTTCCATCGAGATCGATGACTTAATCAACAACCGAACAGTGCGCAAAGAGAAGAAAGTCGACGAAGAGCTTATTGCAAACTTAGTGCGCTATATAGAGAACGCTGATTTCTTTACGCTTAAGCCAGAGTACGCAGGCGTCCGGCCTGGAGTATTCAATCAGATGGACCTCTCTATCACCATAGGCAGGAAGACCCATTCGACACGCGTGCTGAACAGGCCGGAACCGGAGATCTTTAAGGACGTGAGGGGAAAACTTGAAGTCTACGGAAAAAACGAGCTGGGATTGTGGGCCATTCAATTCTCTACTGAGAAACTCCTCGAAATGGCAGAGGACGAATATCTACTGGGTAAGAAGCTTTTTGACGAGCGCGAGGTCAAATACAGCAATCTTTCTGACGCACTATCCAACTTCCAGAAATCAGAGATTGACCTCGAGACAGTTGAACCCAAACCCGACTTCTACGCTGACACTATTTTATGCATCAGAGACTGCAAGCAGCTCTTGCAGGAAAAGCATGATGAACTTTATTTTCAAGCTGAACGGTCAAAAAAGCTAGAGCAATGGGCTGACGCGGCAACAAACCTTAGAATTATACAAGAAATCATACCTGACAGAGCTGACGACAGGAACAAACAGGCGCGAAAAGAACTGTTGGATGTTGAAGAACGATTAAAGGCAAATAATTAATATGCGTTTGATAACCAGATATTTTATGACAGCAGCATTTGCGATTATCGCACTTACAGCGTATGCACAGGAACCTGATTTAAATCTGTGCAGCCTGCATATTGCAACAGAGCCCGTGGGCGCAAGCGTAAAACTAGATAATAAAGGCCCTTTCTCTACACCGTATCTGGCTAGTGAAATTCAGACGGGTGATCACCTCATCGCCGTGAGCAAGGAGGGATACATCACTCACAGAGAAACTGTTTCGCTTGGTGCAGGACTAAGAGTACCCCTTCTAATCAAACTGACGCCGATTACAGGTCTTCTCCTGGTTCACACAACGCCAGAGGGAGTGGAAGTCAACATGGACGAAGCAGACCAGGGAAAAACACCCCTGCTTCTGACCGATATTGCCTTGGGTAAATATAAGCTTACACTTTCAAAGCCCGGCTACCTACCTAAAACCTTGAATCTAAATGTCGAATCCAGGATACCGAAGAGAATAGACGAGACTCTTACACCTGATTCAGCAAAACTCGCATTGGACTCCAACCCGCAGGGCGCAAAGATAACACTCAACGGCTCATCATATGGAGTCACCCCTAGGACAATCGATCAGATACCCGGCGGCACAAGCACCGTGGAACTGGAGTATAAAGGGTACAAGACATACACAAAAACCATGAAGCTTGCCGCGGGGCAGAGTGCTGAGCTGACTGCGGAACTTGAATCTATACCATCCTCACTAACTGTCTATTCGCGCCCCACAAATGCCAGAATCTACATAAATAATCAATATGAAGGTGACTCCCCCGTCACCCTCAAGGACCTGAAGCCGGGACCTTACAGGTTACGTGCGGAGCTAGATGGATTCGAACCGACAGCACGAACCATCAATCTTGAGCGGGACAGCCACATAAAAGAAGAATTGCGTATGGACGGCAATTGCGGAGATATTGAGATCACGACCGAGCCGGCAGGCATCAAAGTCTTTGTTGACGGTCATGAGCGAGGCGTCACAAGCTTTAAAAAGAGCGAGACAGACCGAGTCTCCAACCCACTGGCAATCACCATGGTGCCCGCAGGCGATCATGAGATTAAATTAACCAACAAACAGTATTTCACACAAACATTTAAGATTACCATTGAGAAGGATGAGACTTTAACACTACATCCAAAGAAAATGAGACGTCGTTTCATTCCTAACATCGAAATAAGAACCCGCACAGAAGTATTTCAGGGCGTCTTACTACAGACCACTCCTCAAGGTGATGTTAAGATTGAGGTTAGACCGGGTATCGTAAAAACGATTCCAGCGAAGGACATAAAAGTTAAAATGCCGATCCAGGCTCCTAAAGCCGAATAGCAACTTGGACTAGCGCGTTGACAACTGATACCCTTCTTTAATCAAAGCTTCGTCCATCCAGCCGGAAGACACTTCCAGAACACTCCATGCACCATTGCGCCCAAAAACCATCCTGCATGGTGGGACATTGCGTCGAATATCAACAACCTTCATATCTCTATCCAGAAATACAAGATCTATGGAAAAACGCATAAAGAAGGTATGTATAGATGAGCAGGGACGAAACCACATTGCGCGACCTGGCGAATAGGTGTCACGGCCCAGAAGGCCTTTCATTCTCTCCATGATAGAGTCAGTCAGGTCTACATTCTCGAACACCACATCCGGACCCATGGCCAGCGATACAGATTTCACTTGTTCCCCACTATTTCCTTGGTTCTGTCGACTATTGAATCAAGGAACATCAGCCTGCCATCTCCTTCGTAACCGCAAGCCAAGTCACCTTTTTCGGTACCAAGAACTTCAATACCGCGCCTTGTCAAAGTCTCGATATTCTCTTTTGTGGCGCTATTCCTGAGCATCTTCTCATTCATGGCTGGCGCTATGATTATCGGCACTTCACATGCCAATGCAGTAGCGGAAAGCAGGTCATCGGCTATACCATGAGCAAGCTTCGCTATTACATTCGCGGTGCAAGGTGCTACTAGAAGCACATCGGCGCGGTCAGCCAAAGCGATATGCTCAGGGCACCATTCGCCATCATCGAACATCTCTATATAAACCTTGTTTTGAGAAAGAGTCTGAAATGTAAGTGCCGAGACGAACTTGGTGGCAGCTACGGTCATTACAACCGTGACATCCCATTCTTCTTTCTTGAACGAGCGAACAAGCCCGGCAGCCTTATATGCGGCAATCGACCCTGTCACCCCTAGCAAAACATGTTTCTTCTTCATTTTTAATCCATTATATTTCGTATAACATCCCGCAGTTGCCTGTACGCGGTCTCAAAATCATCATTAACTACTACACAGCGAAACTCCTTTTCGCAAGCTATCTCTTCAACAGCATTATCCAAACGTCGCTCTATTACATCAAGCTGATCTTCACCTCGCCCCAGAAGCCTGTCCCGCAGCTCTTCGATTGAAGGCGGAGTAATAAAGATATCAAGAAAACCCTGCTTCATGATGTCAGTATCTGGAGCTTCGCTCAGGATACTTCGGATCTGGCGTGCGCCTTGAACATCAATATCCATAATCACACTGTTTCCTTCCGACATAATACCCATCACTGTATCCTTGAGCGTGCCATATCGATAGTCATGCACTACTGCATGCTCGATGAACTGACCGGCTGCAACTTTTTCTTCGAACTGCGCATCAGTCAGAAAGAAATAATCCTCTCCATCGACCTCATCCCCACGCGGGTTCCTGGTGGTGCAGGAAATGGAATAAACAATATCGTCATACTCCCCCAGCAACCTGTCGCACAATGATGATTTCCCCGCTCCAGATGGAGCAGTAATAACAATTAATAAAGCCTTACCCATAATTCATTCCTATTTCCCTCTGTCTTTCTTCCTCTCCCCTTCGATATTCATCAGCCGCAGGCTGATTCTCCACCGTCCACAGCTTGCCCCGGCGTAGTTCTCGGACGAAGCCGGGTCCACAGTCTATTCTATATTCTGAACCTGTTCCCTTACGCATTCGAGTTCCGTTTTAAACAGCACTACCTGCCGTGAAATAATCGTGTCATTCGCCTTCGAGGCGATAGTGTTGATTTCCCTGAACATCTCCTGACAGAGAAAATCAAAAGCTCGACCTGCCGGCCCATTTTCTCTCAATAGTTTATGCGCGTGTTTAAAATGGCTCACGAGTCTGACCATTTCTTCAGAAATATCAGTCTTGTCTATAAAAAACATTATTTCCCGCTGAAGCTTGTCGTCTGCGGTCTTATCTGCCAGTCCGACCTCGCGCAATTTCTTCTTCAGCCTGCTCTTAAATCTCTTTTCTGCGACTGGCAGTTGCTTCTCTACGACTGCCAATATTTTTTTGAGGGTAATGAGCCTTTTGTTGATATCCTTTTCCAGTTCTCGCCCTTCGGATTTTCTCATATTCACCAATGCAACCACTGCCTGACAAAAAGCCGTTCTCAGAGAAGGCCAGATGTTGGTCGTGTCACGCGTGATATCACCGCATTTCACAACTTCAGGCATCCTGATAAGGTCTCGCAAACTGATATCGTCAGACACCTTCAGTTTTCTGCCGGCCTTCCGTAGCTCTCGCATATAGCACTCGGCTATATCGACATCAACCGACACCTTTCCCCCTACGCCCTTATTTGCATCACCAATACGAACAACGCCTGTGACCGACCCTCTGGAAATTGAGTCGTGGACTAGCTTCTTGATTTTTGCATCCAGACCGGACAGATTGTTCGGCATGCTAATGCGAACATCAAATTGTTTTCTATTTACCGAACTAAGCTCTACTTCGACCTTTAGTCCTTTGGTGACAACTTCACCGCGCCCATATCCGGTCATACTTACAAGTGCCATATGCTTATCTCTCTTTCATTCTCATCGTTAAAGCCTGCCACGCCGCAGGCGTGGTCGTTACACGTTAAAACCGCTTCGAAACGCTCTTTCATTCTAACGTTTATCTTCACCATTCTCAAGCGCTTTAGCTGCCGACTGCTTCAGATATGCCTCGATAAAACCGTCCAGCTTCCCGTCTAGCACTGCATTAACGTTTGAAGTTTCAACAGATGTACGATGATCTTTCACCATAGTGTAAGGCTGCATCACATAAGATCTTATCTGGCTACCCCATGCTATTTCACCTTTTTGGCCATAAAACTTTTCCAGATCCTTGCGCTTCTGAGCCTCCGTCCAATCATAAACTCTGGCTTTCAGTATCTTCATTGCACGCGCCTTGTTCTTGTGCTGAGATCTTTCCGCCTGGCATGACACGACTATGCCCGTTGGAGCATGTGTCAACCGCACCGCCGAGTCCGTGGTATTGACATGCTGTCCGCCGGCCCCGCTCGACCTGAATGTATCGATTCTGATATCATCCTCGTCCAACTCAATATCAACATCATCAATTTCAGCTATAACATCCAACGCCGCAAATGATGTATGCCTGCGACTATTGGAATCAAACGGGCTAATCCTCACCAGTCTGTGCACACCTCGCTCAGACTTCATATACCCATAGGCGTGTGGTCCACTGACAAGAAATGTGACCCTCTTAATGCCCGCCTCATCACCTGCCTGATAATCCATGATCTCAAAATTAAAGTCGTGAGTTTCGCAATAACGCTTATACATGCGAAACAGCATATCTGCCCAGTCGCAGGATTCAGTCCCACCTGCGCCGGCATGAAGAGTGAGAAACGCATTGTTGCCGTCGAGGTTTCCGCTGAACAGCGATTTGAATTCGAGATCCTTGCATAGAACCTCCGCACCGACCATCGCATCCTCGATCTCAGCAAGAACCTCAGCTTTTTGCTCCGCTGATTCTTCCTCCTCGATTAAGCCTGCTAAAATCTCAATATCTTCTATCGCGCTCTTAAAGTCATTAAACGGGCGTAACACAACCCTTTGCTGGTTGGTTTTATCTATGATTAATTTTGCCTTATTCTGGTCGTCCCAGAAATCGGGCTGGAGGGCAAGTTTCTCCAGATCTTCGTAGATAACAGTTCTGTTATCTACATCAAAGATAGCCTCGCATTTCCTTGAGTCTATCGCGTAGCTCGTTTAGACGGGCTCTCAATTCATCTGTCATGATTATTCTTCCTTTGTTTATTATAAGTCCTGCAACCTGCAAAAGCGAACAGACCCAACACCAGCATGGCGCAGGGAATGGCGAATATCATATCTCCACATCTATTGTAAAGTGTCCTACCCTTCTCTGCATCTGACACCATTATACCTGAAACCTTAAATCCTTCAACAGCAACTCCATATTTATTATCCAGTCCCGCAAGCACGTTCACAACGCCTATCTTATTGATAAAACAGGTTACGCCGGTATTGGCGGAGCGCACAATTGGCACTCCGTTCTCTACGGCGCGGAAAACGCAATGGCTCATATGCTGAACAGATGCAGCTGTACCATCAAACCATGCATCATTTGTCTGATTAACAAGAAACTCCGCACCTTCTTTCACCGCTTTGCGGGATAAACCGGAGAAAATGTCCTCAAAACATATCAAGACAGAGAAAGGCACATTCACGACAGGATCACCACCAACCTTGACCTCCATCAGAGTGCTTTCCGCGCCCGGAGTGCAACTGAAACCTAACGGCGCAATACGCTTGATGAATTCAAACTTGGTTTCAAGCGGTATGCACTCACCAAATGGAACGAGGTGCTGTTTTCTGTATTTACCCTGCGTCTCACCATCAACACCAACAAGAAATGAACTGTTATAAAATCGCCAGTTATTGTAGACGTCTTCAGAATTTGCGACATGCTCTTTTTCCATAGCGCCAACTAGAATGGGCGTGCCCAGCGCAGTCAGCTCACGCACAAATTCCTGAGTGACATCATCCATGTTATACGGACGCATCACCGCCGTTTCGGGCCAGACAATCAGGTGCGGACCGTTTATAGCCGCCAGCCGGGTCTGTTTCAATAAGCGCGAGAAAATATCAATCTCATATCCGAGATCCCATTTCTTGATTTGCACGGTATTTGGCTGAACCGCCGCGATTCTCACCTCCGTCATTCCCTCGGTTTCCAAGCTGTTTTTCATGAGCTTCCGTGTCCCAGTCATCCAACAGAGGGCGCATATCAACAGACCGACCATCAATTCGTAACGAAATCGAGATGACTTCCCCTTCCGCATGTAAACGTTCGCAAGTCTCAACCCTGTTAATGTGAGGGCCACATTCATCACCATCACCACTGCGGACACCATGTATACGCCGCCCCATGCTGCAATCTGGATTATCGAAAGATTCGAGTACTGACTTACACCAAGCTGATTCCATGGAAACCCACCGAGCAGGACAGCCCTGATATACTCCACGCCAACCCATGCGGCTGGAATCAGAAATACAAGTTGAACCCTCCATAACGCGACAGGTATCGCGTTGTTCTCGCGCTTCATGAGCTCATCCTCGTGTCTGAGAAGAATAGATGCTGCCACACTGAAAAGACCTGTATATATTGCTGCGTAAGCAGAGAGAAGTACCCAACCCAAAGCAGCAAGGTAGATATTTGTCCCCGTCTGACCGAGTCGCAACAACCAGGATATAGACGGAAGCCAGAAAACAAGACCTGATATATACCCCCATTTAAAAACCTTACGGGGCGTAGTATATCTAGCAAGAATCAAAAGCGGCATGAATGCGAGCCAGGCGCTGTGAACATCGCCGACAGGCGGAAATGCTACATAAAGCAGCGCACCTGAGGTGAGAACTGCAAATACTCTTAGAATAATTGGCAAGAAAGACATTCTATCGAATCACATTATGTTTGGTCTGAGATTATGTTCCGCAGCATTTCTTGTATTTCTTGCCGCTTCCGCAAGGACATGGGTCATTGCGGCCAACCTTTGGGTCTTCTCTGTGAATTGTTGCATTCTGACTCTGCATCGACGGAAGCGCCTCCACTGAGCCAGAAGAATCCTGCCCTTCCGGCTGTCCTGAACCAAACATGGAGACCTCATCATGCACGAGAGTCTGCGGCAGCGACGCAAGAAACGAATCGTACGATTCAACTGATGTCGTAACCCTGAACGCTGCCGACGCAATATCGCTCTTGATACTGGTCATCAGCTGCTCAAACATCTCAAAAGCTTCTTTCTTGTACTCCACCAATGGATCTCGCTGCCCATAAGCTCTGAGACCAACCCCCTGACGTAATGCGTCCATTCCCCGAAGATATTCCTGCCATTGTTCATCAATAGTATTCAGAACAATATGCCGTTCCATCATTCGCACCGATTCATCATCTTCCCCAGAAACCTTAAGGTCATACGCCCTCTCAACCAGGTCATACACCATTTTAACAATAGCCTCAGTGTCCTTTTTCTTCTCCGTAACACTTGCCGGCTTTACGGCAATTGGAAAGGCGGCATGCACCCATTCTATGTACATTGACAATGACTCTTCGCTGTCATCCGAAAGTATCTTCTCCGTCTCTGCAGTAATTACATCGTGGAATATGTCATAAATATGCTCCCTGACATTATCCATCCTGACAACATCGCCCCTGAAACCATAGATGACTTCGCGTTGTTTGTTCATCACATCATCATATTGAAGTGTCCTCTTTCGCATCGCAAAGTTCTGTTGCTCGACCCTCTTTTGAGCCGTCTCTATTGATCGGTTCAAGAGCCTTGCCTCAAGCTGCTGTCCTTCCTCGAGTCCCATCTTGCTCATCAATCCGGCTATCCGGTCCGAGCCGAACAGGCGCATCAGCGTATCCTCAAGTGAAACATAAAACCGTGAAGAACCAGGGTCGCCCTGACGCGCGCAACGTCCTCTCAACTGCCTGTCGATACGTCTGGACTCATGCCGCTCTGAACCAATCACATGTAATCCACAGGGATCATTCTCAAGACGTTTACGAAGCGTTATACCGTCGACAATATCATCAAGTGACCATTGCGACTCCACGACATCTCTATCCAAATGCACAACGCCTTCGCCCAACTTGATATCAGTTCCTCGCCCGGCCATATTTGTTGCAATAGTCACGGCACCCGGGTGACCGGCGCGTATCACAATCTCCGCCTCACTTTCATGGTTCTTTGCGTTAAGAACGTTGT
The DNA here is from genome assembly GCA_030590485.1 of Lentisphaerota bacterium. Classification (GTDB taxonomy): domain Bacteria; phylum Verrucomicrobiota; class Kiritimatiellia; order UBA8416; family JAUUYL01; genus JAUUYL01. The sequence goes on along the minus strand of JAUUYL010000011.1, from coordinate 17,100 downwards.
GAGGAATCTTTTCCCTCTTCAACATGCGACTGATGACCTCTGAGGTGTCTACTGTAACCGTACCCACAAGAACCGGCTGCTTACTGGCGTTACATTCTTTGATCTCGTCCATTATGGCTCTGTATTTCTCACGCTGTGTCTTGTAGATAACATCATTGAAGTCTACCCGGCGCACGGGTCTGTTTGTCGGAATCACGACTACATCAAGATTATAGATTTCCCTGAACTCGCCTGCTTCAGTCTCGGCAGTACCGGTCATTCCCGCGAGTTTGTCGTACATCCTGAAGTAATTCTGAATAGTAATCGTTGCCAAGGTCTGGGTTTCACGCTCGATACGGACCCCTTCCTTTGCCTCTACAGCCTGATGCAGTCCGTCACTCCAACGCCTGCCGGGCAGAATTCTTCCTGTATATTCATCGACAATAAGAACCTTATTCTCCTGAACAACATATTCCACATCTTTTTCATACAGACAATAAGCTGTGATCAATTGATCGACATTATGAATTCGCTCGCTCTTTTCCGTAAATTCATTCTGAACCTGCTGCTTTTTCTTACTCTTTTCCTTCTCTGACATTACATCGTCATTTTCCAGATCTGACATTGCAGTAACAATATCCGGCAATACATACGCATCTGGATCACCTGGGTTCAGAGCCTCACAGCCCATGTCGGTAAGGCTTGCATCATGATTCCGCTCATCAATAGTAAAGAAGAGCTCCTCCCTCAACGCACGTGCCTGATCTTTACGCATGTCGGTGAGCATGCTGTTTTCTACCTGTTCATGAATCTTCCGTACTTCCGGCTCCTCCAGCATATGCATGAACTGCTTATGCTTAGGCATGCCGTGATAGACCTGATAGAGTCTGAACTTGGCATCCTCGATATCGTCCGCATCATCAGAATCCATCAGTTTCTTTATTTCCGAGACAAAATTATTGCAGAGTGTCCGCTGTTTCTTGACCATACCCTCTACTGATGGTCTGAGCTCAAAATACTGATGCGACGAGACCGGAGCGGGCCCGGAAATAATAAGCGGGGTCCGAGCCTCGTCTATGAGAATACTATCTACCTCATCTATAATCGTATAATTATATCCACGCTGCACGAGGCTTTCGGGGTCAAATGCCATTCCGTTATCGCGGAGATAATCAAAACCAAATTCACTGTTAGTACCGTAAGTGATGTCCTTCCCATACTCAACTCGCCGCTCTTCTGGAGTCATTGAGTTTTGAATACAGCCAACCGTAAGACCAAGATATGTGTATACATGAGCCATCCATTGGGAATCACGTTTGGCAAGGTAATCATTAACCGTTACGAGATGAACATTCTTACCGGCCAAAGCGTTCAGGTAAAGCGGCAGAGTGGCAACAAGGGTCTTTCCTTCACCAGTGGCCATCTCAGCAATCTGCCCCCTGTGCAACACGATTCCACCCACCAACTGGACATCAAACGGCACCATTTCCCATAGAAGCTCATGTCCGCACACATCTACGTTCGTACCCATAAGCCGTCTGCAACCGTTCTTTACGACCGCAAATGCCTCACAGAGGATATCGTCAAGTGTCTCCCCTCTTTCCAGTCGCTCCCTAAACTCAGTCGTTTTGGCCTTCAACGCATCTTCTGACAAAGACTGGTATTCTTCTTCCAGTTCATTAATGCGCTCAATCAAAGGATTCATGCCCTTTATATCGCGCTGATGCTTCGACCCTATGAATTTTTTGATTATCTTTAACATATTCTTATCCTATCCCCTGAAAACAGGCATAAACCTAACAAGAAACCCAACATGCTGTCGAGCGTCAAGTGCAAGAGATGGATAGAAACGGGAAACGTTGACCCACGCCAATACGCGTGGCAAGCCCAAGTAATATATGCTATGAATCAATGCCTTAAAGGCGTAAACATCAGCAACTATCAACTAAAGGGTTCGCGCAAGAATAACTTCACAGATTTGAGTGTCGAGGCGCGCGGCTGGCAAGGCGCGAAAACAAAGGAATATCCCCGATATTTCGTGTTTTCGAAACGTAGCCGGCCGCGATGCATCGGCGGCCGAAATGTGAAGTTATTCTTGCGTGGGCCCTTAGAACTAAAAACTGGCTTTTGCGCTACAGCACATAATCACATTGTATTTTTGGCTTCATTTTCTGGGAAAATTATATATAATGGGTGGAATTCTTATGAATATTCAAGGATTCGAAATAATTGAACAAATTGCTGAAGGCAGTATGGGCACCGTCTGGAAAGCCCGTCAAGTCTCTCTCGATAGAGTTGTGGCTATCAAGGTCCTTAACCCCGAACTCGTCAATGATCCGGCTGTCGTAGAATCGTTCCTGAGCAATGCCAAGACCGCGGCACAGCTGAAACACACCAGTATAATTCAGGTTTTCGATGCCGTCAGTCAGGATGATAACATTTATTTTGTAATGGAATACATGGACGGACAAGTGTTGAGCGCCATGCTGGAGAAAGAAAAAGTGCTGGAACCCAAGACAGCACTCAAGATTGGATTGGCCATTGCCCACGCATTACAGGACGCATGGGACAACAAGCAGATATTGCACGGTGACCTTACCCCTGACAACATCATGCTGGATAAAGACGGTAACATTAAAGTTGCTGACCTCGGACTGGCGAGCATGATCGATCCGACTACATTAAGCGCCCGGATCACTGACGGCTCTTTTGACAAGACATCGAACTACATGTCTCCGGAACAGGCGCAATGCCAACTTGAAATAGACTTTCGTTCTAACATGTACAGCCTCGGAGCGATGCTCTACGACATGATGACCGGTGTAGTACCATTTGAAGACGACGATCCCATCACTGCCCTTCAAAACCACATAACCGGTCAGATTGAAAATCCACGTGATATCGAGAAAGCCGTAACGCCAAGTGCCGCTAACCTGATCTCCAAATTGATGGCTAAGAACCCAGACGACCGATTCAAAAGCTGGGGTGATGTGATAAAAGAAATCAATAGAGTCCGTAAAGGCGGTGTATCCATACAGAAAGGTGCCGCAAAATCAGCACCAAGCACTATCATGCCGCCGGCTAATTATGTACAAACAACCCAAGCCACCCATGCCCGCCGGCCACAGCCAGTCAAAAACTCTGTATCGATGGCAATTCAACTACCAGCATGGATAGCACTGATTGTCTGGTGGATATTACTATCATTTATCATGTACAAGGTAACAGGCAATAAGTATCTACGTATCATAGCAGCCAGACAATACGAGAACGACCAGGCTCAATTCGCTGAAAACGAGAGACAAGCCAAGCTTCAAAAAGCACGCCGAACCGCACAAATCCGAAAAGTCGTAACAGAGAAAAAGAAAGCTAAAGCGAAGAAGAAAGAGGCTACGCTGACGGTGCCGGATGCTATCGCGTATACGCCGACCGTTGTGCAACCACTATCGCAGAGCGATGCAGCAATACTACAATTCAAGCACAGCTTGCTTCACGATCTGCTGAACAGAAATTTTGGAGCAGCACATGAGAAAGTCAAAAACGAACTCGAGTACGAACACACAATGAAATTCGAGGATGAGCTATACAAACTCAGCGGCATGCTAAAAGAGCTTAGAGGCATAGACGGGGTCGTCCTGAAAGGATTCAAGAGAAAGAAAGGTAAGAAAATCACAATCGACCACAATGGTCGAAGGATCGATATCATGGTTCTGGGCGTTACGGAGGACAGCATCAAGGCTGAGATGGTAGCGAATATCAACGGCAAGGAAATGAGAAAACCTGTTGTGTTTAAGGCCTCACAGCTTGATTCAAAAGAGTTCATCAAGTGGATCGACACATCAGTATCCGCATTTTCCAAGAATACGGTTCGATATGTGCTTTACATGAACGATAAAAACTATGCTTCAGCAAAAAAAGTGGCATCCAGCTGCGGTGCTCTATCGGATCTCTTTCTTGATCGACTAAAACAATGACTAATCCTAAGTTTCCATCAGAAGAAACTGTCAAACGTGTTGATGCCCTGCGCGTAAAAATCAACAGGCACAACCACCTCTATTACGTCCTGGCAAAGCCGGATATCGGTGACCGCGAATACGACGCTCTATACAGGGAACTGGAGGAACTGGAAGAAAAACACCCGGAACTGAAATCAGCAGACTCCCCCACCACACGCGTTGGAGGCGCGCCACTGACAGAGTTTCAGAACATCACTTACGCCGTTCCCATGATGAGTCTCTCTAACACTTACTCAAAGGACGAACTGCGTCAATTCGATAAACGCATAACCGGCATTCTCGAGGAATCACCCTTCACCTACATCCTCGAACCAAAGATCGACGGAGTTGCCATATCATTACGATACGAACATGGTTTGCTGACAACAGCCAGCACAAGAGGTGACGGCAAGACGGGCGATGACATCACTAATAACATTCGAACCATCCGCTCAATACCCCTCCGGCTGACTACCGATTCACCGCCAGCATTGCTGGAAGTGCGAGGTGAAGCTTACATGACCAAAAAGGGATTCGCTCAACTTAACCTGACCAGACAGGAAAACGGACAAGACGCCTTCGCTAACCCCAGAAACGCCACAGCTGGCTCGTTAAAACTCCTCGATTCCAAGCTCGTTGCAGAACGACCACTTGACGCCATACTCTACGCAGTCGCAGAACACAACGGTATCTCCTTTGCGACGCAGGAAGAACTCCTAAAGACTCTTTCCTCAATGGGATTCAAAACAGCACCTAAATACTGGAAAAACGGCGATATCAGCCAAATCATAGAATCCCTCGATGAACTTGATTCACTCCGCCATGATTTTGATTTCGAGACCGACGGCGGTGTCATCAAAGTCGACGAAAGAGCTCTCTACGGCACCCTGGGTTCAACCGCCAAGAGCCCACGCTGGGCCGTAGCCTATAAATATGAACCTGAGCAGGCAGAAACAAAGATCAACAGCATATCTATCCAGGTCGGAAGAACGGGTGTACTAACCCCGGTCGCAGAGCTCGAGCCGGTTCTGCTAGCCGGCTCTACGGTCAGTCGCGCCACTCTGCATAATGCCGATGAAATAGATCGCAAGGATATACGAACGGGAGACAGCGTAATTATTGAGAAAGCCGGAGAAATAATCCCCGCCGTGATAAAAGTCATAACCTCTGCCAGGTCGGGGAATGAACAGCCGTTTGTCATGCCAGACAAATGCCCCATCTGCGGCTCAACAACATTGAAGCCGGAAGATGAAGTGGCAACGCGATGCATAAACCTCCAATGCCCGGCACAAATCAAAAGCTGGATTAAGCACTTCGCAGCTCGCGGTGCAATGGACGTTGACGGACTCGGCGACTCACTCATCGAACAACTTGTCGACCGGAAACTCATCAAGAATCCGTCTGATCTTTATTCGCTGAAAGTTGTTGATGTGGAAAACCTGGAGCGGATGGCAGAAAAGTCCGCAAACAACCTGATCGACGGAATTGACGCCAGCCGGAAAAGAGATCTGTGGCGATTACTGCTCGGGCTCGGCATACGCCATGTTGGATCCAAATCAGCACAAACGCTGGAAGAACATTTTGCCGACATCGACAAACTGGCATCCAGCACTGTCGAAGGGCTTGAGGAATTGCCGGATATCGGCCCTATCGTTGCCGAGAGCATCACGGAATTCTTTAAAAACGAGAACAATCAAAACATCATCACCAAACTCAAGAAAGCCGAAGTCAATGTCAGCCGACTTGGTGATATGACAAACATAGACGGAGCTTTCTCGGGTCAGACATTTGTCCTCACGGGTTCCTTGTCTACCATGACCAGAGACGAGGCTGCGGAAAAGATCAGGGCACAGGGCGGAAAGACATCATCCAGCGTATCAAAGAAAACAAGTTATCTTGTAGCTGGCGAATCAGCAGGCTCAAAATTGGCCAAAGCAGAGAAGCTTGGGGTCAACATACTCACTGAAGAAGAGTTCCTGAACCTGACAAACTCATAGGTTCCCATCCGTATCAAACACCACTTTTGAGATGCCGGCCACAAACTAATGTTTTTGTGACAAGGCAACCCGGATATAAGAAATAACTTCACCATAGGTCTGTATATGTACTACCCTTATTGATATATTTGGTGTCAGTAGAGAGGATTCAGAAATGAAAAAGAAATCGGAAGATATTGTACTTTACAAGAGCAAAGATGGATCGATTAGGCTTGAGGTTCAGCTTGAGGAGGAAACTGTATGGCTGGACGCCCATAAGATGGGTAAACTTTTCGGGCGGGATAGATCAGTAGTACTCAAACATATCCATAATGTATATAAGTCTAAAGAGTTACAGAAGAGTTCAACCTGTGCAAAAATTGCACAGGTTGCCTCAGATGGCAAGACACGGCAGATGGATATCTTTAATCTCGACGTCATTATCTCAGTCGGATATCGCGTGAACTCAAAACGCGGTACAGAATTCCGTATATGGGCCACAAACGTCCTGAAACAGCACCTGGTTAAAGGCTACAGCGTCAATGACAAGCGTCTCAAGGCTCTGAATCAGACACTTAGGCTGGCTGCGGACGTATCAAAGCGGAAACTGCTTACTGGTGATGAAGCAACTGCATTGCTTCAGACTGTTTCCGACTATTCATACGCACTGGATCTTCTGGACGACTATGATCATCAGCGTGTTGCTGTTCGCAAGACTTCAAAACGTAAAGCAAAGCCTGTATCTTATGATGAAGCAATGCAGGTTATAGACCAGATGCGGATCAAGTTCGGAGACTCGGCTGTGTTTGGCAGGGAAAGGACAAAAGCATGCACAGCTCTCTTAACGCCGTGATGCAGGGCTTTGCGGGGAAGGATCTGTATCCGTCTGTTGAAGAGAAAGCTGCGCATCTGCTATATTTCATGGTCAAGAACCACAGTTTTGTGGATGGCAACAAGCGTATAGCCGCAGCCGTCTTCCTCCGTTTTGCGGAAAAGAACAAGCTGATATATGACAAGCAGAACCATAAACGAATCGCAGACAATGCGTTGGTAGCCATGACACTCATGATCGCCGAAAGCAAACCTAAGGAAAAGGATGTGATGACGGCAATGCTGACGAATCTGATTGCAGGCCAGCAATCATAATTCAAGGTCAACATGAACATTGGGTCTTTACGTGTCTTCGAGTCCTACGACCTACTTATAACTACTTCCCCAATTGCCGCCATCAGCGGCAAGCCATTGCGGAAGTTTGCCGATAAGTACAGCCGGCTCCAATTTGAATTCGGCAATATCCGCAAGGGGAACCCAATGAAATTCGATATAGTCTTCCTGTGATGCAGGTCTACTGCCAGCATTAAGTTCGTCACTGGAAAGCTCAAACAACAGGTTGATTTCGCAATGCGGTTCCCCCTTCTGTTCAAACGTGTGTTCTACCGCGCCAAGAAACCTGCCTGCAGTTGAGCCAACGCCCAACTCTTCACGAATTTCACGGCAAAGCGCTTCCTTAACAGTTTCCTTAAACTCCACATGTCCGCCGGGAAGGTACGTATTGCTGTCTCCCTTGGTCTGGCACAATAGTATCTTTCCGTCGTCAATACACACGCCTCTGGCAAGGATTTCTAATTCAGTCTTCATTTATATACTCCAATACTTCTCCCACCAGAAAGAGTGAGCCTGTTATACATACTGCGCTTCCGCGCTCCATCGCCCATGTTTTCGCGTCCTTCATTGCAGCCTTCAACTCGCTACTCTCGGCGTCCAGCCCCATTCCCCTGCAAATAGCCAAGACTTTATCAGCATCCTGGCTTCGTTCGTTAGCAAGCGGCACGACCCATACCTTCTTAGCAATCTTTGCAAATGGTTTCAAAAAGTTTTTTGCATCTTTATCATCGCACATGCCAATAACCATGGCGACGTCCGAGAACCTAAGAGATTTCTGAAGCGCATCTACAAGCGCTTCGGCAGCAGCGGGGTTATGTGCACCATCCAGTATGACCGGCGGGTTCTGAGCCAGAACCTGAAACCGGCCAGGCCAACTGACCCCAGCAACACCCTCCTTGAACGATGCATCATCAATTTCAAGTCCAATCTCTTCCATGGTATCACGCACAGCCGCACAAGTGGCAAGGTTCTCAACCTGATGCGCGCCGATCAACGGAAAACGAAACGTTCCGCGCCATCCGCCCTGAGATTCCATGACAACCTTCTGTCCTGCCAAGCCTGTCTCCTTGACCGTAACATTGACCATATCCTCAACAAGCCTGAATCCGGCGCCATTCTCGTCGGCGACACGCCTGATCTCAGCCCTGGCATCATCATCCATCGCTCCGCACACCACTGGCCTGCATCGCTTGATGATTCCAGCTTTTTCATGTGCTATGCTTACGATGTTATCGCCCAGATGCTCGGTATGCTCCATGCTGATACGGGTGATGACCGATAACAGTGGCAAAACGACATTGGTAGCATCATAACGTCCACCAAGACCTGTCTCAATGACAGCAATATCAACGCCTGCGCGTCTAAAATGCTCGAATGCCATCACCGTTGTGCATTCGAAAAACGTGGGTGCCCTGCCCTCGCTTTTCTCGACGCTGAGCGCACATTGCTCCACATCATCGATCAACGCGGATAGCGATGCATCATCAACATCAATCATGCCAACTTTAAACCGCTCATTAAGACTTACCAGATGTGGTGATGTGTAGAGACCTGTCTTATAGCCAGCAGCCCTGAATATAGACTCGAGTATGGCGCAGACCGAGCCTTTTCCATTTGTGCCGGCGACATGCACAATACCATATTGGTCTTGAGGATTATCCAGCTCCGCCAGCATACCACGCACGACATCCAACCCCAGCTTGATCCCAAACCGCCGCCGCGAATAAAGCCGTTCAATTATCTTCTCATTTAACATGTCTCGTATCTCGTTTTCTAAACTACAACCCTCAAAACAACCCTGTACAAACACCACTAACTTCATTATTCGATATTCGATATTCGATATTCATAATTCTCTTACCCTCTTGCTACAGTCGCTACGCAGACTCTTACTGCGCCTGCCTCTTTCAGCACCTTTGCCAACTCGTTCACCGTAGCGCCAGTCGTCATCACATCATCAACAAGGAGAAGGCTGCGACCTTTGACCCAAGCGCGCTCCGCCACATCAAAGGCCCCCTTCACGTTCAGTCTTCGCTGGCGCGCATTCAGCTCAACCTGCGGTCTTATCGAGCGACACCGTCGCGCGCAACCCTCCGCAAACTTGACTCCAATCGCCTTTGCGAGTCTGGACGCAAGCAGTGTCGATTGATTATAAGAACGTTGCCGCTTCTTTTTTGCATCCAACGGCACTACTGTAACGGCATCAAACTCTTCGTTTAGGTAATGTGTCCGAGCACATGAGATCAACAACTCTGCCAGATCATTCACCATATGGACATCTTGATTATATTTAAATGCATGCATCGTGTCTTTCAGGACGCCCCTATAGCGAACCGCTGAGCGGGCAATGTCGAAATGGGGGTGATGGTTAACACACCAGGAGCAGGTATATTCATGTTCGATTATACCTTCGGCTGGATCTCCGCATAGCGAGCATATCGGTCGTGAGATAATATTTATTCCCGAAAAGCAATCCCAGCAGATATGATTCTCACGGCCGCGAACTATATCGCCGCAGCCGGCACAAAATCTCGGATAAATAAGATCAAGCAGTTTGCGCTTCATCTTGCCTCTCTTTTACAGGTATTTTTCCATTATGGGTGCGAGCCTCTCGCGCAACTCAGCTGGAATAGCATCTGGACTAGTGACAATGGCACAAGCGAGTGCGGAGCCACAGCTACAAGACCGATCTTTCGGGAGTGTCGCAAGCAGTTCCTGAAGAATTTTCTTTGCCAATGTGGTATTAGCCATGAGATGCGCAATGACTGCATCAGCCGTGACGGGCTCCTCGCTTTCGTGCCAGCAGTCGTAATCGGTTATCATCGCGAGAGTCTGATAGCATATTTCTGCTTCCCTGCACAATTTTGCCTCACCAAGGCTCGTCATGCCAATCACATCGAACCCAAAACTTCGATAGACATTTGACTCCGCTCTTGTAGAAAAGGCGGGTCCTTCCATATTAACGTAAGTCCCCTTATCGAATACGTTTACCTTCGAATTTTCGTCAAGGTCATCGATGACCTTCTTTGCTGCGGCCGCCACTTGATCATGAAACTCAGCGCATACCGGATCGCCGAATGATACATGCCCGACAATTCCATCACCAAAGAATGTGTGTGCTTCTGACTGTTTTGTTCTGTCAAAATACTGGTCTGGCAGAAGAACGTCTCTGGGGCTTACTTCCTCCTTGAGACTTCCGACAGCCGTCACAGCTATAACACGGTCAACGCCGAGCATCTTGAACCCGCAAATATTGGCTCTATGATTGATTTCGGCAGGCGTTATACGATGTCCACGGCCATGTCGGGGAAGAAAGAATACTTCAGCATCACCAAGCGTGCCTGCCATATAAATATCGGAAGGTGCCCCGAAAGGTGTATCGAGCTTTTCTTCCTTTACGTTCTCCAGCCCTTCGAGCTCATACAATCCGCTTCCACCAATTACCCCTATTTTCATGTTTCTTTCCTTTCCAATACTCTTGCATAAAACGGGTAGTTATCCTGAACACCACCCGGCGGAATAAATTTCCACCTCTTGTACATCCAAAGCCATTTGTCAGGATTCTTCCTGATTACCTGTTCCATCATATCTGCAAGCTTCTGAGTAACCTCACCATCATCCGCCACCTTGAGTGCCGGCAAACCATAGCCACGATACACACCATCGTCATCGGCCACAGAATAAACAAAAACAATTACTGAATCAGTCCGAACGGCCAAAGTCTCTGCGGCATTCGAATTAGGGACCTGCAGACCAAAGAAATTGACAAATTTACCACCATCTTCCGGCAGAGTGTTTTGATCCATAAGCAGAGCAGCCCGTCCACCTTCCCGCAGAACTCTTATTATCGTTCTAATCGCACCTTCTCTTGGCGCCACTTTCTGCCCGGTGATTTTCCTCATGCGGACAAGCATCCAGTCTACAAAAGCGTTCTTGAGTGGTGCCGCCACACTCAGGAGAGGATGACCCTTAAGAGAAACGGCCTGCCCCAGAACTTCCCAGTTCCCTATATGGCCAGTGACAACAACGGCTGGTGAATTATCCCAGTACACGTCAAATGACTCATCATACTGGACCCATTTATTTATTCGTCTTTCGGTGAAGCGCCCGAACCAGAACATATCCAACATAAGAAGAGCAAATGTTCTGAAGGAGCCTTTTATGATCTCAGTCTTGCGATCGACGGAGACATCGGCACCATAGACGATATCAAGATTGCTCATCGCCACTTTTCGCAGACTCTTACAGAAGTAGAAAGCTTGATTGCCCAGCCACCTGGACAGGACAAGAATATGGCGTCTGGTAAAGAAAGGTATTATAAGGAATCCCAGCCCTGCCAGGAATGACTCGCCAACGAATCTGATATACTTACTGAACTTCATGATTTTTTAGGCCGTGACGGACTTGAACCGTCGACCCACGCATTAAAAGTGCGTTGCTCTACCAACTGAGCTAACGGCCCGTAAATGAAGCGGGAATGTATGGAATTGCGGGGCGAATGTCAAATATCATCTTCAATATTTTCAAGCATTTTTTTTGCAGCTTCCGTCTCCGCTTCTTGCTTGTTACCCCCTGTTCCCCGTGAACAATCACCATTAGTTAAAGTAGCTTCCACTGTAAATACAGTAGCATGGGGCGGCCCTTCCCTTCCGACAATGCTGTATTTAGGACTGCTTTTCATCTTGCGCTGGGTATAATCCTGCAGTTTTCCTTTAGGATTATCGGCCCAAACATCACCGCTCAGGCTGTCTACACAGGGCATCAGAAGTTTTTTAAAGATCTTATCAGCCGCTTTTTTACCACCATCAAGAAAAGCGGCTCCTAATATAGATTCCAATGCGTCGGCCAGGTTTGATGCTCTCGTCCTGCCCCCAGACCCCTCTTCGCCCTTTCCTATCTTGAGATGCTCACCAAGATCTATTGAGGATGCGAGATCTGCCAGTGCCTTTCCGCTGGTCACCTGGCTTCTGAATGATGTCAAAACGCCTTCATCATCATCAGGATACCTTTCGTAGAGATGATCAGCCGTCAGAAAGCCCAGCACAGCATCACCAAGAAACTCCAAGCGCTGGTTATCCGTATAAACATCATCATTCTCGTATCGGTACGAACGATGCAGAAGTGCTGTCTCCAGCAGCGTCTTATCCCTGAACCGGTAGCCCAATCGCTTCTCCAGATCTTTATACTCGTTTTTTCTTAACATATAACTTTTCCTCTAATCTATTATCGAACCTACGCTCTCGGATGAAAATCAGCATGTGCTGACCTCAGTCGCCCCTGATCCACATGGGTATACACCTGGGTCGTTGCTATATCAGCATGCCCAAGAAGTTCCTGTATTACTCTCAATGGCGCCCCATTAGCCAACATATGACTGGCAAACGAATGTCTCATCGTATGCGGTGACACAACCTTGGATATACCTGCTCTTTTAGCATATATCTTGATTATTTTCCAAATTCCTTTTCTGCTGAATTTCTTGCCCCTGTATGTCAAAAAGACATGCTCGCTCACTGCCCCCTCTTTTAGAAACTGCCCGCGCGCTTCGTTTAGATATTTCTGAAGCCGTTCCCTTGCCTTATCGCCAAACGGAACGATCCTCACCTTACTACCCTTGCCGAGACAGCGAAGATAGCCGGAATCAAAATGAAGCGACTTTATTTCAAGCTCCGCGATTTCCGACACTCGCATACCCGTTGCATACAGCAATTCGAGCATGGCTCTGTCCCTGATGGATATTCTATCTTCACCGACGACCGAATCGAGTAGCCGGTCTACCTCTTTCAGCGAAAGCACACCAGGTAGCACTTTCCATAGCTTAGGCGAATCCATTACCTCCACCACATTGGTAGGCAAGAGCGTCTCCCTCTGCAAGTAACTGAAGAATATCTTTATTGCAACAAGACGGCGTGATATCGAGTTAACGCTTATCCCGCGATCACGCTCTTTCATCAGGTAATCAAGCACGTGTGTCCGACGAACATCGTTAAAAGAGCGAACCTTCTTCTCTTCCAGAAAGGCGACAAAACTCTTGAGATCTGCCGAGTAAGCACTACGGGTGTTGTCACTCAATCCCCTCTCGAGTGATACATAATCAAGAAACTGTTCGATTAACGCATTCATTAATCAGCCCGTCTGATTATTGGACCGGCATGGGTATCATTACCCCAGTGCCCATGCACTCTTTCGGAAGCTTACTGGCTGCATCCTTGTTTGCGGGTATAGCGTTTGCAGAAAACCCGGTCTCAGCAATAGCGTACTCAATATTCTTATTGGCTGTGAGCAGACTCTCGTATCGCACCGTAACGGTTCTCGCAACAAGATCTACACTGATTTCGCTACCTTTCTTGACTCCAACTTGGGTTGACAATTTCTTCACAATCAGTTCTGAGCATGCAGAATTGCGCATCTCGGGGACGTTGACGACCAGCATTTGTATGTCAGTCCGTCTGCAAGAAACGGTGAGTACTAAGAACGTCGCCGAAATAATAATCAATATCTTCTTCATGTCCGCATTTTACCAATAATATCACAGTATAGTACAGCGTTTTTTAATTGCTACGGGTTCTTCTCCGGCTATTCCCGATAGTGAATACTTGATACTGAAGGCAGGATCTGCTAATTCTGGTTCCGTAATTAATACTTAAAAGGAACATTATATGAATTCTGACAAGATAAAGAAATCATGCGAGCGGGCACCGCACCGCGGGCTTCTACACGCAACCGGATTGACTAACGATGACTTTAAGAAACCGTTTATAGGCGTTTGCAACTCCTACACTGAGATCATTCCTGGCCATGTCCATCTGGACGAAGTATCCCGATATATCAAGAAATATATCCGTAAGGCGGGTGGCGTCCCTATCGAATTCAACACAATAGGTATATGCGACGGCATAGCAATGGGCCACGAGGGAATGAAATACTCCCTGCCAAGCCGCGAGCTCATTGCGGACTGCGTGGAGTCAATGACAAGAGCGCATTGTTTCGATGCTTTGATCTGCATAACAAACTGTGACAAAATCGTACCCGGAATGCTCATGGGTGCACTGAGAGTCAATGTACCTACAATCATGTGCAGTGGCGGCCCGATGCTGGCAGGCAAAACACCTGACGGCAAAACCGTTGACCTCATAAGTATCTTTGAAGGTGTTGCAGCTCATGAGCAGGGCAATATAAGCGACGAAGAACTCAATACCCTGGAGGAATGCGCATGCCCTGGCGCAGGATCATGCTCCGGTATGTTCACGGCAAACTCTATGAATTGTCTCTGCGAAGCGCTCGGCATGGCTTTGCCCGGAAACGGCACTATACTTTCTGTCGATCCTAAACGCAAAAGCCTTTACCGGAAAGCTGCACAACGTGTAGTCGAAATCGCCGCAGCTGAAGGACCAAGACCCAGGGACATCGTCAATCTGGATTCCCTTGATAATGCTTTCGCGACTGACATGGCTATGGGCGGAAGTACAAATACCGTTCTGCACGCACTGGCTATTGCCCACGAGGCGGGGATCAAATATGATTTGGACCGCATTAATCAGATATCACAAAAATGTCCCAACATCTGCAAGGTATCCCCATCCTCAGACTACCATATGGAGGACGTTGACCAGGCGGGCGGCATCAGCGCAATCATAAAGGAAATCGCTCAGAAAAAAGGGCTGATCAATAAAGACTGCATGACAATCACCGGAAAAACGATATGGCAGAATGTAGCAAGAGCAAAAATAAAGAACACTGACGTGATACACGAGCTGAGCAATCCCTATTCCGAGGATGGCGGGTTGACCATCCTGCGCGGCAATATCGCTGAAGGCGGCGCAGTTGTAAAGAAGGCCGGTGTATTACCGAAAATGCTTAAGTTTGAAGGAACAGCTATCATATTCGACTCACAGGAAGACGCATGTAAAGGCATCCTGGCCGGGGAAGTAAAATCTGGTCATGTTGTTGTCATCAGATACGAAGGACCCCGAGGCGGACCAGGTATGCAGGAAATGCTTGCACCAACCTCTTATATCATGGGGCAAGGACTCGGTGACAGCGTAGCGCTCATAACAGACGGGCGCTTCTCAGGTGGTACACGCGGCGCCTGCATCGGCCATATCTCACCTGAAGCTGCAGAAGGCGGCCTGATCGGACTATTGGAAAACGGAGACAAAATCCTGATCGATATCCCGAACCACGCTATTGAAGCAGACCTCAGCAGTGACGAAATAGAGCGACGCAGAGCAAATTGGACTCCCGCAGAGCCCAAGGTCACGACAGGATGGCTCACCCGGTACGCAAGAGTCGTGCAGAACGCTGGCACCGGTGCTATCGTAAAATGAGTTCAGTGGCAATTAAAACCGTCGGCTGCAGACTCAATCAGGCGGAAACAGCTCAAATAGCATCCACATTCAAGGATGCAGGCTACAGCGTGCTGTCTTTCGAGGACCATTGCGACGTATACATCGTTCATTCCTGCACGATCACAAAGAATGCAGAGCGGAAGTCCGTTCAATATGCCAAATCAATTAAGAAGAAGTATCCGGATGCGCTGGTTGTCCTTGCCGGATGCGCAGTAGAAACCGATACAGAAAATCGCCTTAAGGGGAAAGGCATCGACATCCTTGCCAATCAGAAAGATAAGTTCAGAATCCCTGCGCTCCTTACGGAGCTCAGGGGGACGGTGGACAGTGGGACGGTGGACGGTGGAGATAGGACCGGAGAGGACTCGGCTTCGTCTAAGAACTACGCCGAGGCAAGCAGAGGACCCGGCTTCGTCCAGGAACCCCGAAACAAGTTCGGGATGCAAGCACTCCGCCGAGGCAAGCAGAGGGCTATTCAGACATCTGCTCCATTATTCAACACAACCAGGGCATTGGTTAAAGTTCAGGACGGATGCAACTTCTGCTGTAGCTATTGCATCGTCCCTCAAGCCCGCGGTAATCCTGTCAGCAGACCGCTACAGGAAGTGATCAATGAAATCACACAATTATCCGAAGACGGCTACAAGGAGATCGTTCTTACTGGCGCAAATCTTGGATGCTACAATTTTAAAGATCAAAGTCTCATCAACCTGCTTGAAGCTGTTGAGAAGATTGACGCATTAAAACGCGTTCGCCTGAGCTCCATAGAAAACTCAACCATTGAGCGGGATATTATTAACTACATGGCTGACTCTGAAAAAGTCTGCAACTATCTTCATATCCCCCTTCAAAGCGGAGACGACGGTGTCCTGTCTGCCATGGGACGACGCTACACCGTATCTGAATACCGCAAGACGATAGAATACGCTGCCAAACGAATGGATTTACCGGGACTTGGAACTGATATAATAGCCGGTTTCCCTGGCGAAACAGAAGCTCAGCACAAAAACACCCTGAACCTGATTAAATCTCTACCCTTAAACAACCTGCATGTTTTCCCTTACAGCATACGACCCGGCACCAAAGCCGCCTCCCTGCCTGACCAACTGACCAGTGCCGTCAAAAAAGAACGATGTAACGCGCTGGTACAAGCTGGAAATAAGAACAGAAGCGAATTCGCGAAAGCCCATATAGGCAGAGATGTATCTGTCCTGATCGAGCGTAACGACAATAAGAATATCGCCCGGGGCTGGACAAACGAATACCTGAAAGCGGAAATCAACTCCAACACCCTCAAACCAAACGATATCATCAACTTCAAACCAGATAGCGTTTCCAACAACGGCGTACTCTTGGCTAATGGGTGGGCGCAAGTCACTTCCGAGGGGGCTACAACCCCCTCCCCATCATAATCCTAATCGTAATCGTAATCGTAATCGTAATCCTAATCCTAATCGGATGGTTGTCTTGCTTTCTCCCTCTCTGTTGGCTGTGGTTCTACGCATGAAAGAAAGTTTTGATCACGAGAAACTAGACGTTTACCAAGAATCCATTCGGTTTGTCTCCTGGGTTGATGAACTACTTGAGAAGATTCCCAAAAATCTCGCCGTTCACAATCAATTGGACAGGGCTTCTACA
>JAUUYL010000132.1 GCA_030590485.1 Lentisphaerota bacterium | reverse complement strand
TCTGGCTCAACGTCAGGCCGTACAGTCAAAGCGGATGGGACATTCTGGGACAAATATAATCTGATGGATGGAACATGGTCTGCGATGATCTGCTCGTGGGCTTTGATGTAGTTGCTTATCCTCTGTCTCTCATCAACGTCCTCCTCCAAAATTGGCATGAGGATGTTAGAAATCCTACGGGCACAAGACCCCATCAATGCAGCGAAAAGTGACTCTTTGCCCTCAAAGAACTTGTACAGAGTACCGACAGCGAACTCTGATTCCTCTGCAATCTCCTGCATAGAAACATTGTGAAAGCCCTTTTCAGAAAACAATTTCAGTGCGACTGCAAGAATCTCTTCTTTATGCCTTAACCTTTCTCTCTCTTTTCGTGATAGGCCTGTTTCAGTCATGGTTTTCTCCTAATGTTCACAGTCAATAATCTGTGAATGCCTATTAATATTATAACATCTTTATTCATATTATGAATAACGATTTGCGCCATGACAAGAAATTCCACCTTTTTTTGTATGCGATTATCAAGTTCTTGACATAAACCAAAAAGATTGAAAGCCTTACAACCGGAACCTTTCCAGAAATGGATCATCGCGAGCTGTTTGGTCTTGACAAGTGGGAGCACGTCATGTACATTAAGTGGTTCTGTAAGATCTTAAGCGTGTGATAGATTTCAGAGCGGAGATGTGCTGTGGCAGCCGCATAGTCCTGAGACTGGTTTAACCAACTTTGCAGATACCCATGGGCACAACCCGTGGGACTCTGCTCCGAGGGTCTTTAGAGGATCAAGTGCGGCCATAACGTCTGTTTACGATGTGACAAGTTAGCCCGTTTATTTGCCGGCCGCGAATGCGTGAAAACTAAGAATGTCCGATAAAACGACAAAAACCAAACTTACTTGGTGCTTGGTGGCAACTCTGATTGGTATCGGGGCAATCATGCTTACAGCCTGCGTTTTTCATAAATGTCCTGTCTGTCAGTGGAATACATTAGCCTGGCTGGCCGCGGCAGTTATCGTTGCCATCTTTGCGATCGGCGGAATCTGCGGAAGAAACGGTTCATCCGGTTAGCGGCTCCTACCCCACCATCCCCACCAAAGCAGAAACAGGAATGCAGGTGGAATTGCCCCCGAATACTGGTCCAGACTCAATGAGAGGTTTCCGTAAAATGTAATTGCTTGTGTTGCTTGCCAGCAGATCGCTAATGCTTAAGATGAGCAGCTCAAGACGGATCCGGCAGAATGGTTTTTCAACCTCCGCCTTTCTTTCGCCACCTGACCTTCTTGCGAAGGCGGCGAAAGCGGACTACGGCAGAAAAACCAGCCAGTCGGAATCTGTAACAGGAATTATTTTACAAGGAGACCTCGGAAATGAAGAAACGTTATAGCGGCCCACAAATCGTTGCGAAACTTAGAGAAGCAGATGTGCTTATCGGCCAGGGCAAGACCGTGGCGGAAGTGTGCCGGGAGATAGAAATCTCCCAACAGACCTATTATCGCTGGCGTCAGAAATACGGCGGCATGAGTCCGGAGATGATTAAAGAACTCAAAGGGCTTCAGAAAGAGAATACTCGCTTACGAAGAGTCATCGCCGACCAGGCTCTGGACATGGCCATTCTCAAGGAAATAAACTCAAAAAACTCCTAACCCCGGCTTCTCGTCGTCAAGCAATCAGACAGGTTGTAGGGAAGCTGGGGATCAGTGAACGTAGGGTATGTAAGGCGGTTGGGCAAAACCGAAGTACGCAGCGGTATATCTTGAAGCAGCCTGCCAAGGATTTGCCTTTGATCGAAGCTATCCGTAAGCAGACGGAAAAACGCAAACATCGCAGATATGGCTATCGACGCATCACAGAGATATTGGTGCGTTTTGGGTGGCTTGTTAATCATAAGCGTATCTATCGTTTATGGCGGCTTGAAGGCTTGCGGTTGCCAAGACCAAGGAAGAAAGGCAAAGGCAAGGCGAAGGGCTGTTCAGCCAATGCGTGCGATCGCTTTCCGGCTGAATATCTTGATCACATATGGAGCTATGACATCGTTGAAGACAAACTCAATAACGGAAGGAAAGTCAGGATACTTAATGTGATTGATGAGTTCGGCAAGGAGTGTTTGGCATCGGATGTCGGCTTCAGTATCAAGGGTCATGATGTTGTAGAAGTTCTACGGTATTTGTTTGCGGTTCGCGGCTGTCCTGCGTATCTTCGCAGCGATAACGGCAGTGAGTTTACATCTTCGGCGGTGAAGACATTTCTTAAGGAAGCGGGCGTCGATACGTTGTTTATTGAGCCGGGCAGCCCGTGGGAGAACGGGTATGTCGAGTCATTTAATGCTCGTATGCGAGATGAGTTATTGAATGGCGAGATATTCCTGCACATTGATGAGATGAGATATGTTGTAAACCGTTGGCGAATGGACTATAATCATTATCGACCACACAGTAGCCTGCGGTATATGACACCTGCGGAGTTTGCACAGTTGTGCCATGAAGCCGGCTGTGTGCGACCGAAGAGATTGCTCTATGAAAATGAAGATGTTCGTGGAAACACTCTCATAAAGGTTGGACCATGAAATAGGGGCAGATCAACATCGTTGGCGCACTTTTTGGTGCGCTGATGGGAGGAGTTCTCCCTGCTAACCCAACCTGTGCCTGCTCAATTTCTTGTCAATGGCTTTTAGCAAGTGTTATACAGATTATCACGACTACTGCTTCGTTATTGGCACCAGGGTGGGAGCCGCAATACTGCTGAACACAACCTCTGTTGTCGGTAGCGTTACAATTGCAAAGCTCCTGTCCCTAACTACGTCGCCAGGATTGATAATCCTGACCTGCTCTCCTTCTTCCAAGAATGCACAATTGGTTGAACCAAATAGGATGAAGCTGGTTTCTGGATGGTTTTTTCGTATCTCCAGAGACAGCTTGTGCATATCGAACTCGGATTTTTCAATGATCGTTACGCCCAGATCAAGCTGGATGTAGAATCTGCTTCCACCGACATCAACGATTGGCCTCTCCCAAGGAATCAAATTCCAGTTGCCTGAGATATCGGAGGGATTCTTCTGATCTCTTCTGAGGAAATAGTGAACGCTGAAGTCCTCCAATT
>JAUUYL010000021.1 GCA_030590485.1 Lentisphaerota bacterium | reverse complement strand
GCAGATGAACAGCCATCTGATCACCATCAAAATCAGCATTAAACGCAGTACATACAAGCGGATGTATCTTTATAGCCTCACCCTCAACAAGAATCGGCTCAAACGACTGAATACTCAGCCTGTGCAAGGTCGGCGCACGATTCAACATGACCGTCTTGCCTTTTGTGACCTCTTCAAGAATATCCCAGACTTCAGGAGACTGACGCTCTATAAGCTTCTTCGCACTGCGAACAGTATGAACTATACCCAGCTCCTTCAAACGCCTTATGATGAACGGCTCAAAAAGAACTAATGCCATCTTCTTTGGAAGACCACATTGATGCAACTTAAGCTCAGGCCCAACAACAATCACTGACCGGCCGGAATAATCAACACGCTTACCAAGAAGATTCTGACGGAACCTGCCGCCCTTACCCTTGAGCATGTCACTTAACGACTTCAACGGACGATTACCCGCCCCCGTTACAGCCCTGCCATGCCGGCCATTATCAAAGACCGCATCAACAGCTTCCTGAAGCATCCTTTTCTCATTACGAATAATGACATCCGGAGTCTTAAGCATCTGCAGATTCTTAAGCCTGTTATTCCTGTTGATAACACGGCGATACAAATCATTCAAATCAGACGTCGCAAAACGACCGCCTTCCAGAGGAACCAAAGGACGAAGCTCTGGCGGTATCACGGGAAGAACATCCAGAATCATCCACTCAGGCTTAGCACCAGTAGTCCGGAACCCCTCCAAAACCTTCATTCTCTTGGCAAGCTTCTTGCGTGTCTGCTTACTGCGAGTCTTCTCGATAGCCGCTTCCAATCCGACCATCTGCTCATCCAAATCCACCTTCTGCAAGAGACTGCGCACGGCATCTGCACCCATCTTCGCTTCAAACCTACCCTCATACTTGACAAGAGCTTCACGATATTCCAGCTCACTGAGCAACTGCATAAACTTCATCGGCGTATCGCCAGGATCAGAAACAGCATAGTCCTCATAATAGAGAATACGCTCGAGACTACTCGCCGTCATATTCAAGACCAAGCCTATCCTGCTCGGAGTACACTTGAAAAACCAGATATGAGAAACCGGAACCGCCAACTCAATGTGCCCCATTCGCTCACGACGCACACGAGAAACAGTAACTTCAACCCCACATCTGTCACATACGACACCCTTGTGCTTGATTCTCTTGTACTTACCACAGCTACATTCCCAATCCTTCGTAGGACCAAAGATGCGCTCGCAAAACAACCCGCCACGCTCCGGCTTGTATGTACGATAGTTAATCGTCTCCGGGTTCTTCACCTCACCACGACTCCACGACCGAATGTTTTCCGGTGACGCGAGAGAAATCCCAACAGCGTTAAACTTCTTGGTCGCAGTTTTTTCTAACATTCTATTATCAGCGTATTGATTCAATATTCGTCTCCTGAGTTTCTACATTAAAGCTGAAACTTCTTTTCAGAGTCATCATATAACTTAACGTTAAGACATAAGCCTCTTAATTCATTCATAAGAACACTAAAGGACTCCGGCATACCAGCGTCCAATGTATTCTCACCCTTAACAATCGACTCGTAAATCCTGGTTCTACCAGCGACATCATCACTCTTGACCGTCAATAATTCCTGCAGAGCATAAGCAACTCCGTACGCTTCAAGCGCCCAGACTTCCATCTCTCCCATTCTCTGCCCGCCGTATTGCGCCTTGCCGCCTAGAGGCTGCTGCGTAACCAGCGAATAAGGACCAACAGCACGTGCATGTATCTTGTCAGTTACAAGATGATGCAGCTTTAGCATGTATATCTGCCCCACAACAACACGTTGATCAAACTGTTTGCCAGTCCTGCCGTCATAAAGGTATGTCTTGCCATCTTCAGGCAATCCGGCCTTAACCAGTAAAGCGTCAATATCCTTCTCTGAAATACCGTCAAATACAGGCGTACAAGCATGCATACCCAATTTCTTGCAGGCAACACCCAAATGCGTCTCAAATACCTGACCCAAGTTCATTCGAGAAGGTACACCCAATGGATTCAACACGATATCAACCGGCGTTCCATCAGGAAGGAAAGGCATCTCGCAATCCGGCAATATTCTGGACACAACACCCTTGTTACCATGACGACCCGCAAGCTTGTCACCAACAGACAACTTCTTCTTAGCAGCAACATAAACTCGTACCTGCTTGATAACACCGGCATCCGTATCATCCCCACTCTTGATCCTGTCCAATTGGCTCTCGCGATCTATCCCAAGCTCTTCGAACTTCGGTTTGAAATCATCCAGAATCTCATCAATCTTGATCTGTATAGGACTGCTGTCAATATGAATACTGTCAGCCGCCGCGGATAATTTACGCAGCAGAGTCTTCGTGATCTTCCTGTTCGCAGGAATTATGATCTCTGAGTTCTCAGTATTAACAACATCAAGCGGAATCTTCTCACCCAACAGAATGTTACTCAACGACTCAGTAAGCTCGTCAACCAGGAACTGACTTTTGTTCTTATGCTCCTCTTTGATGAACTTCATCTGTTTGCGCCGTTCAGTAGGAGTCGTGTCCCTGCGCTTAACTTCCTTCTGCGCAGTAACTTTAACATCCATGACTATTCCTGTTGTACCACTAGGCACACACAGCGAGGTGTCACGGACTTCGGCAGCTTTCTCACCAAAAATAGCACGTAAAAGACGTTCCTCAGGCGCAAGTTCCGTCTCGCTCTTTGGCGTAATCTTACCAACAAGAATATCGCCAGGCCTAACCTCAGCACCTATACGGACAACACCATCAGACCCCAGATCCTTAAGCGCTTCTTCTCCTACATTAGGAATATCGCGAGTTATTTCCTCTGGACCCAGCTTGGTATCACGTGCACCAACCTCAAACTCTTGAATATGAATAGATGTAAACGTATCATCACGAACAATACGCTCGCTGACAAGAATAGCATCCTCGAAATTATACCCAGTCCAAGGCATAAACGCTACCAGGAGATTCTTACCAAGAGACAGCTCACCCTGCTGGGTCGCCGGTCCATCAGCAATTATATCACCCTTCTTAAGCTTCTGCCCAATCTTAACAATAGGCTTCTGGTTGTAACAGGTCCCCGCATTCGAACGCCTGAACTTCCTGAACAAATGAACAGCACCATCAGGAAGATCTGATTTCTTCTGAGGCATCTTGCCATTGGCAGTTATAATCACCTTGTCTGCACTGACATACGCCGCTGTGCCAGGAATGTTAGCATGAACCGTAACACCTGAATCCGTAGCAGCAATGCCTTCCAGACCTGTGGCCACATACGGCGCTTCAGCCACCAGAAGCGGCACAGCCTGACGCATCATGTTAGAACCCATAAGAGCCCTGTTCGCATCATCATGCTCAAGAAACGGAATCAAACCGGCAGCTATACTTATCACCTGCTTCGGCGATACATCCATATATGCCACATCGCCCTTGGGCACCTCAAGAAAATCAGCCTTGTAACGCACTGAAACAGTGTCGTTTATGAAATTACCCTTCGCATCTATAGGCGCATTCGCCTGAGCAATAACGAACCTTTCCTCACGATCAGCAGTAAGATAATCAACCTGACTGGTTACCCGCCCCTTACTAACCTTCACGTAAGGACTCTCAATAAAACCAAACTCGTTGACCTTCGCAAACAAACAAAGAGACGAAATCAAACCAATGTTCGGCCCTTCAGGTGTTTCAATAGGACATATTCTACCATAATGACTGCTATGAACATCACGCACCTCAAACCCAGCACGCTCACGACTCAAACCACCCGGTCCCAACGCACTCAAACGACGCTTGTGTGCAAGCTCCGACAATGGATTCGTCTGATCCATAAACTGACTCAGCTGACTGCGACCAAAGAAATCCTGAATAACAGCCGAAAGCGACTTTGAGTTCACCAATTTTTGAGGGTTCAACACTCCCGTAGCAGGATCAAACAATGTCATGCGCTCACGGATCAAACGCTCTGTCCGGGAAAGACCAACACGACACTGATTCTCAAGCAACTCACCTACCGTCCTCACGCGCCTGCTACCAAGATGGTCAATATCATCGACATTCTCCTCACCCTTGCGCACTTTGAGCAGATGACGGACAGCCGCGATAACATCAAGCTTGTCCAAAACCCTGCACTTCGCATCAACCTTACCATCAAGATCTAGCTTCTGGTTGATCTTATAGCGGCCAACGGATCCAAGATCATATCGTCTCGGATCAAAAAACAAACGCCTCAATAACTGTTTGGCATTCGACGGGGTCGCCGGATCACCAGGACGCAAACGATGATATATATCCTTCAACGCATCATCAACCGTATCCGTAGGATCAGCAGCAATAGTCGAAAGAAATACACCATTATCAAAACTCACATTGACAACATCAATAGACTTAACACCAGCGTCTAAAATCTGATCCAGAACAGCACTGGTCAACACCTCGTAACGACGGGCAAGAACAGTCTCCGAATCAACATCCATAATGTCATTTTTAAAATACAGATGAGTCAGATCATCATCATCAGTGCCCTTCTTGACCTTATATTTCTCAAAAGTGTAATATAAACTCAGAAGCTCTTCATCTGTACCATGACCCAACGCACGCAGAAATGTAGACACAAGAAACTTCCTGCGACGACGCCTGCGATCCATGAATATCCAGAGGAGATCAGATGTATCAAACTGAATCTCTATCCAGGATCCACGATCAGGTATTATCCTCATAGAGAATATAGTCATGCCATTGGCATGAATAGAAGACTCCGAACATATACCAGGAGACCTGTGGAGCTGACTTACGACTACACGCTCAGCACCATTGACAACAAAAGAACCATGGCTCGTCATCAACGGTATCTCACCCATGTAGACCTCTTCTTCGCGCACTTCATCACCGTCTTTCAAACGAAACGTGATATGAAGTGTTCCCGAATAAGTCGTCCCCTCATACAATGACTCAACAGGACTGAGCTTCGGCTCGGTAATCACATACTTAACAAAATCAAGCACATACCGACCATCATAACTCTCAATGGGAAAAACCTCCTTGAGAATCGCCTGCAACCCATATTTTTTCCTGCGAGAAGGGTTAATACCCATCTGCAGAAACTCATTATATGATTCGCTCTGTATACTGACAAGATCCGGCGGATCAATGACAGTTTTAAGCTTACCAAAGTCTGTTCTGGTAACCATAGAGTACTCCTCTATTTAATTTCAGCAGTAGCGCCAGCTTCTTCCAATTTCTTCTTCAGCTCTTCAGCCTCGTCCTTGCTCACACCCTCTTTAACGGGCTTCGGTGCGGCTTCAACCAGATCCTTGGAGTCCTTAAGACCCAAACCAGTGATAGCACGTACTTCTTTGATGACACCGATCTTCTTGTCGCCTATGGCTGTAAGCACAACAGAAAACTCAGTCTGCTCACTTGCATCACCATCGCTCTCACCACCAGCAACACCAGCAACAGCAACAGGAGCAGCAGCGCTTACGCCCAGCCTGTCTTCCAATGCCTTAACCAACTTTGAAAGGTCGAGAACGCTAATCGTCTCTATCCAATCAATAAATTCTGCCATCTTGCCATCGACAACCGGTGCGTCTGTCTTAGCCTCTTTTTTCTCCTCGACGGCAGGAGTCTCTTCCTGAACCGCTTCAGCCTGCGCTTCCACTTCTTTTACTTCTTCAGCCATGGTCTTCTCTCCTGTTTATAATTAAACAATTTTAGCTATTTTTTTTCTCTTCAATCGCCTTCAAAACGAAAAGCAGACTAGAGACTTTCTGGTTCATTACACCAACAAGTTGACTCATCGGTGCTGCAACCGTTCCAACAAATTTGCCCAACAACACTTCACGAGGCGGAATATTCGCCATCTCTTCAATGTCATCACTCGAAAGAAGCAGGCCGTCAGCCCGGCCACCCTTCATCGTGGGAATCTGATTTTTTGTCCTGAAAGCCTTAAGATCCTTGGCAAGGACCGTGATGTCTCCATCACCATGTATTATCGCTGTAGGGCCCTCAAGCATCCCATTCAACCCATCACACCCGCAGTCATTCAACGCCAGCTCAAACAAGCCATTCTTAACAACTTGCATAAACGAACCAGTCTCACGCAAACTCTTACGCAATTCATCAAACTGCTCCACAGAAAGACCACGGTAATCTGCCAACAACACATACCCCGAGTTCTTCAATGCTTCCGAATATTCATTAATTATTGATTGTTTTTCAGGTCTCATCGTTCTAATCCTGTATATCCACGCGCAATCCCACACCCATAGTGGAACTAACATAACATTTCTTAATTAAAGCACATTTAAGCCCCGCAGGCTTCTCCTGACGAATCGCATCAAGAAGCGCATCTGCATTCTCAAGTAACTTGTCAGCATCGAACGAAACCTTACCAAACGATACGTTGATATTTCCCGTACGATCCATCCTGAACTCAACCTTACCAGCCTTCGACTGCTGAACAGCCAAAGCAACATCATCAGTGACAGTCCCAAGCTTCGGATTCGGCATCAACCCACGAGGACCCAACACCTTGCCAAGCTTACGAACTTCCCGCATGGTGTCAGGAGTCGCTACAGCCACATCAAAATCTGTCCAGCCGCCCTTGACTTTCTCTATTAAATCCTCATTACCCACAAAGTCCGCCCCGGCTTCCTTCGCAGCATCCGCTGCATCACCACTGGCAAATACAACTACCCGAACATCCTTGCCTGTCCCATGAGGAAGACTGACCGTCCCGCGTATCGCCTGGTCAGACTTCTTGGGATCCACGCCCAACGTAATCGAAAAGTCAACACTCTCATCGAACTTTGCGACAGGATTTTCCTTAATAAAAGCAACAGCGTCAGCAAGATTCAGAATCTCATCCGACATCTTTTCCTTCACTGCGCGAAGTTTTTTACCATTCCTAGCCATTTAACCCTCCACCTCAATACCCATACTGCGAGCCGTTCCCTCAATGATCCTTGCCGCATGGTCATCATCAATAGCATTAAGATCTTCTTCCTTAGTTTTAACAATTTCCATTATCTGAGCCCGCGTCACCTTCCCGACCTTGTCCTTGTTTGGCGTACCTGAACCCTTTGCAAGACCCGCAGCCCTCTTCAACAAAGACGCCGCAGGCGGACTCTTCGTAATAAAAGTGAAAGACTTGTCATGAAAAACCGTTATAACCACCGGAATTACAAGCCCAGCCTTCTCCTGCGTTGTAGCATTAAAAGCCTTGCAAAATTCCATGATATTTACACCCTGCTGACCCAACGCAGGCCCCACAGGCGGCGCCGGATTGGCCTGTCCCGCTGCTATCTGCAACTTAATCTTACCTGTTACACGCTTTGCCATCTCTCTATCCTTTTTTGATCTTCAGTCTACTCAACCCGCTCAACCTGCCAATATTCCAGCTCCACAGGTGCCGAACGCCCAAATATAGCAACCGAAACCTTCAACTTACCCCTGTTCGGGTCGACTTCCTCAACAACTCCATTAAAATTCAAGAACGGACCATCCACGATCTTTACCGTATCACTAGGCTCATACGAAATCTTAGGCTTGATCTTCTCCTTCTTCTCCTCAACCTGATTCAAAATAGTATCAATCTCTTCCCGAGGCAACGGCACGGGCTTCTCACCACCCACAAAACCAATGATACCCAACGTGTCCTGTATGAAATACCATGTCTTATCGTTTAAATTCCTGTCCTCATCATACAGTGCAATATTCGCCAACACATAACCCGGGAAGAACTTCCTGGTCGTAGTGGTCTTAACACCCTTCTTCACTTCCGACACCTGCTCCGTCGGTATGATAATCTCACCAATCAACTCTTCCATATCTTCCAACTTGACTCGACGCACAATACTCTCACGAGCCTTGGCTTCCTGCCCCGTCAACGTATGCAAAACAAACCACTCTTTTTGAATCTGTGTAACCGTCATAGCTATCCTGTTAACATGCCAATTATTATCGATATAACCTTGTCACTAACCGAAACAAACACCCCAAGAAGCGCAATCGACAGAATCACAACAATAGTCGACTGCATCAGCTCTTCACGAGCCGGCCAAGTGGTCTTCTTCACCTCGGCTACCACATCACTAAAAAAACCGCTTACGCTCTGTAGCTTATTCATCTCTCTTCACCTATCCCTGTCCATCCCGCCACATATGGCAGGCCAGGAGGGAATTGAACCCCCAACATCCGGTTTTGGAGACCGGTGCTCTGCCAATTGAGCTACTGGCCTTCATAAACCACATATATCCCCGTTAAATAAACAAGGGAAAATATGGCCTATCTTATTTCACTTCCTTGTGGAGTGTCCTTTTCCTGTCATAACGACAGTACTTTTTCATCTCCAAACGATTAGGAGTAAGAGACTTGTTCCTCGTCGTTGTGTAATTCCGATTATTACACTCTGTACAGGCTAATATTACTTGCTCTCTCGCCATTTCTCCAAGCTCTCCAACTAATTTAACAAACTCACATTACACTTCGCGGGGCGTCCGACCTTAACCAGGCCTGGCGCCCTTAACTCGCGAAATATTAGATTGTCTACTTATTTCTACTTTAATATTTTCACTACCGTGCCAGCACCAACAGTACGGCCACCTTCACGAATAGCAAAACGCATCCCATCTTCCAACGCAACAGGCTGAATCAACGTAACGTTCACGTTGATGTTGTCACCAGGCATAACCATCTCCATACCTTCAGGAAGTGTGATGTCACCAGTTACATCCGTTGTACGGATATAAAACTGAGGACGGTACCCCTTGAAAAACGGCGTATGACGGCCACCCTCATCTTTGCTCAGCACATAAAGTTCAGCTTCGAAATCTGTATGAGGTGTCATAGAACCAGGCTTAGCCAGAACCTGACCACGCTCAACTTCATCTTTCTTGGTGCCGCGAAGCAATATACCAACGTTGTCTCCCGCACGCCCCTCATCAAGAAGCTTACGGAACATCTCAACACCAGTAGCAGTCGTCTTGACTGTATCCTTGATGCCAACGATTTCGACCTCTTCACCAACCTTGACGATTCCACGCTCAATCCTGCCCGTAACCACTGTTCCACGTCCCTCAATCGAGAAAACATCCTCAATAGGCATCAGAAACGGCTGGTCAAGAATACGAGGTGGCTCAGGAATATAGCTGTCCAACGCATCCAAAAGATGCTGTATGCACTCACATGCCGGATCATCTGCAGATCCTGCCTGCGTGGCTGAAAGTGAATCACCCTGAATTATAGGAACATCATCACCAGGAAACTCATATTTGGAAAGAAGTTCTCTGATTTCAAGCTCAACAAGCTCGAGAAGTTCAGGATCATCAACAAGGTCAACCTTGTTAAGGAAAACCACAATCGCAGGAACACCAACCTGACGAGCAAGAAGGATGTGCTCACGCGTTTGAGGCATCGGGCCATCAGCAGCACTAACAACAAGAATAGCACCATCCATCTGAGCCGCACCAGTGATCATGTTCTTAACATAATCAGCATGTCCCGGACAATCAACGTGCGCATAATGCCTCTTCTCAGAACTATACTCAACATGAGCTGTCGCAATAGTCAAAATCTTTGTCGCGTCACGACGCCCTGCAGACTCCGATGCCTTAGCAACTTCGTCATACGCAACAAACTCGCACAAACCTTTGAGTGACTGAACTTTCGTCAAGGCGGCTGTCAAAGTCGTCTTGCCATGATCAACGTGTCCGATTGTACCAACGTTTACATGTGGCTTTGTCCTATCAAATGTCTCTTTAGCCATGATTTACTCCTTCGTATTACTGTATACTGTTTTCTTTTCTTCCACCCGCAGACAAAAGCCCACGAGCGGGATTGAACCGCTGACCTCATCCTTACCAAGGATGTGCTCTACCAACTGAGCTACATGGGCGCGATTATGTCCGCTTTTTACTAACTATTCAAGGCGACAACGACCTTTTCCCCTAAACTCAGAAACATCCGATTTCAGAAGCAAAACGCCCTGCGCTATACTCTCTCTGTTTATGCCCGCTATTCAGTCCTTTTCCTAGAAAAAGAACCGCGACACATTACCAGACCACCATACCAAGTCAACCACTTTTTTTGATTTTTTAAAAAAAAGATTTCCTCCTATTTTGCTTGATTCAAACCGCGCTCTTAACAATAATGTGCAACATTCTTTAAAGAAGGGTGTGCAACAGCCAGAAAAGGGGAGAAAGAATAATTATGGGATGGTTCAAAAAATCGAAGAAAAACGCTGTGCAGTCAGATGCAAAACCAGAATTATGGTCCGTCTGCCCAGCATGCAAGGCCCATATATATAAGGAAGAGTGGGAAGCAAACATCAAAGTCTGCCCCGAATGCGCCTTCAATGACAAGCTGTCTTATAAGGAAAGACTTCAACTTCTTATAGATGAAGGATCCTTCAAAGAACTAAACAAGGAAATCAAACCAACCGACCACCTGAAGTTCGTAGACGCCAAAGGCCCATACTCAGAGAAAGCCAATGCCGCAATCACCAAAACCGGCATGAACGAATCAATTATAACCGGAACAGGAAACATCAACAACATCCCGGTAGTAATCGCAGTCATGGACTTTCGCTTCCTGGGCGGTAGCCTCGGAAGCGGCACCGGAGACAAAATCCTCCGCGCTGCTGAATATGCACTTAAACATAAACGGCCTTACATTATAGTCTCAGCTTCTGGAGGCGCCCGAATGCACGAAGGCATAGTCTCTCTCATGCAAATGGCAAAAACCTGCGCCGGCATCGCAAAACTTAATAAGGCAAAAATACCATACATCTCCATCCTAACACACCCCACTACCGGAGGCGTCTCTGCCAGCTTTGCCATGGTCGGAGACATAAACATTGCCGAACCAGGAACAATGATCGGCTTCGCAGGACGACGAGTAATCGAGGAAACAATAAAACAAAAATTGCCCGACGACTTCCAGACAGCCGAGTATCTGCTCAAACACGGCTTTATCGATAAGATCGTAAAACGAAATGAAATGAAAAACTTCCTTTCTAACGTACTCCAGTACACAACAGCAAAATAAAGGTTAGACAATCCTCATGAATAAAGAATTTATAGAAATAGATATCGACATCATCAAGGGCCAAAACACAATGCGTTCCGACCTCGGGAATCTGACCACCCTGGAACAGTCCATAAAGAAAATTGGCCTACTCGCTCCTTTGATAATCGACAAGAATAACAACCTTATTGCAGGCGCAAGAAGACTCCAATCATGCAAAAACGCTGGCATATCACGTGTTTCCGTATTCAAACTCGATATAGACGACAAATGCATGCAGGCACTGGATATCCGAGCCGACGAAAACCTCTGCAGACTCGAACTTTCACCCGAAGACCTTGAAAATCATATAAAAGCCAAGGTCTTAACAGTCAAACAACCCAAACCATTTGGAAAAATCGTCACCTGGCTGAAAAAACTATTCGCCTGGATTAAAAACCTATTTACCTGATTGGAGAACAAATACAATGGCGCTTAATTTCGAACAACCACTATCAGATCTAACGAAAAGAATCGACGAACTGACAAAACTTAATGAAGACCCAAAGGTCAACTTCAATTCCGAAATAGCAGCACTCAAGAAAGAAGCGCAGACTATGAGAGGCAACCTATACTCAAAACTGTCCGCATGGGATACCGTTCAGGTCGCACGCCATCCCGACCGCCCCCTCATCCGTAACTATATAAAAGACATGTTCTCAGACTTTATAGAGCTTCACGGCGATCGCTGCTTCGGAGACGATCACGGCATCATTGGCGGCTTCGCCACACTCGGCGGAAAACGCCTGATGCTTATCGGACACCAGAAAGGCAATTCTCTCGAATCCAATATAGCATCAAACTTCGGAATGGCATCACCCGAAGGCTACCGCAAAGCATTACGCCTTATGAAACTTGCCGAAAAATACAACCTTCCTGTCGTATGCCTCATCGACACCCCGGGAGCATACCCTGGAATGGAAGCAGAAGCACGTGGCCAGGCGGAAGCCATCGCAAAGAATCTTACCGAAATGGCAACCCTCGAAGTCCCAATCATTGTCGTCGTGACAGGCGAAGGCGGTAGCGGCGGCGCACTCGGTATCGGCGTCGGCGACGCAGTACTGATGCTCGCAAATTCTGTCTACTCTGTCATATCACCCGAAGGCTGCGCATCCATTCTATGGCGCGACGGAAAAAAAGCACCAGAAGCAGCAGAGGCTCTCAAAATCACCGCAGACTCTCTGCTCGAACTGGGCATCGTCGACAAGATCATACCAGAGCCTACCGGCGGAGCACATTACGACCATAGCGCCACCATGAAGGAAGTTAAGAAAGCAATCCTTAAGCAACTCGAGAAATTTAACAAGATATCAACACGAAAATTAATTGAAAAAAGATTTAACAAATATGCAGAAATCGGAAAATTCAGAAAGGGTTAAAATGCCTAAAAAAGAAACTAAAAAAGAGAAAACTTTGTCAAAATCACCAAAACGTATTCCATTGCGCATTACGGATACAACACTCCGCGATGCACACCAATCACTCTGGGCCACAAGAATGCGTACCGACGATATCATGGAGATCATCGATGTAATCGATAACATAGGCTTCTACTCACTCGAAGTCTGGGGTGGAGCAACATTTGACGTATGCCTCCGCTTCCTCCGCGAAAACCCTTGGGAACGCCTCCGCCAAATCAAGGCGAGAGCAAAGAAAACACCCCTGCAAATGCTTCTCCGCGGACAAAATATACTCGGATACAAAAATTATGCGGACGATCTACTGGACCGTTTCATAGAACTTGCATGCGAAAACGGCGTGGATATCTTCAGAATCTTCGACGCACTTAACGATACCAGAAACCTGGAATCGGCAATAAAATCCGTCAAAAAGCACGGCGGGCACGCTCAGGGAACTATCTGCTACACAATTAGCCCCGTTCATACAGTCGAAAAATACGTGGAAATCGCAAAAGAACAGGCAAGCGTAGGTGCCGATTCTATCGTTATAAAGGATATGGCAGGCATACTTTCACCCATATCCGCAGAAAAACTGGTCTCCGCACTCGTAAAAGAAGTAGGGCTCCCAGTACAAATGCACTGCCACGCAACAAGCGGTATGGCAATACCAAGCTACGTCGAAGGCGTTAGAGCCGGCGCCGGCGCAATAGATTGCGCCATCTCTGTGATGTCAGGATTCTCATCACAACCGCCTCACGAAACAATGCTCTCAATCTTCGAAGAAACATCATACCACGCCAATCTGGATAGAGACGGCCTGAGAAAGATGAACAAGTACTTCACAGATCTCGTTCCCCACAGAAGATTAGCTCACCACCCGATCAATCCAATCGACCCGGAAATCCTGGTCCACCACATCCCGGGCGGAATGATATCTAACCTCAGATCCCAGCTGGATCAACAAGGCGCTCTCGACAAACTCGACGAAGTCCTGACGGAACTCCCGAAAGCTCGGAAAGATATGGGGTACCCGCCACTGGTAACACCTACAAGCCAAATCGTAGGCGTACAGGCAGTAATGAACGTCCTCTCAGGCGAACGCTACTCTCTGGTTCCAGAAGAGACTAAGAATTATGTCAAGGGTTTCTACGGCCGCTCACCAGCACCGCTGGATCCTAAGGTCAAAAAGAAAATACTTGGCAAGGAAAAGGTTATCACATGCCGCCCTGCAGATCTCTTGGAACCGATGCTCCCGGATGCTACTAAAGATGTAGATCCCAATCTCATCAAAAACGAGGAAGATATCATCTCGTACCTTCTCTTCCCGGAACCGGCACTGGAATACTTCAAATGGAGAAATATTCCACCAGAAGAACGGCCTGCATCTCCAGCCGATATCGAAAGAGAAAAGATCGATAACGACAACGCGGCTCCAGTAGCAGAACCGGAACACGCTTTCCTCGCAACACAGGATTACGAGAAGATCAATACAATAATCGATAAGGTCAACGAGCTCGGACTGACGGAAATCACTATCCGCAGAGACGACCTCGAACTAAGCCTGAAAGCTTCCGGCGTTTCATCAAAACAAGTGGCAACAGACGAAACCAATGCCCCGAAAAAGAAAGAAGCAAACGCGAAGAAAGCCAAGCCCGAAGCAAAGAAGAGCGATAAGGAAATCTCAGGCCCATCTATCAAGGCTCCGCTAAACGGAACCTTCTACACCTCTGAAGGACCAAGCGAACCAAACTTCGTGAAAATAGGCGACGTAGTCAACGAAGGCGATGTGGTCTGCATAGTCGAAGCCATGAAACTCTTCAACCAAATCAAGGCTCCATCAAAATGCAAAATCATCGATATCCTGCTCGAACATGGCGACGCTGCCTCTAAAGACCAACCACTGGTAGCTATCGAAGAACTGTAACGGACTTCGCCCTCGTAACGTGTTACCTGTCACGTGCTACGGAGCGAAGCGTTTAGAAATGATACATCAGATTGGCAGTATGCGAGGTCTCTTCGTATACCCGAGCCTCATACTCAAGCCAGAGATTGTGATGCAGCTTGAGCCGCACACCAGCCAACAACCCCATCGACTCATCCTCGTCAAACGTCGAGTCAACCCCAGCTGCCGTACCCGCCAGAACCCCATCAAACGTAAAACTCGAATGCACCACGCCAGCCAATACAGTCAGACTATAAGGAGTCTCACTCTTATCCTCACCAAGACCCCTTACAAAAGATTCGATGCTGAAAACCAAGTCCGCACGAAACTCATCCCAGTTTATGTCATTCCCATACTCAACCGCACCCCTCTTCCACAAGGAAATCGATGACTGTACCCGACAACGACTCGTCAGATAAGCCGGCTCAAAAATATCGCCCTGCCAGATGTTAAACTGCATGCCCAACATCCACATCTCCTTCTCATCACTCTGATCATCAGAACCAGAAGAATCCGACTTCGCCTCCGACTGACCCAAAGCCGCCTCAACCGATAACCACGGATTCAAATCATAACCAACAATAGCATACCCACTGTCAGCCTTAAATACCCCCATCGTAGATCCACCGACCTGCCGCAAAAGACGCTCTTCCCTGTCAAAACCAAGACCTATAGATAAATTCTCAAGATCCGTATTGTAAAAAATAGACTCCCTCGGCAACTCCGCATGAACAGACCCGCAAAGAACCATAACAACAAGAACGAACCAAACCAACCGGAGATATATTTTGTTTCTTTTCATGCAAATATCCTAAAGCCACACCCCGCAGGTGTCAAGAAGTAGATAAAGGATGATTAGTGAACGGACGCATTGCAGCTCTGGCGGGATTGCTCCTAATCCTAATCGATTACTTCTGATCTGCTTGTGGAGTAATCCACGGAATCCTCATGAACGCGACTGGGAGAGGTGCTGCGAATGAGCACGACACAAAAGTTACTTCTTACGAAGAAACCTCTTCTTTATCGCAGACTCGATAACCATGACTGGAATATCTTCCTTAATCTCAGTCTTCCCGATGTCTCTAGCGATAATCAGCCTGTTTATACCATTCACAAACTTCTTGTCGCTCCAAAAATGCTTCATAATATCTTTGATACTACAATTCTTAATGGAAACAGGCAAACCAACCTTGATTAACAGATTTTCTATCCTCGCCGCAACGTTCTTATCCAACCACCCCTGCTGGACCGCGATATCGTTTACACAAACAATACCTATAGAGACAGCTTCACCATGCCTATAAGCATATTTAGAAGCAGCTTCCACCGCATGCCCTACTGTATGTCCATAATTCAAAACAGCCCTAATGCCCTTCTGATCAAACTCATCATCAGCTACTAAACCTGCTTTTATTGTGTAGCTCCTCGTCGCAATCTCATCAATGACCTTCCTGTTGAGCGAAAAAATATTATCAACATTCTCTTCGATAAACTCAAATAACTCATACGAGTTAATCACACCGTACTTTACAATTTCAGCCAGGCCTGACTTAAGCTCTCTTTTATGCAAGGTTTTAAGCAGACTCAAGTCTGCATGCACAAGAACAGG
The DNA here is from genome assembly GCA_030590485.1 of Lentisphaerota bacterium. Lineage (GTDB taxonomy): Bacteria > Verrucomicrobiota > Kiritimatiellia > UBA8416 > JAUUYL01 > JAUUYL01. The sequence continues at coordinate 19,565 of JAUUYL010000021.1, read as the reverse complement.
CTGATGAAAAGCCCCAATGATATTCTTGGTACTATTCAAATTGACTCCAACCTTCCCCCCTATTCCACAGTCAACGAATGCGAGTAGTGTCGTCGGAACTTGAACGTAGGGTATGCCTCTCCTGTATGTAGCAGCCACAAAGCCTCCGAGGTCTCCCACAACTCCACCACCAAGATTAAGGACGAGAATTCTCTTGTTGTCATCTTTGCTGAAAGCCAGAATCCGGCGGAGAAGCTTATTGTAGGAAATCATACTCTTGTGCTTTTCCCCGTCCGGCACCTTATTGACGCTAATATCAGTAAAGCCTTTTGCCTTCAGACTTTTAAGCAACGGCTCCAGATAATGACCACCTATCTTGGGGCTTGTTATTAGAAAAATACTCTTACCCAAACCCAACGCCTTTACCTCAGCCCCAATTTTGGACAGAGTATTATGTCCAATAAGGATGTCGTATCCCCTGTTTGCCGTCTCTACATGTATTGTCTTCAAACGATAGCCCTTCTTATATCAATGATTACCACATAAGGTGGTGTCTTTTACAACACCTCTTACATAAGGTATGCAGTTTCGAGTCTTTATAAACCGCGCCCTGCATCAATGTCAACAGCAATAATGATTGATTGCAGGCGACTCCCCATTCATCACTTCTTCATCCGCCCCGCGGCATATGAAGAACCGGCCATCACTTTACCACCCTCCGGCTGAACTTCAATTAATCTTAACGCTTTATCTCCAGTTCCTATAACAGGCCCAGTCTTCGACAATTCCACTATTTCACCCGGCTTCCCCGCCAAATCAACAACTTCAACAGTCAAAACCTTGAGAATCTTGCCGGATTCATCATTCATCATCCTGCTCTCAGTATCAAATCTCGTCCAACAGCCCGGCCAGGGATTAAAACCACGCACCCGGTCGCATATCTTCTTCGCCGATATATTCCAATCCACTTTACCATCGTCCTTCGTCAGCTTCGGCGCCATCGTGACCGCCCCCTCATCCTGAGGCGTCATTACAGAAGAACCCTCCTCTATACCCCTCAAAGTCTCTATCAACAACCCAACGCCAGCCTCAGCCATCCTGTCACGAAGAGTGCCCGCAGTATCCTCAGGCCCTATCACAACTTCTTTTTGCATGATAATGTCACCCGCATCCATCCCCTCATTCATGAACATCGCGGTAACCCCGGTTACATCCTCTCCATTTGCTACCGCCCACTGAATTGGAGCCGCCCCCCTGTATTTAGGAAGTAACGAACCGTGAAGATTTATGCACCCTTTAGCAGGGAGATCAAGTACCGCCTTGCGCAATATCTGACCATACGCAACCACCACAAAGACATCAGCATTGTAAGCTTTCAACTCTTCAACAAAAAGAGGGTCATTGATATTTTCAGGTGTAAGAACATCAATGCCACGCTCACTTGCCAACTCTTTGGTCGGACAAATAGAGATTACATTTCTGCCCCTGCCCCTCAGCCGGTCAGGCTGAGATATAACCGCAAGAAGATCAATAAAAGGACTGTCAATCAAACCCATCAACGACGGACAGGACAACTCCGCTGACCCCATAAAAACTACACGCATAAAAATACCCCCAAAACCCATCCCCTAAAACCTAACACCTTAAACCTAACACCTCAACTGCTTGAGCATGCGCTTCGAAGCCGCCTTGACCCTCTTGTGAAGATTCCGCCCCTTTGAGTCAATAGCTACAACAGCGGACAGGTCTCGCACCTCTAACTCCCACACCGCCTCGGCAGGACCAAATTCTTTCAACATAGTCACGCCAACAACTTTCTCGATATTCCGCGCTATCAAAACACCAGCACCACCCGTAGCCTGCAAATAAACACAACCATGCTTAGCGCAGGCTTTCGCCGTGTCAGCACCCATTCCACCTTTACCTATTATAACACGCAGCCCATGCTTACATATAATATCTGCCATGTACGGCTCTTCCCGAATCGATGTCGTCGGCCCCGCCGCACGTACCGACCATTCACCATCCTTCCGCACCACAATAGGCCCACAATGATAAATAGCGCCATTCTCCAACCCCACAGAAAGCTTCCCCCCCTCAGACAAATACTTGTGCAAACGATCCCTGCCAGTAAAAATACGCCCGGACACCTTAACCATGTCCCCAACCTTCAACTCACGCATCTTCTCCGACACAAACGGATACTCTATATTCTTAACATCACTCATCACTAAAAGTCACCACGCCACAAGGCGTGCCCCACCATTCATCATTCATTAATCATCACTTAGTACAGCCATCTCTTCAGCCCACCCTCAGTACCCAAAACCATACCACGCCGACGAAAGGCCCAACATATAAAGGATACAGTCACAAACATACTAGCAGGCACCCTGCTCAACGAATCTATCTTTACAGCCAACAATGTCGTCTTGCCGCCTAATCCCATCGGCCCAATCTCCATGCGCTTGACATCCCGCATGATCCGGCTCTCAAGCCTGGCCAACTGCTTAACTCGCGACTTATCACTCAACTTCCGCAAAAACTGCTCCTTCGACGCCTTGTAAGCAGTTGCCCTGTCTCCGCCAATACAAACCCCCAGGACACCAGGCGCACATCCATTACCCTGCGCCTTCCATACAGCATCAAGAATACACAACCTCACCCCTTCGAGATCACGACCAGCCTTCAAATCAACATCAGGCAGACTGTACTGAGCTCCAACATTCTCACACCCGCCTCCCTTCATCACAAGCCGCACATCCACCGTCTTGCGCGCACCCTGATGAAAATGAAAAACCGGCGAACCATGCGCTACATTAGTCTCGTACGATGCACCCGAAAGCGAATCTATCGTGTTCTGCCTCAAATACCCATGCCGCGTCGCACGAGACACCGCCGTCCGCGTCACAGCAACCAACGCATTAGTGTCAAATCCAGCAGGCACCCGAAACTCAAAAAGTAAAGCACCAGTATCCTGACACAACGGCGCATCCTTCACTCTCGCAAGCTCAGCATTCTCCAATATCGCACCAAGCGTATGATGCGCACGCGTACCCTTCTTCTCGGCCTTAAGCGAACGCCTTATGACAGATTCAACATCCTGCGGCAAATCAGTAGAAGTCCTCCTGATAAGCTCAAATAAATTCTTTTCCCAATATGCTTTCTTTTTCACAACTCTAAATCCCTACCACGCCACAGGCGTGGTCTTAATCTTACTATTACTCTTACTCTTAAGCCCTCAGCCTATGAGCTCTTTCCCTCTTCATCATTCATTACTCATCATTCATCACGCCGCAGGCGTGATTCTCCCCTCCAACTTCTCAACCAACTCATCTGGTATATCTAAATTCCCAAAACCCCTGCCAAGCCGAATCTTCGGATTGACTTCCCCATGAAAATCCGACCCGCCACTCACTTCCAAACCTAAATCCCTGGCAATCCCCAAATACTCCTTCGTACGAGCCGCATTATGCTCAGGATAATAACACTCCATCCCGCAAAGACCCATATCAGCTAATCCGCCAATAAACTTCCGTAACTCCGCACCGGCCAACATCAATGTAAATGGATGCGACAAAACAGGCACACCACCAACTTTCAATATCTCAGATATACTTTCCTCTGCAGAAAACCTGAACCGCTCAGCATAGCAAGACAACCCTTTTCCAAGATACTTATTAAAGACCTCACCCTTGTCTTTCACATATCCCTTCTCAATCAACGCCTTCGCAAAATGAGGACGCCCCACAACATCTTCTCCAGCATAAGCAGCAACCTCTTCCATCGTCAGCTCAAAACCAATATCACAAAGCTTTTTAACGATCTCCACATTCCGATCCTCACGCCCACGCCTGATACGCCCTAGCGATGCATCAAATCCCGCACTCTCATGATCCACAAAGAAACCCAGCATATGCAACGTTCCCTTATCAACATTAGCACTGATCTCTACCCCGGGTATCCCCCGCAACCCCGTACCCTCACAAGCCTTAAGAAACTCAGCCACACCCTTGGTCGAATCATGATCAGTCAGCGCCATCGCCGTCAATCCAGCCTCTGACGCCATCTGAGCCAACTCAGACGGCGTATAACTCCCATCAGAAAAAGTTGAATGTGTATGCAGATCTATCATCAACCGGCCTCAGAATACGTCGCTATCGAACCTGGTGTCTCATGCACACTCACCTTCGAAACACTGCAGTCAAGACCAACAAGCCTCTCAACAATCTGACGATAAATATAAGCGGCTATATTCTCAGACGTGGGATTGATCCCTTTGAAAACCTCAAGAGCATTCAAATCAACATGATCCAATCCATCAAGAATCTCAGCAACCTTCTTCTTCAATATCTTAAAGTCAATAAGAAGCCCGGCATCATCCAACTTCTCACCACACACATAAACCTCAACCTGCCAATTATGACCATGATGCTGCTCACAACTACCCTGATAATTCTCAAGATGATGCGCCGCCGAAAAATGATCCTGTATACTTATTTCATACATAATTACCCCCCTTGCCCCGGACTGCGGACTACAGACTACGGACTACATAACCCAGAGCCCACAAGCCTTTCCCATTCGATATTCGATATTCGATATTCATTATTCGATATTCTTTTCTCTTCCCAAAGCCCACAATCCGCTCACGGCTCACGGCTTACTGCTTACTGAACATCATACAAACCTTCAACATCACTTATCTCCAGGCCCCCAAAGAATCCACTGATAGCCGTATCATACTCCGCAGTATGCGCAAAAGCTTTCTTCATCAACTTCAGCCTTGCGTCCAATGAGACCACACCATCATTCTCCTTCAGCTCAGAAAGGATCATGCCGTAATCAGCCGGATCAGTAACCGACGAAACACGAAGATAATTCTTCGCCGAAGCCCTGATCATACATGGTCCACCAATATCAATATTAGTACGCGCCATCTCAGGCGTAACATCCGCCTGCGCCACAGTCTGCTTAAACGGATACAGGTTCACAACAACCATATCCAGTGCAACCGCATCAACCCTACCCAAATCCTCTTTATGAGACTCATTATACGTCTCGCTCAAAAGACCAAGGTATATCTTGAAATCCAAAGTCTTAACAAGCCCGCCCTGCATCTCCGGCTGACCCGTATAGGCTGAAACCGAAACAAGGTTCTTCTCCGCTGCATTTCCCAGAATGTCGCCAATGGCCTTGTACGTGCCGCCCGTAGAATATATCTTAACGTCCGGATTAGCGTCCACCAGACCCGGAATAAGCTCTTCCAACCCGCTTTTGTCCGACACACTTGCCAGCACATGATTGACTTTCACTCCACCATCTATCTTCTCAACCAGATTTAACGACATATTATCTTCTCCTTTAATGTTTATTAATGACTATTACTAAAAATCACATTCCTCAATGCAACGCTTCCTCCAAAATTTCCGCCTGAACACTCATAGCCGCACGCTCCGGCATGTACGGCGAAAGAATAAACAACGCACCCCACGCCACAAGACATGTAATAAGCCCAATAACTGCGCCAAGCTTCAACCATTCTCCAAATTTTATCGATGTCCGGTATTTTTTCTCCAACATACCCAACGCAACAATATTTGCCGTAGAACCTATCATTGTAATATTCCCGCCAAAACATGCACCAAGCAAAAGCGCCCACCATAAGGGATTGGAATTCAACTCCCGCACCACCGGTATAAACGCCGCCACAAATACAACATTATCAACAAATGCCGACCCAAGCGCAGAAACAAATATCACAACCGGCGTCAAAACAACCGGGTTAGTCCCGAAAAAAGCTGTAAAATCACTGGCAACCCTGTCTGTAACTCCCGTATGCTCAAGCGTGCCGGCAACAACAAACAACATCATGAAAAAAAGCAAAGTCCACCACTCTACCTCGGTCTCAATATAATGCCTGGCACGTTCATGACGCCATATCATCAATATGCCCGCTATCAATAACGGCGCAACAATAAGAACAGTATTATCCTCAACACCAAGCAGATTCTCCAGACGACGATGAGAAGCTATCAACGTCAACATCGCAACAAGAATAAATAACCCGCGCTTATAAGGAACCCGAACCAATGGCCCCAGCCCAAGCCGCTCCGCACGTCTCTCATTAAGCTTCTCTGTCAACAGGGCAATCTCTTTCTTATACCAGACCAGCAATATCAAAAGACATATGACAAGCGATATGAGCATAACAGGAAACGCCCACACCACGAAATCCTCAAATCCAAACCCAGCCTTATGCCCAATCAAAATACCAACAGGATTGCCCAACATAGTACCCGACGAACCAATATTCGTGGCCATCACCGCTATCATCAAAAATGGAACCGGCTTCAGCTTAAGAGTATCACACACCTGAAATATAAGAGCCCCAACAAAAACTATACTGGTCACCTCGTCAACCGCACAAGCCATCAAGGCAGAAAGAAACACAATAATGGTAACAAAGATCTGGCCCGTCATATGCTCCATCCCCAAAACCATCTGAATGATCCACGTAAACAAACCCAGCTCTTTCAAAACACCAACCGTAACCATCATCCCCACCAGAAACAGTATGATGTCCAACTCACTCGACTCGACAAAACTCTGAAGCGTCAAAGCCTTAAACCCAAGCAACATCGCAATCCCAATAAAAGCTATAGCCAGACGGAACTTCCAAAAGAAAAGCGTCGCAAGAATGATCATCACAAAAATAGACAAGGACAATACCTGCTGATCCTCAAATTGCGCCGATCGCGCCGACACCGCGACAAGCCCCGTAAGCACAAGAAGACATACCCCACGCACCAACATCCCTAAAGACCCATCTTTACTCTTCTTAACCATTCTTACTCTTAATCCCCTCAGAGCCCATCAGCCCTAAGCCCATAAACCCATCCTGTCAAATCTCTTGCTCTCTATTCTCATCTTCACTTCGACATTCGATATTCAGTATTCGATATTCGATATTCTTCCCCTAGGCCCATCAACCATTCGCCCTCTCCTCTTACTCAGGCTTCAGGTTTCAGCCCTCAGGTTTTCTCCTCACTGCCGCAAAACCTTATCAATAAAATCCTGAAGCCGTATCTCTCCAACCAGCTTCTCATCATCAAGCACATAAACCTGCCGCGAGCCACGCTTGGTAATCTCCTTGGCAACCTGTATGGCAGGCGCGTCAACCTGAACCGCCGCATAGTCCGTAGCCATTATCTCAGTAAGCCAGGCCTTCCCCTCATTCCTCAAAACCTGCGCGAAAGGTTCAAAATTAATAATCGGCGACAAATCATCCATCCACAAAATATAATCAGGCAAACAAACCTTTAATAACTCATAAGCCGTAACAACACCAACCAGAACACCAGCCTTGTCCACCACAGGAACATCTATGTCATGCTGATCCACAAGCATGTCGATAGCATGCTCCAATGTATCGTTTTCCAACACAACCGCTATGTCCCTCGTCATTATATCCCCAGCACAAACATAATCAGGCAATACCAATCCGCCGCGATCAAAGAAACGCCACACATCCTCAGCATTATCCATCTCAGCTATACGCTTGGCAACTCCGGTCTCATTCAGAATCTTCGCAAATGAACTCAACGCCTGCAAATAAACGCCAGGCTGATCCTTTGGCGCCAAAATCATGATGACAAGATGAGCCTTTGAATTTGCATCACCATTGAACTTAATACCAGCACGAGATGTAGCAACTCCGACAACTATCCCGTCAATCGCATCAAGACGCGCATGCGGCACCGCAATCCCCGGCGCGATCACAGTCGATATCTTCTCTTCACGCTCAATAACCTGCTGAAACGCATGTTCCACATTGCCTATTCCGTGATTGAGAGCCAAAACCTCGAGCATCTTTTGAATAAGCTCATCACGGTCACTAATCGAAGTCTGACACAATGTATCCTTCGACGTGAACAGAGACGCAAAATTAGTACCATTTAGTCCGCTAGCCATAAGCCCAAAATATTATATCAGCCCCCGCCCAAAAACAACCTCAAAACAACCTTGAATCATACATACTGTATCCTGTATCTTCGGCTCTCATGAATGTAGACACAAACACCGACTCAACTATCCTGGCCATCTCCCAGTCCACCACCCACTGCTCCTGCGCCATACTACGCAATAACGAACTCATGGCCCAAAAGGAATGGAATAGCAAAATGATCAATAATCACGAGGTTTTCAAGGCCCTTCCATCACTTTTCAGCGATGCTGCCATATCAATCAACGACGTCACATCATTTGCCGTCGATATAGGCCCAGGCTCCTTCGCAGGCATCCGCACCGCCATATCCACCGTCAATGGCATGGCCCTGCCCGACAAACAAAAGGTAACCGGCGTAAGCTGCGGAGAAGCAATCGCACACGAACTACTCAAAAATAACCAGGACAAAACAATCGTTGTCGTCGGCGACGCCCGCCGCCAAAGCCTCTGGTACGCAGAATTCATCCTGAAAGACGGAATCATCACAATATCACAAGACTACTCACTGACAACAAAAGACGAATTCCCAACCCTCATCAAAAAAGAAACCATAATCGCCACCCCAGACTGGCATAGACTCGAAGAATACCTGACAACCGCCACCCCAAAAGACTCAACACTCATATCGAAACAATCATTCCCCACCGCAGAAACAATCGCTTTCTTAGCAATAGGCAATCACGCCAGACCGGCGCTCCCCCTCTATATGCACCCGCCAGTCGCGTGACGTATACGTCACACGACGACTACGGACTACAGACCACGGACTACGGACCACAAAAGATAATATCCTAAGCCCACAAATCTTTAATCCGTTTTATCCAGGGCATCTAGCGACGGGGGGAGCGGGCGGGCAAACATTCTCCACAGCCAATAAGTCTTTCATTAATCATCATTCATCATTTATCATTTATCTCTCCGGCCGATTTGTCGTCAGGTAATCGACACCCAGATCCAGATACCGTTTAGCTTCCGCAGGGTCATCAACAGTCCAAACATCAACCTTCTTCCCCGCCCCACGCAGCGCCCCCACAAATTCTCCATCAATACTCTCATGCGCCTTAAGCCCAACCCCATCCGCCCCCGTCTCCTCCAGCACCTCAAGTATCCTTCCCTCATCCGGCCTATACCCACGCCCCATCATCCTCTTACGATAACGCGTCAGCCAGAAAACCTCTATCCCCGGCATCAACACCTTAACACCAGCCACAACATCCGCACTAAACGACATAATAATCACGCGCCCCTCAAGCGAAAACTCAGCCAGCACCGGCAAGATCTCAATCCCACACTTAACCTCCAACAAAAGAACATTCCCCTCCGGCATCTCCTCAAGAACCTCCTCCAACACCGGCATCCGCTCCCCCGCCCATTCATCACCCTTCCATCCCCCAACATCCAACCCGCGCAAATCCTCAAGACTCGACGACGCAACAACCAGATCACCCCCTCCAATCCTGTTCGTCTTTTCATCATGAAAACACACAACCCGACCATCAACAGTAAGACGGAAATCACCCTCGACAACTTTTACACCCAACTCCCACGCCAACCGAAACGCCGAAAGCGTATTCTCCGGCGCATCAAAGGAAGCCCCCCTATGCGCAACTATTTGGCAACTGCTTATCATGACAAGAATACTAACCCGAAATAGTGACGGGAACAAGTGGCAACACAAAATCGCTACTCTCACCACCTAAAATTAATTCAATCTTGACATGACCATTTGAAATGACTATATTAACGCAAGATGAAGGTGACGAATAATGAAAACACTCGCTATAACTGATTTTAAAGCCCATGCGTTACAAATCTTGGGGCAGGTTGCGAAAACTAAGGAGTCTGTCGTGGTGACAAAACGAGGGAAACCTTTGGCCGAAGTAATCCCCATTTCAACAACCAAGCCTGAGCCCGGCAAACTCTCTGAGGCATTGGTGTTTGAAGATAATATTGTCTCCTCCCTGGGAGAAGAAGTTTGGAATGCATGCAAATGAGATATATCCTGGATACACATGTGTGGATCTGGTGGAACATGCACCCCGAAAAACTTTCCCAAAAAGCAAGAACCTTGCTTTCGTCCCCAAAACGCTATGAAGAACTTCTCCTTTCGTCCATTTCTCCTTGGGAGTTCAGCAAACTTCTTGAAGAAGAAAGAATTGGAATCTCCTGCAATCCGGAAGAATGGATTGCAGAAGCTTTGGATATGCCTAAACTTCGCCTTGTTCCTCTAACCCCTACCATAGCTTATCGCTCAACATCCTTGCCGCAACCATTCCGCGGTGATCCAGCCGATCAGATCATTGTTGCTACAGCCAGAGAAGAGAACGCAACCATATTGACCAAAGACAAACTCATACAAAACTACAAACAAGTCCGACACCTTTGGTAAACAAAGGGGCAGAACATAGCACTCCACAACCAACCATACATTCAGGGCGCATTGCACCTCTGCCGGGATTGCTCCTAATCCTAATCGATTACTTCTGATCTGCTTGTGGAGTAATCCACGGAATCCTCATGAACGCGACTGGGAGAGGTGCTGCGAATGAGCCCGACAAGCATCGAGACAATTCACACCAGCATAGATTTTCCGAAATCGGCCTGTTCTATGCGTTTCTTTTCAACCAGTACGTCCAGACATGCCGCACATTCAAGAGCAGAGCCGCGAGCGATGTCGAAGAATCGGCAGACGCACCAGACTCAAAATCTGGCGCTGGTAACAGTGTGGGGGTTCGAGTCCCCCCCCCGGCATTTCACTTAAAGCACTTACTACAAGTGCTTTATGCCTCAGTCAAACCGCCAACCCTAAAACCCTGAAAGCTGACTGCCCCCGAAAATGCCCCCAATTATGAAGACTGACATCGCATAAACAAAACACAAAACAAACGCACCAGATATAAAATCGGGTGCGTCGCGGGCTGAGTTGCTACGCCGAATGATGATATTTCAGATGCGAGTTGAGAATTATTTATTACCGCCTGGCGTCGCGCAACATATATCATCTGCCTTATACCGCACAGAAATATATCCAGTTTATCCACCAATTATCCACCCAAACATCTTTCTCATCATTTAGGCAAGAGGTCATCATCACTCAAGCCGAATCTCTCTGCTCAACAACAAAAAGAATCCACCATTGCCAACAAACTCAACCTAGGGTATAAAGCTAGACAACAACGGAAAGATTGGCGATGTCAGGATACGGAAAATACAGATTGATAGATTTGTTCTGCGGTTGCGGAGGAATGACCCAAGGCTTCGCCTCTACCCGCAGATTCAGACCCGTCTTCTCAAACGACTGGAATGCCGACGCCATTGAATCATACAAGGCTAATTTTGACCCAAAAGGAAGGCACACTGTTAGCGGTGACATCACCAAACTTATTGATTCTAAAAGTTTTTCTTTCCCAAAGGCTGATGTTGTTATCGGCGGCCCGCCATGCCAGGGATTCTCACTACTTAACAAAAACCGTGACAATGATCCGCGAAGAGCACTTTGGTATCAATTCATGCGAGTCGTAAAACAATGCGGTGCAAAAGTCATTGTCATGGAAAATGTCCGTCAGCTCTTAACGTCACCAGAATTTATTCAGATTGAAGAAACACTTCATGATTTTGGGTTTAGACATATCGAAGCTAAGGTTCTACTGGCCGCCAATTATGGTGTGCCCGAAATGCGTTATCGAACCATCATCATGGCCAGTAAAGGCGGAGCTATCTCATTACCGCGCCCATCCCATTACAATCCAAAAAAAATCCCTGAGCTTCAGTCGCAAGATGATTTCTTTGGCAAAAGAAAATTGCGGCCGTGGTGTTGTGTGAAAGATGCAATTTTTGATCTGCCTAGACCCATAGGCACAGAAATCCGAGACATTAAACCGCCGTTGGATCTTCATTTTGGACGAACGCCAACAAGCGTGAGCATGGAGCGCTACAAAGCCATACCACCCGGAGGTAACAGATTCGACTTACAAAGAAAACGTCCAGATATTACACCTGGCTGTTGGATTCGAAAAGAAAAAGGCGGAACAGACCTAATGGGTAGACTATGGTGGGATAGGCCTTCCGTCACAATCCGTACTGAATTCTTTAAACCAGAAAAAGGCCGTTATTTACACCCAAAGCAAAACCGACCCATCACCCATAGAGAAGCTGCACGGATTCAATCCATTCCTGATGACTTCATCTTTTGTGGCAGTAAAATCGAAATAGCTAGGCAAATAGGCAATGCGGTACCGCCGTTAATGGCAAAAGCCATTGCCAAGCAAGTTATCGCTTGTTTGGATGGCAAGACATCCCCTTCATATGTCGCTGAAACTCGCAATGCGTATGAACACATGCGAAACGGAGGACAACCATGCATGAAGTAGACAATCTAAAAAAGAAGATCATCACGCTCCTCGACAATTTTGAGACCTCCGATCAAGCCGACTTGCGAAATCAAGTATTATCCCTGATCCCTGTATGGGCCGCCATGAATAAACTAGGGGGAGCCTTATTGCCAAAAGACGTTCGGAGCGCGGCTAAGAAACGCCTTCTATTCTATTTTCAAGAATATCCGCGTGTAGTCCTGTCTCAGCACGAGTTAGCTATCGTGGCGGGCATCAGTGAATGGGCTCGCCGCATTAGAGAATTACGGGTCGAATTTGGCTGGTCGATTTTCAGTGGCAAAACAATTCTGGAAATGTTTGAGGCAGGTGATTTAGATCCAGAGCAACATTCACATATGAACGAAATGAAGTCTGATGATTACGTTCTAATTTCCGTCAATCAGGATCGAGACGCTGCATATCGCTGGAAAGTAGCAAAAGACATTCGAAATACAAAAGCTGGCGTAAAAACAAAGATTCTTGAATTTCTGCAAGAGAATGTTGGTACACCCGTGTCAGGGGAAGAGCTGCGGTACATAGCTAAGGACAAGACGGAATGGGCACGTCGCGTTCGCGAATTGCGCACAGAAGATGGCTGGCCTATTGGCACACACTGGAACGGGCGACCTGAGCTGAAAACAGGTATGTATATACTCGAGGAGAACAGACAAGGACCAGCGCACGACAGGAAAATACCTGATGATGTGCGACGTCAAGTTCTTGTTCGCGATAAGTATAAATGCGCAGACTGCAATTGGACCAGAAAGCAATGGAACCCAGATGACCCAAGGCACCTTGAGCTACATCACAAAGAACAACATGCTGATGGTGGAGCCAACGATGCAGATAATCTCCTCACGCTCTGCAACGTATGTCACGATGTTCGACACCGCGTATAACTATAGTACTCCAAGTAATGTACGGAGAACCATGCTCAGCCCCTGAACCTGTTGTCTCTGTGAAACTTCAAAAATTGTGGATGCGGGCGCAATACACAATTCTCTGGCAAACGCGCGTACCCGTCTGAATGAAGAAGAGCCTTAACCTTCTCTGGAACTAAACCAAACGTCCAGCCTGCAGAATCCTACCGTCATTCTCTAACGATAACACACCTTCATCAAACAACCAATGGATCGTCTGAGTCAATGCTAGCCCATTTCGTGGAGAGTCAGGCCCATGATCTTTAACTGCACGAATATGTGCAACCTCCGCCTCAAAAAGACCTTCTCCATTACTAAGATGTAAGCCAGTGAATGCACATGTCTGATCATATGCAGAATGGATAATCCGAGAGAACACTTTACCTCTTAAAGGGCGGTTTACAAGCTGAGGCACGACAGGACGTCCATATTCTGCTATCGCTTCATTCACACTTGCTTCCAACGGTTCAATTGCAGGCATCTCACCAAAGCCCTTCTGTAATATCAATGAGAATTCCTCTTCAGGAAGCCTGCGCACAGACCAACCCAACGCGCCTTGATTAGGCTTTCCATCGTCTCGGCGCAATGCACGTTCATAAAAGTGAGCTTCATCACGGAAGGAAACCGGGTTAACGAATTCGATATAATCAGTAACATACATGTAAAAGTGGTCTCGATTCAGCGGATGCGTCTCAAGCTTAACTACGCGAGCCGATGCATAGTATGACATCCGACCACCGTTCTTCCGAGGTTCATAATAAATAACCCAGTCGCCCACAGCATCTTCCACCATCTTCAGATAACGCCGAGGAAACTCACAGCGAACCTCCGGGATATCATCGTACTCTGGATTCACTCCCGATGTAAAAATAATCTTAGACATCGCATTAGACAATTTCGATTAGCATTTTATTACGAAGCGATACTCTCGAACTCAACAAAATCCGCGCCGTTTTCGTGATAGGCGTCCACGTACTTATCAAATAATATTTTCTGCTCAGGAGACGGCTTGACGCCTCGATCCAGAAGTTCGAAGCATTTATCTATCATATGGCGAACTATAAACTCTGTAGCATCAACCTCGAAACCGTGAGTAAGAATTCCAAGCGCAGGACAAGCGAAAAAACAAGTCTTTGTCCCCTGATGTTTAACAAAGTCCTTAGAGGTTATCGATTTGTTCTTCGACAAGAACTCTTCTACACGAGTAGAATAATTTTCTGCCGGGCGTCCTATGTCAGGAATAATCCTGATCTCATCATGAACCCCCTCTTCTCCCAGAATCTCAGGAGGAACAAACTCACCACCAGCGTCTATCAGCAACCTGCAATTGCTATACTCATGAAGAGCTACAAACAATACTTTCGGAACATCATCTATCGTTTCTGCATCATCGATTAGACGATCGAATAATTCTTCCTGTGCATCGCTCAAAGTCTGATTAAACGGCAACTGAAGCGCCGTAAATATTCTGTGTCCATCACCAATCTTATCCGACAGCACTCCCCATTCAGCCATCTCCCAATCAGAGGACTCAATAGAAGCAAGCAGGGCAAAGGTTGTAAAATTAATAGGGTTTGCAGCATCTTCGCACACAACATGATAGTCAGCATAATCATTATTCGGAGCCACCAGTACCGCATCATAAGCATCACTCTCGGCAAACAGCTTATACGAGGAAGTCGTATCGCCCCCGTCCTCAAAAGAAAGTCCGTGTTTTCCCAGATAATCACTACATTGAGCCTCTGCCACTGAAACTGAGATAATGTTATTCAGTAGAGAGACGTCCTTCTTTTTACCCAGACAAACAAAACGTATTTTCTGAGGCCAAAGATGATAAAGGCGAGCCTTTTCGTCGAAAAGCATTGTCATTGCATGAGAAGGTGTAACCTCACCAGCGTGCGAATTCCATATAGGTAATATCGCCTGAACCCCTCTGCCTTCGATAACCTCGCGAGTTTTATCGAAGTCATAACCGGACTCAGAAAACTTAATCTTCGGAAATTCTGTTTTAAACGCAACTCCCGTCTGCGATTTCTTCCCTTTAAAAACAATAAGCTGCGGCTTTGACATTCTTCAGCCCTCGTCCCGTAATTCGCTTATGGCATCCGCCAGATCATCCAGCAAATGAAATGTATTTTCACTAAATGAATCGCGATCTGCCGAATTTAGCCATTTCAAAAAGTTGCGAACCTTATCCTCTGCAGACCTAATAACTTTCTTCTCTCTGAAAAGAATCTCAACTTGGTCTATCTTTCGCCCTTTTGATTCCGATAATATCTCCCATAAGAAACTATCCCTACATGACCGTATCATCGGCTCCACTTGCTTAATGTTATTAAAACACTTGGTCTCTATCATTTTAAAAAACAAAGGTTTAACTTTCTTCAACTCAGCAGCATCCAAAACACCACGTCCTCGGAAAGCTTTATTCCTGAATTCCCAGAAATACACAAACTTCATTAGAACTTGATGTCGGAGCTGAAACCTTCTTTTCTTATTCTTTTTTGCTCGATTAATGTACTCCTTCGTCAACTCAATTGTCTCAACGTATGCCTTTACATCGCTTTTACTCAGCCCATAGACATCTTTGATCTTAAGGTATGCATCATCCTCAGACATACCTCCTTTGATACATTCATCATAAAACTCGCTAGTAACCCTAGCTTTTACATCCAGTGGCCACGGAACTTTGTAGTCTGAAACGAAATTTGCTTCTGCCAGAATTTTATATTTTTGTTCCGACGAGATGTCACCCTTCTTGATAACCAATACGGGAACTTGCAATTCAACATCCTCATCTTCAAGCTGAAGCAACGAACATGCAAAATATCGACGGTTACCATCCAACAAAGTTCCATCGTCCAATATAATCAAAGGTACTCGTACATCATTCTTTTTGATTGATGCGGCCAAGTCGGACAATTTTATCTCAGACTGGGAAGCCAAATATCGAGTGACCTCCTCCAGAGAGATGTTTTTTAACTTCTTTTTGAACTTGGCCTCAAGCATCTCAAAAGCTAATAAGGTCCTGAGGTTACTAGGCCAGTACTCTATTTCATCGAATGCCACTGTAGTGGCATAAGTGTCGATCTCCTCGTTATGAAATAACTTCTTTTCTGGATCAATCCCTGTTATATCAATCTTTTTCATTAATTCCTCTGCGTTAATTAAGCACAATATGCTTCGAACTTGAGAAACCCAGTTCTTCCTTGCCTGCTTTTATTTAACCAAAGTTTTGCTTTCTCTGGATCCTTTTCCAGCCTCATCTTTGGCGGATTCAATGTAGTCGTTGGGCGCTTAACTATCCGTTCTAAAAGCGCAGGGTCGGCGCAAAAAAGAGACTTTGCGTGAGCACCTTTTTTCCTCTTTCTCCCGGCTTTGCTTATTGCCTGACCTATTGCCTCTGCAAGTGCGACAGGTGTTGCATTGCCAATCTGCTTGTATTGCTCTGTCATTCCTCCCGAAAAAACCCAATCGTCAGGAAACTGCTGAATCCTCGCGCACTCCCGTACGGACAATGGCCGTGTGTCTTTTGGATGACAAAGCATCGTGGCTTTGGCCGCCGGACTTTGCGTTACTGTAGGTGCAGGTTTATTCCAAGATAAACGCCGAAGAAATCCAGATCGTCCGCCCCATGATTTATGTGCACCACCAATTGCATCAGCATGCATTGATTCGGGCAGACTTCGCCAATTCCCTCCAGGTGGAACATGTTGCAAATACGATGAAACTGAGTCGCTAAAGTCTCTGTAGGCGGGTTCTTCATCATTCATACCAGCAAAAGCCTCGCGTAGTGTCGCCCAGGCCTTCTTCCCATCTTCTCCTGAGACTGAATGTGTCGCAGTGGGCCACACGAACTGACCGTCAATAGATCCAATTATTATCAACCGCTCTCTTGACTGCGGACTACCGCAGTCTGCGGAATTCAAAACTCCCCAGCTAACGCAATAATCCAGTTCATTGCAAAGATCCTCAATACTATCGAGTATACCCATAAATGCAGATCCATGCTCCTCTTCCGGCTGAAGAGGCAGAAAACCCGGTCCACGCTGGGCTAATGGCCTATGCTTCTTTGCTGCTGATAAAATCCCCTTTACGTTCTCTATAACAAAATACTTCGGTTTAAAAAACCGAACTGCCTTCAAAAAGACAGCGAAACCATCTCCTCTTGCATCCATGATAGATTGCCGTTTCCCTGCGGTGCTAAAAGGCTGACAAGGTGGGGCTCCGGCGAGAATATCTACTTCGCCCATTTTCAGATTGGCGTCATCCAATATTGACTGGCAAATGCGATCAATATTATCTAAATCCATTCTTTCCTCGATAATACATACATCTTTTTTTTGCCTTTTCAGATTTGCTCTAGCCGTTTGAACCGCCAGATCATTACACTCCACAATGGATCTAAGATTGAACCCAGCGTTCTCCAGGCCAATATCCAGCCCCAGAGCACCTGAAAACAATGAAACTACATTTCTACTCTTTCGCATACAAACTCTCGCACTTACTTTTCATCAGTCGTTTCTTATACCCGTTGTCATCATCATGATAGTTCGCCTCTTCTTTCTTGTCTGAAGCGTTCAAATTGAGCCCAAGCGAGCTTGGATGGTGTAGTTTGACTATTCTCCCACCTGTTAATGGTGGCAAAACTCACATGCAGTTCTCTGGCTAACTCTTCCTGACTTAATCCCAGCGTCGTTCGCAACGACTTTACCCGTTCCGCAACATTAATCGACTTATCGAGCACGCCCTATCCTTTGTAAATAACTCCATTGAGTAACCGTTGCAGGATGTTATAACATATGTTATGTGGCAGCAACCATAAAAACACCATAATAACAATGAACATGGACGCTGAAGCAGAGCATTGCGCTCCCTAAATTGCAAGGCATGCACCTATTCTGCAATACTAGCATCAAGACTGCCCTTATTTACAGCATGGACATGAATATACACTCCATGCTTAACCTCATGGTGTCCAGCATCTGTGAACGCGATCCTTTCCGGCATCCCGCGTTTTTCAAGCTCTATCCGTGCTTCCTCAGAAGCATAAATCGGTGAGTTCAAAAAAAACGGAAGACCAGAAGCGTTGCGATCAGGAACGCACGTACTGACTCGTTGAGCCATGTTCATTCCCGTTCCCACATAATTGTGATCGCGATTAATATCTTTGGCGCGAAACGCATGACCAACATGAATGCCTATTCTATAGGCAATCTCAGGAACATCATCTCCACTCCAATCTAAGTTATAGCCATCAATAGCGTGTGTTACAGAGTAAAGACATTCAATCATTGATGATATCTGATTTCCTTCGAAAACAAATATTGTTCCATCTCCTATCGGCAGCATTCTTGCCACTGAATATCCGTTGACACCTTCTCGCACCTTCTGCTGGTAGCGGACAATTAATTTGAGTTGCGTTTCGTCCGGCAGAGAAGAGAAGCTGACTATATCCAGCAAGGCAACACCAACGACAACAGCTTTCATCTGATTGTCTTGGTATTCAGGAGACGAGAGGAACTTCCTCACCTCTGGCCCATCAGGAACAGAAATAATATAGTCATCATACTCCAATGCAGGAAACACGAAATGGTGCATGGATCCATCCTTCCAGTATTCATAAACCTTGTGCCCTTCGTGCAACTGTGATCGCATTTCCCTAATTTGCTCTTCTGCTTTACTCATCCACGCGCTCCTTTCTTCATTGCATCTTTATCTTTATTAAGTAGACGCATCGTAAAGTCAGCAGGATTCCCCGAATAATTTCCATCAGCGCCAACCCCCTCTGGGGTAACCTCGTTAGTAGGCCATATGCAACCAGCTATAAGCTTTTTCTCAAGAAGGATCTCTAGCAGATCTACCTCAAACTGCGAAGGTGTACCGCCTCGGGCTCTTACATTAGCAGCATGACATGTGGCCCCAGACAGCATATCTGCAAGTTGAACACACGAGCTGCTCTCAGAATTTACACAGACTATATCATCGACAAGCAATGGATAAACACGAGTCTGACCATAATACTCCAAGGTGCTGTGCTTAAGGCCTGAATCAGCAAGCGCCAAAAGCGTTTCACGTTCTTCCATCAGAGCCTTGCAATCATCGGCAATTACCACAAATCTTGAATTGAGCGCTTTTGTCCATTCAGCAACAAGCGCCGCCCTCGCAGGGTCAGACCTTGATTATTAGCATTTAGCCGCCATCCTGCTCTTTAACTTGGTCATACATGCATTTAGTTTGTTATCTTCATGCAGGCGTTTACGAATGTTTTTCCTTTGTCGCGAGACG
>JAUUYL010000133.1 GCA_030590485.1 Lentisphaerota bacterium | reverse complement strand
CGCGATACGTGAGAAAATCCTGAGGCTGTACTTTGTTATGCACCGTAAAGCCGACTCTTTAAGTTGGGCGCGTGACATTCTGAGTAGAGAGCCTGATCATCCTTTTGCAAACTACGTTCTAGCTACAATAAAAATATCAAATAATGAGCTTGGTATTGCTGAAATATTTTTAAGGAAAAGTGTTGCCGGTAGAGAGACTCCTGAAGCTCTAAATGATCTGGCGTGGATTCTATATACCAAAGATGAGCTGGACGAGGCCGAAACTTTGGTTAGAAAGACCATTGATTTAAGCAAAGGTTTTTATATTGCATGGGATACATTGGGTAGCATTTTGTATAAACAAGGCAAAACTGATGAGGCACTAGATGCGTTTCAAAAAGCATTTTCACTTTACAGCAAAGATTATCGGATTCATGTACACCTTGCGGAAGTGTTAATTGCAAAGGGTGATAAGACGCAGGCAAAACTTTTGCTTGATGAGGCGTTTACGAAAATGAATCTTTTGCCGCTTGCTGACAAGAGTAAGCTTGTGGAGCTGCGTAAAGCGGTTCGCTAGGATCACGCAGGCGTCAGGGCTTTGATTTGCTGTTCAGTTAAGTCTCGCCACTCCCCAGGTTTCAAGCCTTTTAGCGTCAGAGTCTTTACTTTGACGCGCTGGAGTCTGTGAATCTTAAGGCCTACACGTTCACACATATGTCGTATCTGGCGTTTTCGGCCTTCCATAAGGACGAATTCCAGTAGATGTCGTTCCTGCTCTTTCTGTTTTCTGAGTAAAGACACTTTGGCGGACCGAATCAGATAGCCGTCAATCTCCATCCTGGAGTTTAACTGCTTTATGGTATTTGGATCAATCGCGCCTGAAGCTGATACATGGTACGTCTTCTCCTGCTCATAGCGTGGGTGGGTGAGGTGGTTGATGAGGTCTCCGTCGTTGGACATCAGAATCAGACCCTCGCTGTTTTTGTCAAGCCTGCCTACAGGCAGCAGGTTTTCTTTTATGCCAGGAATTAATTCGTAAATAGTTTTTCCTTGCTTGGATGAGGTACTGCATATATATCCACGCGGTTTATTGAGAATAATCGTGCGCTTAGCTGGTTCTTCTGCAGGTATGATGTTTCCGTCAAGTGTCACAATATCATGTTCAATTGCAACAGGGAATGAAGGTTCAGTAGCAAGCTTATGGTTTACCATTACACGTTTGTCGCGGATAATTTCCGCAGCATGACGCCGCGATGCAATGCCACGTTCTGAGAGATACTTTTGTAGTCTGACCTGGTTGATTTTCATATGATAGTACTTATTTCTGGTATACCTTCAGTTTTTCATGACCAAACAGTTGTGCCATGGTTGTTGCTCCTGTTGTTCTAACACTTCGTCGTACGCTTAGTCCCGTTCTTAGTCGCGCACTTACTTGGTTACGCTTAAACGATTTACTTTATCGGTTTCAACGATGTAGAGACTCTACCCCCATCATTATTTGGGTGCAATGACTATACGAACTCCAATTGTGTCATCTCTGGTGTCGGGTCTGTCGAATCCTTTGGAATCAATACGAATCATGTCTTTTTCATCATAGTCCCAGCTTCCGCCGTGAAGCGTTTTGTAACGATAGGTCTTGTCGTTCCAGTCTTCACACCATTCCCATACGTTGCCTGCCATGCCGAAAACACCCCATTCGTTAGACCCGCTTTCTTCGACGTTACAGGAGACGATGAAGCCATCTGTGTAGCCTTTTAGACCTTTCCAGTCGGAAATATAGTTTTTTAATGATTCGTCGGAATAGTTTCCGTAAGCAGGCGGCATGGATTTGCCCCAGGGATATGCGCGCGATTTGCCGCATTGGGCGCAATGCATCCATTCATCATCAGTTGGAAGCCTGAATTCGTAGCCGTCCGGAATATTCTGAGTATATCTTCTGTTCAGCCATGTGCAGAAGATTTTGGCCTGTTTCCAGCTGATGTAAACGGCCGGCTGCCGCTTACTGTTCAAATTGAACCTCTCGCGGAAGAGACTGCTATGGTTCGGCTTGAACTGCTTGTATTGATCGTTCGTGACCTCGTATTTCCCGAACCACATATCAAGATCATCAATCCAGACAAATGATATATCAATCTCGTGACCGAGGTTGATGGTGAGGCTTTCGCCTTTCATGGCTCGAGGTTCTCCTTCGAGGATGAGTGGTTCTTTAGAAGGTATATCGGATTCAGCAAGCATACGGTTCCAGTCCATCTCGTCCAGGTGTTGCTGGGGTGCCGTCTTGTTTGTTGATGCAAGAAGTTCTTTGTCGGATGCCTCCTTGAAAAGCAACATGGGGTACACCGCGTTGGAGTCTTCCATAACTGCCCAGTGCAAAGGTTTGTAACCCTTTGAGGTCGTTTTGTAGATATCAGCTCCGGACATAATGAGGAGTTTAACCACGTTGGATGAGTTATGGTTGGCCGCCCAATGTAGAGGAGTGAGACCCTTGTTGGATTGAGAGTTTACGTCGGCGCCCATGCTGATTAAGAGCTCTGCGGAATCTGCAGAGTCTTTGTTGGCGGCCCAGTGCAGAGGTGTGAAGCCACTTGTGGTCTTGGCATTAATCTCCGCGCCTATGGCAAGAAGAAATGCCACGGACTGCTTGCTGTTGATGGCTGCGGCGATATGAAGTGGGGTGATGCCGTTGACCAGCTGTTCGTTTACGGCGGCGGGGCCTCTTTTGGCAACAATTTCTGACATTGCCTTGAGGTCACTCGTTTGTGTTGCGATATGTATATCGGAGGAATGTGAGTTTTCTTTTATTGAAAACCACACAATTAGAACGGCGATACAAATTGTTGTGGTTTTCATCGAAATACGCATAAAAGACTTATTATCCTGTATAGCTTGAAATTGACGGACAGAATACACTCAACAGGGGTGTTTTCCAATGATAAAATGATGTCAATATACTCTTACTCGGAGCCTATTCTATCTCTTCGGACAAAGCAGAGTGAGGAATCCATCCGCGATTGTGTTTGTACTCGATTTTGCGCCATTCTTGATAGCTGTTCAAAATTCTGACTTGCGCGTCGAGAGGCGGCTCATCTGT
>JAUUYL010000064.1 GCA_030590485.1 Lentisphaerota bacterium | reverse complement strand
GATACTGACCATGATGGGTTGAATGATTTCGAGGAATTGCGCACCTATCATACGGACCCATTGAATCCTGACTCTGATTATGATGGGTTAAAGGATGGCCCTGAAGTTTTTCAGTATGAGACGGATCCTATGAACCGCGACACGGATGGTGGTGGGGTTGCTGATGGGCATGAGGTTCTGGAAGATGGTACTGATCCTAAGGATCCTTCTGACGACCTTATGTTGTTTGAGCTGTATATTCAGTTTGATTATGACAAGTCTATTGTCAAGCCTCAGTACTTTGGCGAGATTGATGTGATTGCCAAGGTTTTGAACCGTAATCCTGGTTCTTCTGCAGTAATAGAGGGGCATGCGGATCAGAAAGCTAAGTCAAGCGAGCGGTACAACAAAAAGTTGTCAGAGCGTAGGGCGTCAGCTGTTCGGAGTTATCTTATTTCTTCATCAGGAATAGAGAAAAAGCGTCTCAAGGCAGTTGGATATGGTTTTTCGCGGCCGAAGGTTAAGCCTGATCTTAAGAACGGCAATCCTGAGAATCGCCGTGTTGAGATATACATCCGCGGTGCGGGTAAGGACGGTTTAGATGCCGCTGGTGAAATACCACCTGAGAACAAGTAACCTGGCAATGGTGTTGTTTAGTTTGTGAAAACTATACACAGGCACATAAGCGGGGACTATCTCGTCACGTTTGTAATGACGTTACTCGTCTTTACATTCGTGATGTGCATAGGTGTCATCTTCAAGGCGAGTGATCTTCTTGCTCGTGGTGTTCCGTGGGGTCCTGTCTTATTGATAATACTGTATGGGTTCCCGACAATACTTTCGTTTTCGATTCCCATTAGTGTGATGACCAGCAGTCTGCTTGTTTTTGGGCGGTTGTCTTCAGATGGTGAGATTACAGCGATGCGTGCGTGTGGCATCAGTCTATGGGAGATAGCGTCTCGTCCGTTGATGTTTGCCATGTTGTTTTCTGTTGTGTGTCTGTATATCAACAGTGAGCTTTCTCCAAGGAGTCATTTTGACAGGAAGACTCTCAAGGCTGAGCTTGGGGTGGAGACGGCTTTGGAGGTGTTAGATGAAGGCCGGTTTATTCGTGACTTCTCGGGCTACACGATATTTCTCGGCAAGAAGAATAAGAATCATATAGAGAACGTCAGGATTTATGATGCGACTGCTGATGTTAAGCGTGAGATAGTTGCTCAAAGAGGGATTGTGAGCACCGATGAGTCTGGAACCAATCTTGTGTTGACGCTATATGATGCAAGAATAGATCCTATTCCTGGAGGCAATAATGAGGCTGGTTACTGTAAATCCTACAGACTTCTTCTTCCTAATGCCGTTAAGAGGGCAAGGTATGACAAGAGGGATGAAGATCTGATGTTGGGAGAAATCCTTGCTAGAATAGAAAACACAACGGCGTTTTATCCGGATTTAAATGAAAAAGATCTTGTTTACATGCGAATGGCGTTGAAGGTTGAATTCAGCAAGCGGTTGGTGTTGGCTTTGTCGTGCTTTTCTTTTATGCTTTTAGGAATACCATTGGGCGTCAGGTCACACCGGCAGGAGTCGTCAATTGGTATTGCAATAGGTTTATTTCTTTTTCTGAATTTCTATCTTTTTATCTTGCTGGCTGAAGAGCTCGCTAAGTGGCCACAGTTTAGGCCGGACCTGATTGTATGGGCACCGGTTATCATATCTGTTCTTCTTGGCTCGCGTCTTATCAGGCGGGCAAGCTGAACCCGTCCGAAAAGGTTTTTGGATGGATGGTTGATGGTTAATGGTTTGGCATATATTCCTTAAGGATTTCGCTGTTGTTTTTGCTGAAAAAAATGTATATATCCTAAAAAAGAAGAGGTGGTTAATGGTAAAATTAGATATACAGGAAATCATGGATGTGCTTCCGCACCGGTATCCTATCTTGTTAATTGACAGGATATTGGAGTGTGATGATGAAAAGCACATTGTGGGGCTAAAGAATGTGTCGGCTAACGAGCCGTTCTTTCAAGGGCATTTTCCCGGGTTGCCGATAATGCCAGGCGTGTTGCAGCTTGAGGCTATGGCTCAGACGGCGGGGGTGCTGCTCACGAGGATCAGCGATGGTAAGGGAGGCGTGCCTTTCTTTATGTCGATGGACAAGGTTAAGTTTCGCAAGGTAGTCAAGCCTGGTGATCAGCTTCGGATAGAGATAGAACTGACAAAGGTTCGCTCGAAAACGGCGAGATTTAACGCCAAGATTTTGGTTGATGGGGCTGTTGTGTCTCAGGCTGAGATGATGTGTATGCTTGCTGATGAGAAGGTTACGGGATGACGGAAGTACATGCTACAGCGATTATCGGGGATGGCGCGCAGTTGGGGGAGGGTGTTGAGGTCGGGCCCTATTGTGTTATTGGGAAGAACGTAAAGATCGGTGACGGGACGCAGTTGATGTCGCATGTTGTGATGGATGGTCACACAACGATTGGTTCCGGTTGTAAAGTTTCCCCGTTTGCATGTCTTGGCGGGGCGACTCAGGATTTAAAGTACAAGGGTGATGTTACTTTTGTTGAGATTGGTGATAATACTACAATCAGAGAGAACGTGACTATAAACTCCGGAACCAATGAAGGGGAAGTGACTAGAGTGGGGTCTGGCTGTTTGCTGATGGCGTATTCGCATGTGGCGCATGCCTGCAGGCTGGGTGATGAGGTGATCATGGCGAATTGCGCTACTTTGGCGGGGGATGTGCATGTTGATGATCAGGCTATTCTTGGTGGTTTATGTGCCGTGCATCAGTTTACCCGCATAGGCAGAATGTGTATAGTGGGCGGCTGCACGAAGGTCTCTCAGGATTGTCCGCCGTTTATGATGATTGATGGAAATCCGGCAGCAACCAGAGGACTCAACAGTATCGGCCTGAAGCGACGAGGGGTAAATGAAAAAGCGCGGAAGCTTCTCAAGGAGGCTTACAGGTTTCTTTACAGGAAGAATTTGTCGACCAGCCAGGCGTTGGCTGTTATGAAAGAGCGCTTGGAGCGGTGTGAGGAAATAGATGATCTTATGAAGTTTATTGAGAAATCCGAGCGAGGAATAGTAAAGTGAAGCGTGAAGCGTGGTGAGGATGATACAAATTGTGAAAAGAATATTTCTGGTTCCGCTTGCGGTGATGATTATGGCGAGCGGTGTAATGGGGCAGAGTGCAAGCTCATCTGTTTCTTCGGGGCAGGGTTATATCAATTTTAGTTTTGATCAGGTTGATGTGACTGCCTTCGTTAAGCTTGTCGGTGATATTACGGGCAAGAAATTTGTTGTTTCTGATGACGTGACGGGGAAGGTTACGATTGTTTCGCCGCGTGTAAGCCCTAAGGAAGTATACCCTCTGTTTGTTTCTATCTTGGAGTCTTCTGGCTGTTCTGTCTTGAAGGATGGTGAGATTTACAGAATTGTATCGCTTCCTAAAAGAGTGTCACCAATGGGTGATGTTGTTGGTGTTGATGAGGAAACACCAACAGAAGGAATTATCACAAAAGTAATGCATTTAGAGCATGTGTCGGCGTCGGAATTGCGCAGGATACTCGAGTCCAGTGTGAGCGGAGGCAAGGAGGGCGCGATAGGGTCTCTCGATGAGACAAACCATTTGATTGTCACGGACACAGCCGACAGTATCAGGCGTATCGAGAAAATAGTAGAGGAGGTTGATAAGCCGGGTCTGGCTAAGGTTATAGAAATGGTTTTTCTTGAGTATGCCAATGCAGCCGATCTTGCAAAACAGTTGAATGATGCAATGTATGAAGGTGCTACGAGGGGCGACCGCCTCCAGAGTAGATTGCCTCGTGCCACAACATCGTCGTCTCGCTACAAGAGCACGAATACTTCCCGGGGTTCAGGTGTCAGTCGAGGTGTCACGGTTGTTGCATCCCCTCATTCGAACAGTCTGATGTTGGTCGGTACGGCATCACAGAATGAAGAGTTGAAAAAGATTATTAAGAAGATGGACATCGACACGCCCTCAGGTCGCGGGCATTTGAACGCAATCTTTTTAAAGTACATACAAGCTCAGGAAACTGCCAAGAATATAAGCAGTCTTCTTACGCAATTGGACAAGAAACGGTCGTATGATGAGAAGCGCAAGATTGCAGTTGCTTCCAGTGCCGAGAATAATGCTTTGATTGTGGATGCTATGCCTGGCGACTTCGAAATGGTTCGCAAGCTTGTCGAGCAGCTGGACAAGCTTCCTGAGCAGGTTCATATAACGGTTATGATTGCGGAGATTCGGCAGGGAGATGGATTCAGCATTGGTGTTGAGATGGCGGCGTTGGATATGCCGGATATGGTCGGGTCTACTGTCGTTCAGGGCGGACTGAAGTTGACGGATGGTGTTGATGGTCTGATGAGTGCTATCCAGAGTGGGATTTTCCCGAGCGGAATATCCGCTGGCATTGCGTACGGCAGCAGGGAGGATGCGGCTGGTAACATCGTTGCCACTCATCCTGGAATGATTAATATCAACGCCATTCGAAGGAATTCAAGATTTAACATTCTTTCCGAGACGTCTCTTGAGGCTCAGAACAATAAGGAGGCGAGTGTCAGTATAGTCGAGGAGATTCCCATACTGAAGTCAACATATGCAGGCACTGGTGATTCGAGAGATGTTATACAGGAATTTGAGCGTATCGAAGTGGGTATAAAGCTTAAGTTGACTCCGCATGTGATACCGGGCGGTGAAGTTCAGATGACGCTCAACCCAAGCATTGAGGCTGTCATTGATCCTGGGCCCAGCGGTACATTTGCTCCAACCATTGCCAGGCGCCAGGTCTCGACGACTGTTACCGTGCCGGATGGACGGACTATCGTTATTGCTGGCTTGACTCGTGAAGATTCTACGAAGATTGTCAAGAAAGTGCCTATTTTGGGGTCGATTCCCTTGATTGGGTGGCTGTTCAGAAATACGGTTGAAGAGAAGCAAAAGACCAATCTAATGATTTTTGTCACTCCGCGCATTGTTTCCAGTATGCAGGATGCTGAGAAAATAATGAAAGACTGGAAAGACAAGACCGGTATCACCAACGACAAAAAAGGATGATTGGATGACCGAATCTCCCTCCACCGAAGAACTGAAGCTCAGGGAATATGCTGACCGGTTTGACACGCAGTACATTTCTTCTGTTACTGATGATATGCTTGACCCCCTTCTGGTAAGTAAACTTCCTGTTGAATGGGCGAGAACCCATAGACTTCTGCCTGTTGTTGTGGGGGGAGTTTTGTGTGTGCTTACGTCTGATCCTGATCAGATTAGCGAGCAGGAGCACCTTTCAATTCTTGTTGGCAAAGAGCTGAAGCCTGTTTTTGCTCAGGATGATGTGATTCTAGAAAGCATTGAGCGTTGCTATTACAGTAAGGATGATTCGCCGGAAGAGTTTATTCAGGATATGGGCGCGGGTTCGCAGGATGATGTGCCGATAGAGGCCAGGGCGGATGATTTGTTTCGTGTTGCAGATAAGGCCCCGGTTACGCAGCTTGTTAATTTAATACTTCTCGAGGCGGTCAAGAAACAGGCGTCGGATGTTCATTTTGAGCCTTACGAGATGTCGTTGCGTGTGAGGTACAGGATTGATGGTGTTTTGTATGAGCAGGCATCACCACCGAAGCATCTTGAGGATTCCATAGTTTCGAGGATCAAGGTGATGGCGCGTATGGATATTGCCGAGAAGAGGTTGCCTCAGGATGGTATGGCTAAGGTAAGTGTTGGTGGACGAGAGATAGATTTGCGTGTATCTACTGTGCCTGTAGCGGAAGGAGAGCGGGTTGTTTTAAGGATACTGGACAAGGAGTCGACATTGTTGCCCCTTGAAGTTCTTGGCATGCCGACTGGTATTCTTGGCGGGTTCCGATCGTTGTTGAGTGAGCCTAATGGAATCATCATAGTGTCTGGGCCTACTGGTTCGGGTAAAACCACGACGCTTTATTCTGCACTTGGCGAACTTGATTCTGTGCGGAAGAATATTATGACTATTGAGAATCCGATTGAGTATCAACTTGCCGATATAGGTCAGATACAGGTGAAGCCTAAGATAGGTCTAACTTTTGCGAGTGGACTGCGGCATATCCTCAGGCAGGACCCCGATATTATTTTGGTTGGAGAGACGAGAGACATTGAGACTGCAGATATAGCAATCAGGGCCTCGCTGACGGGGCATCTTGTTTTTACAACTCTGCATACCAACGATTCGCCAGGTGCTGTATTGCGGCTTTTGGATATGGGTGTTGAATCATACCTTCTGGCTTCTTGTTTGCGGGGTGTCCTGTCGCAGAGATTGGTGAGGAAATTGTGTCAGGAATGTATGAAGGAGACTGTGATATCCGCAGAGTCAGTTAAGGATCTTGGTGAGTTGGGCGCAGGTGCGGTTGGCAAGAAAGCGTGGGAGCCGGTGGGCTGCCCGAAGTGTCTTGAGGGTTATAAGGGCAGGGTGGGGACGTTTGAGCTTATGGTGCTTGATCAGACAATGCAGGGGATGATTCGTGACGGGCAGATCAATGCGGCTTCACTGCGTAAGCAGGCGGAGAGTTTTGGCATGTTGAGTCTGTTGGATGACGGCATGGCGAAGGTGTTGGACGGGACGACGAGTCTATCAGATTTTCTTAGTGTATCTTTCCAACATTAGAATATGAATACTTACGAATACAGGGGTTTCGATAAGTCCGGTCAGTCAAGCAGAGGGTTGATTGAAGCTCTTACGGTCAAGAACGCCAGAGAGAAGCTGGCGGCAGGTGGTGTGCTTGCCGAGAAGGTGAGCCTTTCCGGAAGCGTTTCTAAATTCAAGGTAAGCCAGAGGAGTGTGACTTATCGGCAATTAAGCGCACTTCTTGGCGCTGGAATTCCGTTGGAGAAAGCGCTGCAGCTGTTGGTTGAATCTCCTGAAATGAGAAATGTTCAGGTTATACTTGCCGGGGTGCGTGACAGGGTTCGGGAAGGATCATCTCTGGCGGCGGCGTTCACAAGCATGTGTGACTCTGTTACTTCTTTTGAAGGGGCTATTATTGAAGCTGCGGAGAAGTCGGCGACCGTTGACGTGATGCTTGAGCGGTTGGCAGATTTCATCGATGAGCAGGAGAAGCTGAAGGCGGGGGTGTTGTCGGCTTTGTTGTATCCGTCGATTGTTGTTTGTCTGGCGTTGATGGTGGCGGTGGCTGTGCTTGGTTTTCTTGTGCCTTGGTACCGTGATAAACTTCTTGAGTTTAATCTGCCTTTGCCTGCGATTATAAAACATATGGCTGCTACGGGTACTTTTCTGAGCTATTCGATTGTTCCTGCGATTGTCGCCATAGGATTACTTGTTTGGTATTTGAAAGGAAAGTTCCGTAATGATGAGGATTTCAGGGTGAAGGTGGACAGAAAGATCTACGGATGGCCCATGTTGGGGCGGGGGTACCGCATGCTGGGTAATCTTCGTTTTGCCAGGACGATGTCGATCTTGCTAGGCGGCGGCGTTTCATTGATTGACGGATTGGTTTTGAGTGGGCGGGCAACTGGAAGTGCATGGATAGCCAGGTTATCGGCAAAGGAGGCTGAGTCTGTGAGGCATGGCTCGAGCCTTTCGGATGCGGTTCGTAATATACCGCCGTTGGCGGATTCTCTTGCCGGCTGGGTGCAGATGGGTGAGGCAAGTGGGGAGCTTGGGCCGCTCATGGAAAAGGCTGGTTTGAAATATCAGGATGAGTGGAACAGGTATACATCAAGGTGTCTGACGATCTTGGAGCCCGCGCTTATCCTGTTTGTTGCGGTTTTGGTTTTGCTTTTGATCCTGCCTGTATTGATGTCGGTAATCAACCTAAGCGATATGGTCGAAATGTAGCGGAATGGATCTTTTCTCGCGTTTGAGATATCGCACGCATTCAGAATAGCCGGTATCTTTTGCCAGCTTGAGAGCCATGTTGAATTCGTGTCCGACTTGGGATGGTATATGTGCATCTGAGCCAAAGCAGATGGAAATATTTCTTTCGCGTGCCATCTTCAGAAGGAGTGGGGACGGATAAATCTCATTTACGGCTTTGCGAAGCCCGCCTGTATTCAGTTCGATCGTCATGTCAGCTTCGGCTATCTTGTCGAGTGCGGGGGTTGCGATTTCTGCCAGTTCGGCATCTGGCGGACAGTACCGGAATTTTTTCGGGAGGTCCAAGTGTCCGACGATATCATAAAGTCCTGTGTCGACCAGTTTGGTGAGCAGGGTGAAGTAGTCTCTCCAGACGTGTGATACATCTGCGGATTTCCATGTTTCTTTTTCGGCTGGGTTGTCGAATCCCCATTCCGCTATGTAGTGGACGGATCCTATGACTAAGTCAAAATCGTTTTTTTTGAGCCATGGTGCGAGGAAAGCTTCGCAGCCGTGGTAGTAATCCGCCTCAATGCCGTAGAGGATGGTCATATCGGATGTTTGTTTTTGGATAGAGGATACGAGGTCACTGTATTCCGGGAATTGCGCAAGTGTCATGCGGTTGTCGGGATCGTAGCCGTCCGGGTTGGGTGCATGGTCGGTGAAGCATATTTCCTTAATGCCGCATTGTTTGGCGGCATTTACATAGTCTTCTGGACTGCCTTCGGCATGACCGCAGAGACTTGTGTGCATATGATAGTCAGCAAGCATTTCGATGAGATTAAAAGTTAACGGTTAAAAGTTCAAGGTTAAATGGAAGTTTTAGAGTAATGCTTGCATATTCCGAACGTTTCTTGATATAAGACTCACCACGAAATCACATAATCTCGGAGGGGTGGCAGAGTGGCTGAATGCACCGGTCTTGAAAACCGGCGACGGGCAACCGTCCGGGGGTTCGACTCCCTCCCCCTCCGCCATGTGCTTATAGACACTTGCTATCACCAATACAATAAGAGCAAAGGTGATAACGAGACTGTGTTCTGGGTGGATGGTTTACATTCCTGCATCGCCAAAACACCAGATGGATATATGTAAAGTAAAGCGGCGCCTTTTATCCTGAGCGTGAGCGAAGGGCTGGCCTGTTTAGAATTGATGATGGGCTCTGGATGAGCAGGCGAGACGCCAGCTCTACTTGTGCAGTATATGAGCAAATGTGAGAAGCCGTTGCCATATGGCACAACTATAGGCGGACAAGAACCGACTCGCTTTATCGGCCTCAACAGGATCTAACCTCGTCGCAAGATAATCCTGCCTGAATCACCATTTTTAAACCGGCGGTGACAGTAGCTGTAGTTCGGTGTTGCACCTTCTTTCACCTCCCTGCGATGGCTCGTTTTCCAAAGTGGTTACAAGTGCTTTTGTTTCAGAAACCCTCATTGGGAATCTCTTTCTTCTCTCAACAGGAGGAATAGTTTAATGGCGTCTTCTTGGTAGTGGATAGGATCGTATCAGCGCTTTCCGTTTGGGTTGTCTGCAACTAACGCAGCTTTTTTGTAGGGGAAACCCTTGGGGGTAAAGATTGCTGTGATGCTGAATTTCCACGTTATAGTGCATTCAATCCGTTAGATCTGATCCCTCAAATTTTCGGAATCATCTGGTTGCTATATGATATTATTATGTTACATTGCCCTGTGTTGTAAAAAGTAATATAATGATATTACATCAACACAAACAAGGAGACTCATACAATGAGTTCAGGTACAGTAAAGTGGTTCAATGCAGATAAAGGTTTCGGTTTCATAGCACCAGACGACGGTGGAGAAGATCTGTTCGTGCATCATTCTGAAGTCAAGACCTCGGGCCGGGCTATGCTCGATGAGGGGCAAAAAGTGGGATTCGATGTAGGCCAGGGACAAAAAGGACCTTGCGCTACCAATGTAATGCCCTCCTAACCGTTATAATCTCTGGAAGTCAACAAACAAGACAAACTCTTCCAGCGGTTAGCGTTATAATATATTCGTCATCAGGGCATTACATGGAGTATTGCCCTGATTGTACTCCTTATCCGTTTTGCTCAAAGTTATTTGGAACAAAACGGAACAAGGCGGGACTCTCTGGATGCTTAATCCGGAAATACCGCATCAAAAGCCCCAGCTTTTGACAACGGAACACATTGCTGGCTAATCTTCTCGCTAGCTAGTTCTGTGTGGGGAAAAGACGAATGGCAAAATAAATATGCAGAAGTGTGAAAACTTCTCATTCAAAGTATTAGCAGGCGAGAAGATCTCTACGAAGTGGGTCTTTATAAGCACAGAAGGCGTTCCCGAGACATGGTACACAGGATTCATCAGGTTATGGGAAATGCCGCATTAGGCGAGATGTGTGAGACATGCGCTGAGTGTTGTAGGCACTACCCCTTTGTGGAACTATCTCAAGACGACATCCATGCGTTGGGAAAGGTCACAGGATTGCGTTTTGATGCATTTACGAATCCCAAAAGAAAAAGAGTTGAAGAGTATTTCTTGAAGTTTAAAGAAAACGGAGATTGTTTCTTCTTGGATGATAATTATTCTTGTGGTGTATATGAAGCAAGACCAGGAGTTTGTAGAGATTATCCCTCAACACCGAGTCAGAATAAAGTCTGCAGTGCAAATCGAAGGCAATTCCAGAGTGATGATTCCGGCTTGGCATAGGGCTATATCCTGAAGTGTCAATAAATCCATCCAACCCTGAATCGTACAAAAACTCATCTTCGGGTAAATGATTGAAATAATGGGTGGTTACGGACGAGAATGGAATGAAAAGTCATCTGTTGCCCTTGAGTGTTGTCGCAACTTCGTATCCGTGGCACTCTGCTAATTCCTTTTGCTTTCTTCCTGAGCCTCAATAGATACTTTCTGCCTATCCTCCATTTCCGAGTCATTCGAAGTTCGACAATAAACAAATGCTCGTTTTTCCTTTATCTTGCCTGCCTTCATCTCTATTATTCCTGCTTATTATATTTGTAAATAAGTTACGGATTATATTACATAAGAATAGATGGCAGAGTTTAACTTTACAACATCCCCTCCGCCATGAACTAAATGCAATGGTTTTGACAGAAGAATAGGAGCACATTATGGAATTACAGGATTTGAATCACGAAGAGAGAGTTGTATGTGTAGCCTTGTTCAGGTTTATTGTTGTTGCTGATGGGGTAGGCTCGGCGGATGAGGCGGAGCATGTGGCTGGTATTGCAACGGCGTTTGGCGATGAATATGGACAATTGCTGGAAGAAGCTGAGAAGTATCATGAGACTGAAAATGAGTTCAGGGCGCTGGTTGCGAAGGTTGATAAGCAGGAAGTGCGTGATCTTATATATGGTGAAGTCATGGACTGCGCTGGCGAAGATGGAATTGACCATAAGGAATCTGAGTTTCTCAGCTGGTTGGCAGGGGAATGGAATGTCAAAGTTCTGCCTCTAGATGATTCAGACGCCAATTAGACCCGGTTCCAGTCGGTTTTTCTTACGAAGTGTATTTGCGCCCTGTTGGGTAATTGCCTAATACACGAATCTGAACACATGTTTTCTTTGCCAATGCTAAGGCTCGCTTGACGTTGGCTTGTCCTGTGTTTCCCTCAAGATCGACCAGAAAAGCGTACTGTTTATGGCTTCCGCGTATGGGTCTTGATATCAATCTGGATAGGTTGACATTCTGGTCCCTGAAATATTCAAGGAATGTGCAGAGGCTGCCGGGTTCGTTTGGCAGTCTGACCGCCACGGTTATCTTTGAAGGCTTGATTGGAGATCGTTTCTTGCCTGATATGACCAGAAATGTTGTGATGTTTGGCACTTCTGATTCTATGGGGTACTTCAAGACCTTTAGATCGTAGTATGACGCGAGTTTACGGCACCCAAGTGCGGCCGAGTTGCTTTCGTCGGCAACACGGAGGGCGGCGACGGCAGTGCTTGTGACTACCTGCTTTGTAACCCGTGGCAGATTCTTTCGTATCCAACCTGAGCAATGTTCCAGAGGTGCAAAGTGCGAGTAAAGTTTTTGGATTTTTTCGTTTTTATGTCCCAGAAGAGCAAGTTTAACATTCAGGGTCAATTCTTCGATAATATGCACTTTAGGTTTGTTGGCCAGTAGTATGTCGACGGTCTCGTAGATGGCTCCGCCCGATGAGTTTTCGATGGGGACTATCCCGTAACGGCTTTCTTTCCCGGAGGTGTAGAGGCATATGTCGTGTATTGTTGCCATCGGGACCAGGCGTACCTTGCTCCCGAAACGTTTTTCGGCTATCAGGTGTGAATATGTACCAACTGGTCCCAAGTATGCTATTTCTTTAGCAGGCATTTTTTTCTCCGCTTTTCTGTTCTTTTGCTCTACAGTATCAACTTGTTTTTTAAAGGTCAAAAGAAATGCCAGAAGAGTATATATCCACTGCCAAGCAGAAGAAACAGGAAGCAAGGATGGTAAAACTTGGAATCCTGGGCGATGATCTCACGGAGAAGTTTATTCTCGGGAGTGGAAGCGGCGGGCAGAAGGTTAATAAAACCGCGTCGTGTGTTTATCTTTGTCATGGGCCCAGCGGGATTGCGGTTAAATGTCAGAAGTCGCGTTCCAGGGCGATGAATCGTTTCTATGCGCGAAGGGAATTGTGTGATCGGCTGGAGGAAAAGGCTCTCGGTGAGAAGAGCGAGCGGCGGCGGGCGGCTGAGAAGATAAGGCGCCAGAAGAGAAGGCGTTCCAGGCGTCAGAAGGAAAAGATGCTTGATGGCAAACGTAAGCAAGCTCAGAAGAAAGAGATGCGACGGCCAGTGAAGGGTGACAGCGATGTCGATAGCTGAGGGAATACTATTGGGTATATTGCAGGGCTTGACGGAATTCCTGCCTGTCAGTTCGTCGGGTCACTTGTGTCTTGCTCAGTCCCTTTTCGGGGTTGAAAATCCTGAGAAGTACATATTCTTTGATCTGTTCCTCCACTTGGGAACCCTGTTTGCTGTGCTGATTGTTTTCGGGAAGAGGATCAAGCGAATACTGGTGTCCGAGAGGATTTATCTGCTTTATCTGTTTGCCGGACTATGTGCGCTATTACCTTTTCTTTTTATTGTGCCGTTCCTGAAAAGTTTCTACGGTCAGCCCCGCTATCTTGGTTTCTTTTTCATCATAACCGCTATGTTGCTGTTTCTTGGAGATCGCGCTAAAGAAAAGAGTCCTGTAGGGGAGTTGAAGGCGGGGACCAGGACTTGGCATTGTGTTCTTATCGCGATTTCTCAGATTATTGCAATACTTCCCGGGGTTTCCCGTAGTGGCATTACAGTTTCGGTGGGACGGATGCTTGGGTGGAAACCGCGCGAGGCGGCTGAATTTTCCTTTCTTATTGTCATTCCTGTGATTTTGGCTGGAACATTGCTCGAGGGGCTGGATCTCTTTGCCGATACAGCGGACAAGATACCGCCTTTGGGGGGAGGGGTTTATGTTGCGGGATTTGTTTCTGCGTTTCTGGTCGGCGTTATTGCACTTAAATTATTTCTAACACTTCTTGAGCGAGGCAAGTTTAAGTATTTTGTCGTATACTGCGCTGTGATGGGTGTATTCTGCCTGATTTACTTCAATCTTTTAAAATAAATCTTGAGAAATAATATTTTCTTGCTTGATTCCTTCATGTTTCAAGCTATTATCCCATTTGCTTTTCAAATTGGGGGCGTAGTTCAATTTGGTTAGAGCACCAGACTGTCGATCTGGATGTTGCGGGTTCGAGTCCCGTCGCTCCCGCCACCTTATCTCATAGGGTGGTTCGCTCACTGCGATTCAAACACCTTTCTTGACTAGAGCTCGAATACTCGCTAGGTCTGCGAAAGGCGGATATCATTTCGTTGCAGCATAACTGACTATGTGTGTCGGGCTCGACTGTTGTCTTATTAAGGTTCGAGTCCCGTTGTTCGCCAATCATTATATACATATTCTGCTGTGACTTGACATGACATTGGAGGGGGAGTGCGCTTTACCCCGATTTTAGTACCACCGGCTTAGGTGGAATTTGCGTCTCGAAACTGGTAAAGTGGGAGGATGCAAATGAGAAAGAAACGAAGAGCATTTACGGAGAAATTCAAAGCTGAAGTTG
>JAUUYL010000074.1 GCA_030590485.1 Lentisphaerota bacterium | reverse complement strand
GCCAATCGATGAGTCTCTCGATTTACGGGAGAGGGACTATATTGCTAGGAAGCTCGATCAGTATGAGTGGAACATAAGCCGGACAGCTCAGGCGTTGAAAATCGACAGGGGAACATTGTACGCCAAAATCAAAAAATACGAGCTGTCTTGAAAGCAGCAAGCAGGAGTTAACGGTTATGACTCCCCGGGTGGTTGAGATCGTGCCTCTAAATATCTCAGACAAGGATCTCATGTCTGCCATAGCTGCAGAGATCACACGGATATTTCCGTTCCAGTGTCGGGTTGGCGCTACTGAGAGACTACCAACCGAACTTCTGGACGAAAAGAGGGGGCAATATCACGCTACCCGGATTCTCGAGCATTTGGCTGCCTCCGATCGGACTTCCTTCAGGATTCTGGGAGTAACGACCTTAGACATCTTCACACCAATCTTGCGTTACGTATTTGGTGAGGCTATGCTCGAAGGTCGTGCTGCACTGGTATCAACTTATCGGCTTGGTATAGCACCACTCAGAGACGACTCCCCCCCCAGCAACCGTAGCGTCTTTGTTAGCCGCGTCCTCAAGGAATGTATCCATGAGTTAGGCCATACCTTTGGCCTAACTCACTGTGACGATCCCACTTGTGTGATGGTTGCCTCGCTTGACATGACACACATCGACACAAAGTCCTCGCAACTGTGTTACTACTGCAATATCATGCTAAAAGACGAGTTGAATAGAAATTGAATATCTTAATGATACTGCATCATACTCTTTAACCTCTAAGGAACTTGCTCAGCACTTTAGACCAACGAACATCGGGGATGCCAGCCAGGGCGTCGTGGGCAAGCGTGGCTCCATCCGCGGCGGTTGCAATCTTGTCCTGAAACATCTCGCTTAGCCGAATCACTTCGCTTCTTTGCCAGTCATGGGCGTTCTGACCGAACATAAGCCCTGAGAGATTATCCTCATCTATTCGGGGACGAATTGTCAGCAGCCAACCATCGTTGTACGGTTTATCCGAAAGAACTCTGGGGGTATCGACGACCGACTGGTTGACCACCATTACCTCACCATCCATTGGGGAATATACTTCTACGGACTTGCCGTCGCGGATCAGGCGCAGTGCCGGTTTTCCACGTCGCAGTTGCTCGCCCGGTTTTGGCATCTCGACAACATCAACATTGCCTATCAAGTGAGCAACCAGATCATCGAGCCCGACGAGGAAGGAATCGTCCTTTTCAGAGCGCACCCATGAGTGTCCACGAGAGTAGAAAAGATCATAGGGCATCTCGCAACCGAGCAGTGCCGGATCCAGCTCCTCTTCTGCTTCAGGTAACTCTGCATATGCAAGAGCCTCGAACTGATCGGAATTACGCACGAGGTTATCCGAACCCATAATAGCCAGTAGCGAAGCGGGGTCAGCATACATGTCACCTAACTTCTTGAACTGTCCATGGAAAGAACGTAACACCGCTTTTGATATCAATGTGCGTTCACTGGGTGTCAGAACCAGACCGGAAGCTACAACTCCGGTAAGTATTGGTTGCGCATCAACCATATTCAGGGTACCTAGTTCGTCCAAGCGCAGTATCTCATTTAAAAGCACTCGACCTGCGTTGAATGCTACATCTTCCGGTATGGCTTTAAGTACGCGAACAATACGCACAGCTGCCGCCAACTCAGAGGGAGTGATCGATAGTCCCTTGTACACTTTACCGAGCAGCCCTTTGGCAAAACTGGTTAGTGTAACTGCATA
Organism: Lentisphaerota bacterium; assembly: GCA_030590485.1. Taxonomy (GTDB): domain Bacteria; phylum Verrucomicrobiota; class Kiritimatiellia; order UBA8416; family JAUUYL01; genus JAUUYL01. The sequence continues at coordinate 8,605 of JAUUYL010000074.1, read as the reverse complement.
CTCAACCGTTTCGTCAGATAGACTAACAGGTTGATACGTGTGGGATTGGAGTATCCGCTGAACGGTGAGAGCCATCTGTGCCGTGGCCATCGAGAAGTAACGGGTTGTTGCAATGTCATGGTGCAACTTCCCAAGCATGTTTATGTCAAAGGCAGGGATCAGATTTAGGATGGCCAATCCCTGAATAGCGCGGAAGGCATCACATAACTCTTCTTGGGTCCGTTCCTTGGAAACCGAATTTAACAACCCGTGTGGCAGTAACCCTTTCTCGAATATCGATTCGGCGAATGCCCTGAGATCGAGCAATTCAGGGCAGTCAAGAAACAAGGCTGACGCTACCAACATGAACTGTTCCTCCACGGTGTGCAGGTCCAGAATATCCGGGGTGAGTTTTTCATCTGGAGAGATTTTTCCAAGGTTGCGGAGCCTAAACAGCCGACTCAACAGATCGACATACAATCCGTTGCGGCGGGCTACTTGCTGAACAAGAGAGGCGTTAGCGCCAACAGACAGACTCCCGATACCCATCATAGTAAGCACCCGTGACGCGGCAGGATTCGTGCGCGACCAGTTGGCCATGCATGGGCCGGCGAACGGACAGGGTGGTTTCTGGATCGCGCAGGCTTTAACATAACATTGGTCGAAAAAATCCCTGCTAAAGAAATGTCTTTGCTTATGCGAAGCAATCTTGGTTAGGGCAGTTTCCACCGGACATCCCTCGCAGTCATCTGGACGAGACTCGCATGTTTGTAAGGACACCGCACCGGATGATTTCCAAATACAATCATCCTTTTTTTTTCTTCCCTCAATCTTCACAGCTTCGTAATCCTTTTCTTTCATGGCTATTCCCTTTCTTAATATCCTTTTAAACTTTCCAAAACTTTGCGTCTTGGGTTTACTATAATGCTATTTCTGTTATTAGCAATCCTTGGGCCAACCGATGGTTTGTTGTTTTTTTCGCTGTAACTGTTTGAACCCCTTCACCAAATTATGCAGGCATCGACCGAGTTCAAATTGGATGCCTTGCTTGGAAACACATACTGGTGGATTCCTCCACAAATCCTCCCAACCAGGAAAACCGGAAAGGACAATTGTGTCCGTAAGTAAATGTCCACACAGTGAAATCGGACTGTGGGAAAACACCACACCTGAAGAAATGTACTTGCTTTTTCATAATTGAGAAGTTATGTAGTAATATCGTTTTGCTTTGAGGACTGTATATATTAGATTCAAGTGCTAGCTTGGACGGAAGGAAACGTAACCTGATATGATACTGAGAGAGCTTGTTGATCTTCTGGAAGCGGAAGTGATTTGCGGCGAGCATCATCTTGATGAAGAATTTGAATGCGCCGGTGCGTCGGATCTTATGAGCGACGTATTGGCGTTCGGTGAGTCTGGAATAATCCTGCTGACTGGATTGGCGAATACCCAATCCATACAAACTGCTGAAATAATTGAAGCTAAAGCCATCGTTTATGTACGTGGCAAGAAACCAAATAAAGAAGGAATCTCACTGGCTGAGAAGAGAAACATTCTCATACTGTCGACTAAATTTTTTATGTACAAGGCGTGTGGGCTTCTTTACGGTAGGGGGATAGTCGGAGTAGGGAATTTGAAGTGAGCGGAACGGTATAATGGTTTCTCATTACGATCTTTCGCGTACTTTCGAAATTAAGGGGAGGGATTTCAGTAAGGCCGGATATGTATCTATCAACATTAAGGAGATTCTCAGGGAACTTGGCATCGATCCGGTAATTGTCCGGCGTGTTGCTATTGCCTCATATGAGGCCGAGATGAATGTTGTAATGTATGCCAGTAAAGGCGAAATGGCTCTCAAGCTGAATCCTAAAGTAATCCAGATTACGTTAGAGGACGAAGGTCCGGGTATTGAGAACATCGATATGGCCATGCAGGAAGGGTACACAACTGCCACAGATGAAATACGGGAGATGGGATTCGGCGCCGGGATGGGATTGCCCAATATAAAGAAGAATGCTGACGTGTTCGAGTTAAAGTCCACGGTTGGAAAGGGTACCTCGTACAACATTGTTATTTACCTGAATTCGAAGGGGAATGTGTGAACCAGTACTTTCATTCCATAAGCATTGATATGGAAAAATGTGATGGCCGGATGAAATGCTTGCGGGTTTGCCCCACTCAGGCAATCCGAATCCGGAATGGAAAGGCTGTCATTCTAGAAGAGAAATGTATCGATTGCGGAGAGTGCATCACGACCTGTCCGAATGAAGCCATCGTGGCATTGACCGATCCCTTGGGTGAACGAAGCAGGTTCAAATACACGGTGGCCATCCCTTCTCCTGCACTATATGCCCAGTTCGGCAGGTCTATCCTGCCAGACAAGATTCTGGCCGGTTTGAAAAAGATCGGCTTCGACGATGCGTATGATCTGGCCATCACCTGTGGGGATACGAGCCTGGCCATAGAGCATTTCCTGGATGAGTATAATGGTCCCAAGCCGCTCATCTCTAATTGCTGTCCCTCTGTCGTGAGTCTCATACAGGTAAGATATCCCCAACTGGTCGATCACATCATTCCCATCAAGCTTCCTAAGAGACTCGCCGCCAGGGAAATAAAGGAAAGAAAAGCCAAAGAGCTTGGGCTCAAGCCGGACGAGATTGGGACATTCTATATCACGCCCTGCCCCGTTAAGATGATCGCCATCAAACAGCCTTCTTCCGAGAAAGAATGTTATATAGATGGAGCTATCTCCATAGCAGACATTTATGACCCGTTACTATCGGCTCTGGAAAGTGAGGACGAAGGCAACTACCGTAAGAGCCTGGAAAGTGTCTGTATTCTCGGTATCGGGTGGGCGGTGGCCGGCGGAATGCACCGCACCCAGAAACTGAAGAATGTTCTTGATGTCTCGGGGATTACGGAGATTATCAAAACCTTCGATGATATCGAACGGGGTAAACTGCAGAACATCGACCTTGTCGTGGCGTATACATGTCCACAGGGTTGTGTGGGGGGGTCTCTGACGATGGAAAATCGCTACATCTCCTATAACAAGATTATCCGATTACTCGAGACACTGGAAGAGGAGAATATTGAAGCCTGCCGAGATAAGCGGGAGATCCGCGAACGCTATCGCCAAAAGTACTTCCACAGGCAACAAAAATATGAGCCTCGTCCTATTCGGGCACTTGACGAGGATCTGGGCAAAGCCATCGAGAAACAGAGAAAAAAGGATGAAATATATGACTCCCTGCCCAAGATAGATTGCGGAATCTGCGGTGCCCCGACATGCATGACCTTCGCTAAGGATGTGGTCAAAGGGGACTCACAACTGTCCGATTGCATCTTTAATATTCCCAACAGGTTAAGGGAACTAACCAGTGAGCTATCCAATCTTTTGGACACTTTCGGCTCTATAGGCGAAAGCGAGGGACAGAAGTCAAGTAAAGAAAAATGAAGGAAGAAATCATGACCTTGAAAGAGGCTATTGAAAGACTCGGCCTCCATGTTCTTACATCTGAAGAGGTCGGCGATGCTAAGGTAACCGGAGGTTATACCTGTGATCTTCTCAGTAACGTGATGGCAAATTGTAAGACAGGAAATCTCTGGATCACTATGCAGACGCACCAGAATGTTCTGGCGGTTGCTAAGCTCAAGGACCTGGCGGGAATCATTTTCGTTAACAGTCGCCAGCCCGACGAAGAGACTATCCAGAAGGCTAACGAGGAACACGTTACGGTTCTGAACACGGATGAGTCGGCTTTCAGCATTTCCGGACAGCTTTATCAACTGCTAAAAGAACCGTGATCCCCAATGCTGAAAGATTACAAGGCTGACCTGCATATTCATACCTGTCTTTCTCCGTGTGCCGAAGTAAGAATGTCACCCGCAACAATAGTGAAGCGCTCTAAAGCTTGCGGCGTAAATATGATAGGTATCTGTGATCACAACTCAGCGGAAAACAATCATGCCACGTTGGAAGCGGCGCGCAGATACGGCGTACATGTTCTTCCCGGTATGGAAGTAACCTCTTTAGAGGAGGTTCATATCCTGGCCCTGTTCGATACACTGGAACCGGTTTTACAATTTCAAGAGATGGTTTACCAAAAATTACCGGGCGAAAACGACGAGGAAACCTATGGTATGCAAGTAATCGCTAACGCCGACGATGAGGTACTCGGTTTCAACCAAAAGCTTCTGATTGGAGCCACGACACTCTCAGTGGAAAAGATAGTAAATAAAATTCGTTCTTTGGGAGGGCTCGCCATCGCGGCTCATATCGATAGGGAAAGCTTCAGTCTTATCAGCCAGTTAGGTTTTATACCAGACAATCTTGCTCTTGATGCACTGGAAATATCTCCTGCACTTTCCTATGAGGATGCCGTGCGTAGGTACTCTCCATCCTTGCCATTGATTCACTCATCCGATGCCCATAAGGAAGAAGAAATTGGACGATGCTGCACCCACTTTCTCATTGATGAAGCTAACATTGGGGAAATTAGGAAAGCACTAAGGGGGCAGGAGGGCAGAAAAATCCTGCGATAAATAAATGGAAGATCTGTCACTGCACATACTTGATATTATGGAAAACTCCGTTGATGCACAGGCCCGGAGGATAGAAGTTCGCATTGATGAGGACCCGGACAGAGACTTGCTAACACTGGAAATCCTGGATGATGGGAAAGGGATGGACGCCGAAACGTTGCAAAAGGCAATGAATCCGTTTTTTACGACACGCAAGACGATACGCTTTGGCTTGGGGTTGTCGATGATTTCAGAATCCGCTAAGGCAACTGGGGGTGAGTTGACTGTCGAGTCAGCGCCTGGAAAGGGTACCCGTGTGAGGGCAACTTTTCACCGAAACCACATTGATATGAAGCCCATCGGGGATATCACGCAGACGCTATTGATCCTGATTGTTGGGCGTCCGGAAATCGAGTTGAGCTATTGCCACACTATTGGTGAGGAGACATTTTCCTTCGACACGAGGGATATCCAAGACCTGCCCACCGGCTCCCCGCAGGTGCTGCGACGGATCGGTGAGCATATACAGGAGGGGATAGACAGATTGACAAGAAGCGCAAAGGACTCCTAGTACGCGCTGCTTTCGACTTCCATATACTCCATGATTATAGCGATTGCCATAATGACTTTCCGATCGAAAGTGGTTTTTTGGTGTGTTTCAGTTTATTGATGACATCAAGGATTGCTTGATCAAGGCATTCTATGAGTTGTCCGATATTTTTGCAGACGTAGTTGTTGAACCATATTACCTTAATTACCGGCCATATTGGCTCGACAGAATTGATATCGGGTAAATAAGGAGACAGATACTTCAGTTACGATCCGTGACAGTTTGTCGGTAAGTCTCTGATATCTAACCATGAAACGTTTTAGCCATCCGGAATGTCCACTTCGCGCATGAGGGAAGATAGAAGATGGATATCTCTGGACAAAGGATATCGCAGTCGGCACTAGCCGAACCGCGAAGCAAACCGCTCCTGCTTTGAATAATCAGGCGCATATAATCTTCCGGACGATCAGGGTCAAGAGATATGATGCTGTCATTGAACCACTGTAATCTCACGGAACCATCGGCGTCAATAACCAATCGGATAGACATATTGAACTTCTACAGCATAGTCATTTATGCAAGAAACCCTCTTGATCAACGTCTCCAGTATGGCACATACTGAATAACCCAAAATATATAGGTGATTGGTCATGGAATAAAAAAAATACCCCAGGATCCCCGGCACTTCTTGCAGGCGAAAAGTTAGCTTATCAAAATCAGAGTGGGTGGAAAATATAAGAGAGGATCTGAGAATTATTGACCGAGCCACATGGGACTCCGTCCAGAAACAGAAGAAAGAGCATAAGCTCGCCAATCCTCTTAAAGACAGGAAGATTTCCATGTATAAGGGCATTAACCATCGAGCAAAATACCTTCTATCGGCACTATTATAATGCGGCGAATGCGGTGGAAGCATGATAGTTATTTCGCCGGAGAAAAGGTCTGTTTCTATTTGTAATAACCATTGGAGCCGGTGCAATACTATCTGTAAGAACAAGGTTAGGATTAAACCTCGAGATCTCGAAAAGGCGGTAATTGAAACACTGTTTGAACGGCTGCTTAATCCCGATGCCATTAAAAATATTTATGCACAAGTCAATCAATATCTTATAAATATGATTACTGGCTCTCTGCAAGACGAAAAATCTCTCCAAAAAAAGCTTGTCCATGAAAATAAACAGCTTGATAACTTGGTCAAATTCGTTATGGGGGCCGATGTATCTGAGGCGATTCGAGAACAAATTAGAATAAAGGAAACCCATATTAAATCTCTACAGCGAAAAATTAAGGAGCTGTCTGGTAAGTTCACAACAAAACTAATTATCACCAAAAAATAAATTGTCGAAAAGTTGAGGAATTTACGGAATTTGGTTTTAGAACTAAAAAAATCGCATACTTTAGTACAGTTGGAGCTTAAGCGACTCCTTAAAAAGAAGATAGTTTTAAAGCCTGAAGGTATGGGCGAATACTACAGCATATAAGGGGTTATAAGGGTCAATCTGAATTATCTATTCAACCGACAATTGTCAGTTATTATTATTGGAGGTGGGGGGAATCGAAATGCACCATTTTCGTAACCCTCAGAGATACACTATATTATGGCGCAACTCCTTGATTCCCATGAAATTCCATTCTTTATTTGGTTTTGTTTGTTTGTGTTTGTTTTTACTTGTTTTGACTTCAAGATGGCACAAATATGGCACAGGACATTCCCCCTGTTGCAACCATATTGTGACCGTTATTCCTAGGTGTAAAATAGGTAACTTCACGTTGTCCACCTTACGATACAACTATGTAACTCAGGTATACATTAATATCGCACGGCCAGCCACCAATATTGAAGAGGTCTTTTGATGGCTGGACGTGAGGAAATGTTCTTGTTTTTAGTTCAGTGTTAAAGATACCCGAAAGCGGGGATCTTCTAAACCATCACCCTAATGTCTTCTTCGACTGTCTCAATCCCCATGATGTTGAACTTGTCCACCAGAACCTTTGTAACATTAGGAGACAGGAACGCTGGAAGGGTTGGTCCGAGACGGATATTCTTTACCCCCAGATGTAGGAGAGCAAGTAACACTATTACTGCTTTCTGCTCGTACCAAGCAATGTTATAGGAAATAGGAAGGTCATTGACATCGTCGAGTCCCAGCGCTTCTTTCAACTTCAGAGCAATCACTACCAATGAATATGAGTCGTTACACTGGCCGGCATCAAGCACGCGAGGAATTCCGCCGATGTCGCCAAGTTGTAGCTTGTTGTAGCGGTATTTCGCACAACCGGCCGTGAGAATCACATTGTCCTTTGGAAGCGCTTCAGCCAAATCGGTGTAATACGATCTCGACTTCTGGCGACCGTCACAACCAGCCATAACCACGAATCGTTTGATGGCACCGGACTTAATTGCTCCGACTACATCATCGGCCAGTTTCATTACCTGGTTATGTGCGAACCCACCCACAATGGTCCCAGTTTCGAGCTCTTCGGGAGGTTGGCAGGTCTTAGCCAGTTCGATTAACTCGGTAAAATCTTTCGAATTGCCATCAGACCGATTTTCGATGTGTTTCATACCCGGATAACCCACCGCTCCAGTTGAGAATATCCGATCCTTGTACTCATCACGCACCGGGATCAGGCAGTTGGTGGTCATCAGGATCGGGCCGTTGAAGGATGCAAACTCCCTGCCCTGCTGCCACCAGGCATTACCATAGTTACCAACGAAGTGCTCATATTTTTTGAAAGCAGGATAGTAATTGGCGGGAAGCATCTCACTGTGCGTGTAAACATCAACTCCCATACCTTCTGTCTGCTTCAGAAGGTCTTCCATATCGCGCAGATCGTGTCCGGAGATAAGAATTCCCGGATTGTTTCGTACGCCAATATTGACCTCGGTGATTTCCGGATTACCGTAGGTCTCTGTATTGGCTTTATCGAGTTGAGCCATTGCCGCCACGCCCACTTCACCTGTTTTCATGACCATAGCGATCATTTCATCAACTGAGAGGTCTGCGGTGGTCGACGCCAGCCCTTTGAAGAAGAAACGATAGATATCGTCGTCATGATAGTCTAGGACCGCTGCGTGCTCCACATAGGCAGCCATACCTTTCAATCCGTAGATGACCAATTCTCTCAGCGAACGAACATCCTCATTTTCGGTCGAAAGTACACCCACACTGACGGCCTTTGTATGGAAGTCATCGACACTGTCGGCAAACCAGGTCGCAGAGTCATGTAATTCCTTATCGAAGTCTTGGCCAGTCTCTTCCTTATAGGAAGCCAGGAAGCTCTGTTGTACCCGCTGTCGGACTCTCAGTCCTTCCTTTATGAACGATACAAACCGGTCATCATCGAAATTAGCGTTAGTTATCGTGGCGAAAAGCGCTTCCGTAATAAACACGGCAGCATCCTTGTCATATTTACCAAGCTCATTAGCTTTGTCCGCCCAAAAAGATATTCCCTTTAGAACATGAACCAACAGGTCCTGTAGGCCGGCAGTCTCTTGTGTCTTACCGCAGACTCCGCGCTTTGTGCAGCCGTAGCCTTTCGCGGTTTCCT
>JAUUYL010000073.1 GCA_030590485.1 Lentisphaerota bacterium | reverse complement strand
TACCTATGACCAGCAGATTGTTTACGACTTATTTTCGAACTACATCGAGGCCGCTATGGTGCTTAATATCGATCAGAAATATCGAAAAAAAGTGATCGATATGCGCAGCCGACTTCTGAAGAATAAAATCGGGGGATGGGGTCAACTTCAGGAGTGGGAAGCAGGCAGAGAACGGACGATCAACTTGCTCCATGGTTGATTCGACTGCTTTGCATCGCGCGAATACAATTGGTGACGTTTGATGTGTGTCCCTGCGGCGGTGGCAGGAAGTATAAGAAATGCTACGGATAACAAAGGCGCAGGATAGAAAAACTTCAAGGTCAAAATAGAGATTATTGATGCTGTGTGAGGTTACGATGGAGGGAGTGATGACGCGCGATCACCTAATGAGAATCACAGTTTCATTTACCGTAGAGATGATCTGCAGGCCCGGCATTTCTGAGTACTGATTAGAGATGTTCCTGAGAACGACCACAACCCATTGAGTTGGCCCGGTGACGCTAACCCGTCTAAGGATGTAATCCTCGTCTTGAGTCCATTCGTAGATATTCGTGCTGGCGGCAACATCATACTCTGTCAGGTCAGCAATCGTGACCGTATCATCACCGGTACCGATGTAAACCTTTCTTAGCGCATCCAGACTATTTGTGCCAGAACGCGCCAAGGCAAACACATTGTAGCGACCAGCCGACAGACCTCTCACTCGCACGGGCATAACGTGCCATTGATTGGCAAAAATGTAGTCTTTCATCAGCACCGTGTCGTAGATGCCGCCGGCGGGAGCAAGATCGTACTCATCGGGGCTGCCGGCCCAATTGAGTGTGGCATTAGCGTTGATGCCCTTTCCAAAATCGATTTCCACACCAGTCGCGGCTGCGCCAGTCGCATAGACCAGGCCATTGGTCTTATCCCCAACAACGACATTCCAGTTGTCACGTGTCAAAGAAAGAGCACCGGTAGCATGGGCAGGGCTCTCTGTCCCGTTCGTATAAGAGCCCGAATTATCAGAGAAGTCAAAATTGATAGACCATGCGCTTACGGTCATCGCTGAAAACACCACAATCACTAGTACTGCAAAAGCAGACAGCTTTTTTTCTACTTGCTTCATAACTAACACTCCTGACATTTAATTCATTGTAGAATGTTCTTCACTTCAAAGTCAAGAAGAAAGTTTTGCGTTGCAAAGGATTTCGCGCCCGGCGCCCCCCGCCTCGAGGGCCCGAGAACGCAGAGCAGGAGAGAAGAGGCCTTCAGAAGAGGAAGATTTCCTGTTCTGAAGGTATTTGTCCGAGGGAAGAGTAGGTTTTGGCGTCATTTTGGTATAGCTCCGTCCTTAGGAAGCGGAGGAGATTATTAAAAAGCTTCTGCTAAGCCGCCTTAACGAGGTTTCGAACAACGCAATTACCTCCCAATAGCTTGAGCCAAAACTATGGGATGCTACTGAATCAACTCCTTATGGGATGACTGCGATTGGAATGGACTATTATTAAGGACAATGATATTGGTTAACTTACATGGAGAATACCATAACAAGACGGAATTTTCTCAAATCAACTGCTGTATCGGGTGCGGCCGTCATTGCGGGTACTGCAGGGAAGAAGGAAGATGTCAGTCTGAAAGCCCTTTCAAAAGGTATTCTCCCCCTGGGTGTCGCTGTAAGAACTCCGGTCAACGAACACTATACAGGGCAAGAACTGGATCTGATCCGCAAGCATTTCAGCATAATAACACCTGAAGACTCAATGAAGTGGCCTTTTATAGAGCATAAAGAGGGTGAACTCTGTCTTGATGCCGCTGACAATCTCATAGCGTTCGCGCAGAAAAACAAACAGAAGGTCCTTGGACACACTCTACTCTTCAACCGAAACAAGAATTATCCTGCATGGGTCTTTATGGCCGGCGACAGAAAAGCTTCAGCACATCTCGTCGAGAAAAAACTTCGCACCCATATCGACACGCTCATGAAGAAATATAAGGGCAAGATTTACGCGTGGGATGTCGTCAACGAAGCAGTGGAAGAGAAGGAACCCTATTACAGAGAGACCGACTGGTTTAAAACATTCGGCAAAGAATTTGTTCCCATGGCATTCCGGATGGCAAAAAAAGCAGATCCCGGTGCCCTGCTTATATACAATGATTTCAGAGTGGAAGTTCCAAGGAAGCTTGAACAAGTGCTTCTGCTGCTCGACGAACTGAAAGAAAAGTCAGCACTCCCTGATGTGGTGGGTATCCAGGGGCATTGGGAGATTGATGATGTCCCATTCGAACACATTGAGAAAGCTATCCTCGCTCTTCATGAAAAGGGAGTGCGCATATCCATAACCGAGCTGGATATCGACATGATGTCCCGCAAAAAATACTGGAACATGGAGACGCGGCCGGAAGCGGTAAAACAAAACCCCTACACCGACAGGTGCCCCGCCGATGTACTAAAACGGCAGGCGGAACAATATGCGGAGCTGTTCAGACTCTTCGTAAAGCACAAAGAGAAGATGGAACGAGTGACTTTTTGGGGGTTCACTGACGGAATAAGCTGGCTGAACACCTGGCCATGGAAACGCACCAATCATGCTCTCCTCTTCGACAGAAATGCCGAACCCAAGCCAGCATTTTACGCGATAGCAGATGTTCTGAAAAAAGCGAAATAAGCCCTGGAGCCTGCCGTCTCGGCCGGTATAACACCGGCGGGCTGTCAAACTCAGCGGCTTGAGTATGCGGCTTCAATCGTGGCCTGCAACGTCGTTCACGTTACCACTATATTTAGATGCAGGAAATTGCGATCATTTCCCTGGCAGCCGTTAGTCATGTTTGATGCACAAATACGACAGAGAGAATGGAGGTCTTTCAGGTTCATTACGGGTGGTGCTGCGCTCAACAGTGCGTACAAGAGAGAATATCTGGCGCCACACTCGTTTTGAAAAGAGGAATCACGTCGAAAGCGCCAATTAGAATCAATGACGGCTCACTTGCGAAATGTTTGGAGCGCAATAGGTTTCGTCCGGTTCACCGACGAACCGCCGACACTAACGAGATAGCGTCCCGGAGGCAAAACGCGCTGAAGGGATGCGTCATGAAAATATAGGTCTTCGGCATCTATTTTTAGCGTAATGGTTGTGGTCTCGCCTGGTTTCATCGTGACGCGCGTAAAAGCCTTCAGTTCCAACTGAGGCCGCGCCACTGGAAAGTTTTCTCCGGAAACATAGAGCTGGACAATCTCGGTACCGCTGCGCGAGCCGGTATTAGAGAGATCGAAGCTGACGTTGATTGATTCACCTGCGCGGATGGTATCCGACGAGAGCGAGAGGTTTTTGTACGCGAAGGTTGTGTAGCTAAGCCCGTAGCCGAAAGGGAAGACGGGTGTGAGCGGCATGTCCAGATACGGAAAAATATTTGAGCTGGCATGACGGTTGTAAAAAACCGGCTGCTGCCCAGCGCTGCGAGGCCAGCTCACGGTAAGTTTTCCCGAGGGCGTAACGGAGCCGAAAATAATCTCAGCGGCGGCTGTGCCTGTTTCCTGTCCGGCATAGTGACCGGTCAGGATAGCCGGGAGTTGATCGGTAAGCTCACCGAGGTTGATAGGCTTGCCGTGCATAAGGTAGAGGACTATCGGTTTACCGGTGGCGATTACTGCCCGCGCCAGGTTCTGCTGCGACTTGGTGAGGTTGAGGGTCGAACGGTCCCCAATATGTTGGCCCGACCAGGATTCACGACCAAGAAGAACGTTTTCCCCAAGGGCCAGAATAACGATATCGGCGGCAGAGGCGACTTTTACGGCTTCGTCAATAAGTGGCTGGTTCTCTTTGCATGTTGCGAACTCCACCGTGTTGACGTAGCGCCAGTTTTTATAAGAGTCTTTTGTATCATTGTGAGCAAAAATGCAGCCCTGTGCATAAGTCACCTGCGCATCATCGCCCAGATGCGAGCGTATCCCGTCCAGTATAGAAACTGTTTTATGCGGTGTGCCTGAGTAGGCACCAAGTCGGCAGACATCCGCATTGGGGCCGATTACGGCAATTCTCTGCTTTGTATTCGGATCAAGAGGAAGGATTCCGTCCTTGTTCTTGAGCAGAACGATGGATTGACGGGCAGATTCAAGTGCGAGCACGCCAGCCTTTTGGGAAAGGGGCAAGTCCTTTGCAGTCTTGAGGTCAAGAGAAGGATTCTCGAATATGCCTAGCTGGAACTTAAGGTTCAGGACGGCCCGGACAGCCTGATCGACGAGGGCCGGATCAATTTTTTTGTCTGCAATAAGTTGAGGCAGAAACTTAAAGCCGAAGGGATTGGGCAATTCAAGCTGGAGTCCCGCATTGAGGGCCATGCGGGCAGCATCAGCATCGTCAGCTCCGATTTTCTGATAAGCGCGTACACGGCTGATACCCTGATAATCAGCAACCACCAATCCTTTAAAACCCAGTTCACCACGGAGGATATCGGTAAGCAGCCAACGATTCACGTGACACGGCAAGCCGTCAATTTCATTGAATGCGGGCATGATCGATGCCGGCTTCGCAACGCCGATAACGTGACGAAAAGTGTAGATCTCTGTATCAAGCAGAAGGCGCGGGCCGTACTTGTAGGGGGAACGATTACGTCCTCCCTCAGTCGCGGCGTAGCCGGCAAAATGCTTGAGCGTGGCCGCCACATGGGTAGACGGTATGACGCCGTCTGGCGAGCCCTGGAGTCCGCGGACCATCGCGGCACCGAGCCGGGACACAAGAAAAGGATCTTCGCCCAGTGTTTCGTCAACGCGTCCCCAGCGAAGCTCACGTGTCACATCGATAATAGGCGAGAGGATATGTAATATGCCGCGGGAGCGGGCTTCACGGCCCACATGATTATAAATTTTCTCAACCAGTTCAGGGTTCCAGCCGCATGAAAGGGCGATAGGTGCAGGAAAGGTGGTGGCCTCCAGGCGCATGAGACCATGTGCAGCTTCACCATGCCTGATGACGGGAATGCCAAGCCGGGTGTGATTCATGAAATAATCCTGGGTTACCCGGTAATGTTGCAGATCTTCTTCAATTGAGAGATTGATAGATCCAATCTCGCCCAGACCGTGGGGCGCTATTTCGGCATAGAATTCTTTAGTGAACATCTTACCTTCGGAACGTATTGTTCTTTCATCCCAGTGCCACCAACCAACAATCTGGGCGACTTTCTCTTCGATGGTCATACGTGCAAGCAGATCGTCTACCCTTTCCCCAACGGGAAGCCTGGCGTTTTTGTATGGCAGTTTGGCGGCGTTAGTCTGACAAACCGGGACAAACAGGAGTAGGATGAATAAGATGGTTCTCATTCTGAAACCTTGCGCGGTTTGAATCCGATATAATCAAACGGTTTGTCGCTCGCGTTAATGAAAATGGGGTCGGCCATTTTCATCTGCCAGCGCTGTCTGATCAGGGGGTCTGTCTCGATGCGGGTTTGCCCCCAATTGGTCCACATGTCCTGTGCGTCCCAGTTGCAGTTAATATAGGAAATCGCGCGGACGACATCTTTATTCTCTTCGATATGGCGAAAGTATTTTTCAAACCAGACGTTCCAGATATCTTCGCCTTTTTCCTTTTTGAAGAAATGTTTACGAGCTGTTGATTCTGCTATAAAAACCGGCTTACCTACTTTTCGGGCGTACTTAAGAGCTTCTTTTCCATCGTTCTCGCCGCCCCACCAGGAGTAGCCTACCCAGTCGTAATAGTCCAGGCCGGGATCGTACTCTTCAAACTTACCGGGTTTGACACTGCCGGATGATGCCAAGACAATAGCGAAGTTGGTCAGCTTTGCCGCGCGGAGCGCGTCGACAATGCGGCGGAAAGCCCCCTTGAAATTCTCTGAATCATAGCCGTTCCATGAGCCGTCGAATTCGTAACCAATGCGAATCAGGAACGGATGATCCGGGTGGTCTTTTATGAAGTTAACAAATTCCCTGATAAGGTGGTCGTAAGAACCATCGGCCACCTTATCTTCGCTGTTGCCTTCCATTGAGATCGAGACATGCATCACACAGCGGTCAAGGAGCGGCGAATCAACAAATGCTTTCATATTCATAGGCCCCGCAGCCCATTCGGTTTCGGTATTCAGTCCATCTACAGTACCGATATCATAGACCCTGTCAAATTTATTGGTCCATCCCTCGGTGAAGTAGACGTAATGGGTGATTCCGCCTGGAACGTCCACATTATCGACGTAACCGTCGCGGTACCGTCCGTTCCCGCCCGTTGATGCGTTATCCTGCCCGACAAAGACCAGGATTTTTCCTGCGGCAGGAACAAATTTCCCCGTTATCTCAGCCGTGTGGGCGGCAAGGGGTATCAGTACAGCTATAAAGATGTAAGTGTATTTCATTATTAATTTCCTGTGTTGCTTTGGTCAAGTTTAGTGCGGATTTCTTCGCAACGCTTGTGATTAAGTTTGTAAAACAGAACTAAAGGGATAAGAATAAAGTGACCAATGGCAGGAAACAGTGAGACCGACAGAACGATGCTTTTGATGGCATCTGGGGTCTGAACTGCCGCCTGTCCGTCGTAGCCGCCCCTGGTGAGAATTATGCCTATCATCCAGCCGCCGACTGCGACACCGAGTTTCAGAAAGAAAAGAGCACCGGAGAACACGAGGCCGGTAACACGGCGGCCGGTTTTCAGTTCCCCGTACTCGACTGTGTCGGCGGCCATTGTAAAGAGGATCGGTGCGCCCATTTGAACAAAGAAGTTTATTGCAATATAAAGAATAAAGATCATCGCGATATTAGTGTGCGGCACAAAGTAAAGGGCTAGCGAACCGATTACGATCATAGATTGGATCAGTATATAGGCTGGAACCTTATCGAGCTTCTTTGTGAGAGGAGATGCCAACCCGGCTCCGATCATCTGTGCCACGGTGCCTGCCGTGAGAAATGCGGCAATAAGATCAGGGCGTTTTACAAACCACTTGATGTAATAGACTGCGGACCCGCCGCGAAGTACAATGGGTACGAGTAAAACAAAAAACATAACGGCTACAATCAGCCACTGGTCGTTACGCAGTAGGGTCTTGAGGTCGAGCTTCATGGAGCCCTTGGTCGGCGCGGCCTGGGTGACTCGTTCACGCGTGAGAGCGAAACAGCCGAAGAAAGCGGCTACGGCGAGGACAGCGAATATGGCCATAGTCACGGGATAGCCTATTTGCACGTTTCCCTTCCCGAAAAAACTTATGAATTTCGGGCCCAGAAAGGTGATCATCACACCGGCTGATGTGGCGAGAAAGAATCGATAAGAGTTGGCCGAGACTCTTTCTTGGGAATCGGAGGTGATTACACCGCCAAGAGCGCAGTATGGAATGTTTACAATTGTATATATGAGCATCAGCGTTGCGTATGTGACATAGGCATATATCAGTTTACCAGTATCACTGAATGGAGGCGTTATATAGGTAAGCACGAAGATGATGGCAAAGGGAATGGCAAACCAGAGTAGAAATGGACGATACTTTCCCCATCGTGTATTTGTGCGATCAGCTATCATGCCCATAACAGGATCTGTAATGGTGTCCAGAAGACGAACTACGAGAAACATGGTTCCCATTACCGCCGGTGCAAGGCCGAACACATCGGTATAAAAGACGGGGAGCAGGATAATGATGGTCTGAAAAACAATGTTTGAGGCGAAGTCACCAAGTCCGTAGCCAATTTTCTCAACAGGCTTCAAGCGTGTTTGATTCATAGTATCTCCAAAAAGTTAAACTCAGCGGGTTGTTGTGTTCCTGTCAGATCCTGGCAGGCAAGGGCAATAAATGTGCCGGTGAAACCCCAGTGAGTGCCGTAATCGTCGGACAGCATTGAGGCGTCGAGTTCAGGGCCGATTTCATCAAATAGCTCACCATCCGCGGACCAGGCAAATTGCAGGAGGCAGTCATCGAAGACCATTCGCAGAAAAATGGGTCCATCTGGAACCGGAACTGGATTCGGCCCCAGAGGAAAGTGTGATTTCCCGTCGTCACAGATGTGGATCTGCAAACATCGGCCAAGAGATTCGTCGTACGACAAATAGAGATAATGGAAAAGGTATGTATTGTAATAAGCAGCCAGACCCGCCATATGCTGAAATGATACCGGTTCGAACGTAATCCGTGTGGTGACTGTTGCTTTTTGCGAGATGAGTCGGCGGCCAAGCAGAGCCTGGCCGAACCGTGATTCGAGTGATTCGGCTCCCATCAGCCGCAGAAGATCAGGTTGGCGAATAACACATTCTGACGGGGTGCGCAATGTGGCATAGCGCGGAGAGTCAAAGGGCAGGCGGGACGGCTCTGCCGGCCAGGGATACGGGGGAAGGTGTGGTGCCGGCACCGTTTCCTGCGGGTCATTGCCGCCAGCGGCGAGCGTGAGCCAGCCGTCGTCGCGCCATTCAACCTTTTGAAGTGCCGTTTCGCGCCCAAGGTTGCAACGTTTCGTCCCGGGCAGAGGACGCCCGCAAAGATGAGCCATATAAGTTTCGCCATTGGGCGTATCAACCAGGCTGGCATGGCCCGATTTTTGAAGAATAAGGTATGGTTTTTTTGACGAAGTCAGAATCGGGTTCTCAGGATGTATCTCGTATGGGCCTCTGATGGCCATGGATCGCGCCAGCGTAGCCGCATGTTCATACTCGGTGCCGCCTTCGGCTGTCAGCAGATAGTAAAACCCGTTGCGCTTGTAGAGATGCGGACCCTCAGTTAATCCCAGTGGTGAGCCCTTGAAAATAATCTCCGGGCTATCGAGGAGAGCCATGGTGACAGCATCAAGTTCCTGCAACGCGATACCGTAAAACGGGCTATGCTCCGGTCGGTGGTCCCATACCATGTTGAGCATATATTTGCGGCCATCGTCGTCGTGAAAAAGTGAAGGATCGAATCCAGATGCGTTAAGAAATACAGGATCCGACCATGGCCCTTCAATGGAAGGCGCCGTTACCAGATAATTGCGGCAATCCTTTGTGGCGGAATTAAGTTCGTGAACAATAGTGTAACACAGGTAGAAGAGGTCATCATTATGGCTGAGGCAGGGCGCCCAGATACCACCAGAATTCGGAACAGCACACATATCCAGCAACCGGGTTTCATGTAAAGCGTGCGTCAGGAGGTGCCAATGCACAAGATCACGGGAATGGTGAATTTGCACACCCGGAAACCACTCAAACGTTGACGTGGCAATATAATAATCATCGCCTACACGGCAGATTGACGGATCCGGGTTGAAGCCGGGAAGAACAGGATTACGAATCACCGGGAAACTCCCGCCTGCCGAATAGCGCGGAAGAGTGTTTGTATTTCATTAAGTTGAAACAATGCACCCATGCGCAAAACCTAGCATGTGCAACTCAGACAATACAAGTGAATTATTAGTTGAGGCCCGAGGATGGGTTGCTTAGTGCAAAGAAATATCATTCGTCGTTACTACTGGTAGAAATTATTCCTTTGCGGCGGCGGGTGTCATCAGTGTGGATAGGTGTCCTTCGAGCATTGACAGAGCGTTCGCGTAGCGGGCGTCTCTTTCGGCGGCGCTGGCGGCTTTACGTGCGGCGGCTTTGTCGCCCGCTTTGATTTTCTTGGCTGCTGCAGCATTTTTTTCCTGTTTCTTTATGGCAGAGGCTTCGTATTTGGCGACTTTATCCTGGGCGTCTTCCTGTGTGGTGTATGCTCGTCCGGGTGAGATTTTCATTGCTGTGCCGCAACCGCGAGGGAATGTTTTACCTTTATATTCCTCTTTCTTTTTCCAGTCCTTCTGGGCCAGAGTGGTAGCCTTGGACCAGTATTTTTTTTCGGCAGAGGCTTCTTTCATCAATGCTTTCAAGTCCTCACCGGTGCACATCCGGTAATTGACGACTTTTTCGTGGTCTGTAACCTTTACGGCGTAATATTTCACTCCGGCAAGAGCGGTTGATGACAGTGTGATTAATACGATGATGGCTAAGAAGAGTCTTTTCATTATGTATCTCCATTTCTTTTTCGAACGGCTAGTATAGGCCTAAAAGACGGGAGGTGCAAGATAATAGAAATTTTTCAACAGATCGTATTCTGCCACATTAAATGACACCGAACGGAAAGAGCTTATAGATGCCCTTATGGGGTGTTCTGCCATAATTGATGTATCCGTAGTAAAGGGCAGTCATGGCACTACAAATTGACTTCCGGGGTTCAAAATGCGGTTTTGCTAAGGTTTGTGGTTTGCAGATGGCAGCATTGACGTTTTGAGTCAAAAATTAAGAAACTTGGGTTAAGCGAACCTGCTTTTGTTGAGTACAGCACTGATCTCTGAATCTACAATCCTGACCGGGCTGACAGCGGGAACTCACTATCAGCTCCAGATATTTGTCTCCAACGCTCGGGAGGACTTAGGTTCAGGCAGTGATCGTAGCCAGTATTTCAGCGATAATGCGGGCCATGATACGGTTCCGG
>JAUUYL010000037.1 GCA_030590485.1 Lentisphaerota bacterium | reverse complement strand
TGTAGCCCGATGATCATCGGGCTGTACTGCTGGGCTTAATTTGACACATTTCCCATTCGTGAAAATTAGTGTTATTCGTGGTTACTTTTATTATATGTGAAAAGTACACACTCTTCTTGACAGTGCCGGTTTTTTACTTCTCGAACCTTTTCCTTGATATTTCTGAGTATTATGAGACAATAGAGGGATTGATATAGGCGATGATGCATGAAAATATTATTGATAGATGATGATGTGAATCTGCTCGAGGCTCTGAAGGAAATGCTGGCGGAGCGTCAGCATGAAATTGAATGTTCGACCTCAGCAAAAGAAGCTGTTGAAATGGTGAAAAACAGCGATTACGATTGCATACTGGTAGATTACAGAATGCCTTGTGATGATGGTATCTGGTTTATGGAAAACGCGGATATAAACCAAGGAACAAAGGTTCTCCTTATGACCGCATATCTAAACAGAAAAGTCATAAACCGCATGTTTGCGCTGGGCGCAGCCGGCTATATCATCAAGCCCTTCGACGAAGAGGAGCTGATGACACATCTCGACTTCCATGGGAACTAGACGTTGTCCGAAAAGGTTTCCGACAACGGATGGTTAATGATTCTGTACCCGTTTTTTTTCTGTGTTGATTCGCATTGTGTAGGGGGTTTTCAATATATTTCCCAATGTATTTTCTTCGAGAGCCTCTTTATTGGACGCTACTGCCGTGATAATCAGAAAGTCTTTGTCGCAGAATTCGGACATCACCTGTAGGCAAGCTCCGCAGGGGTAGGGCATATCACCGTTCTCTGTCACTATGGCAATAGCCTTGAATTCGCGCTCGCCTCCTGATATGGCCGAGCCGAAAGCTGAACGTTCAGCGCAAATTGTGAGTCCGTACGATGCGTTTTCCATATTGCATCCAGAATAAACAGAGCCGTCTTGTGTCTGGAGGGCTGCGCCAACGGGATATTTGGAATAAGGACTGTATGTATGCTTTAAGGCGAGTATTGCGTGGTCAACCAGTTCGCTGTTTTTCATTTGTCCTCATTGGGTTTGATGGTGCTGATAATCAGCACCGTTGGTTCAGGTGTTTCCGTGGAGATTGAGAAGGCTTTGTCTAAGAATGATTTTGCTTCCTCAGTTTTCCTTGCGTTATTTGAATGTATCAAGAGAAGGGGGTCGCCCTTGCTGACATTGTCGCCCGTTTTTACTATTCCGCTTATACCTACGGCTGGATCAATATTTTCATCAACGTTCTTGCGGCCTGCGCCGAGTACAATGCATGCTCTTCCTATCATTTCCGCGTTAACTTCATGAATGAAGCCGTTTTCGTTAGCCGGGTAATGCACCAGGTTCGCGGCAGAAGGTAATTTAGAGGGGTTGTCTATATAGCTGATGTCGCCACCATGCAGAATGACCATCTTCTTGAAGGCTTCGAAAGCATGACCGGAATCAAGTTTAGATTGGAGTTGGGCAGTTGCGGCTGTCATGTCATTCGCTAATCCGGCCAACAATAACATCTCTGCTGATAGAGCCATGGTGATTTTCATCAAATCGGCCGGTCCGGAACCCTGAAGGGCGTCTACTGTTTCGATGACTTCTAATGCGTTTCCAGCGGTTTTGCCAAGTGGTTGGTTCATGTCGGTAAGTAGAGCGGTCATACCTTTGCCCATGCTGTTGCCGATGTCAATCATGGTGGTGGCCAGCTTTCGGGCGTCTTCCACGTTCTTCATGAAAGCGCCTTTACCCCATTTTACATCCAGAACCAGTCCGTGGGTGTTCTCAGCGAGTTTCTTTGACATAATACTGGCAGAGATCAAAGGAATAGAAGGTACGGTTCCTGTGACATCTCGAAGCGCGTAGAGTTTTTTGTCCGCAGGTGCCAATGTATCGGTCTGGCCCATAATGGAACATCCGCATTTGTCTATGATCTCTAGAAACTCTGTTATGGAAAGATTTGTTTTGTAGCCGGGTATGGACTCAAGCTTGTCCAGCGTTCCACCTGTGATGCCAAGGCCCCGTCCAGAAAGCATGGGTACAGCTACGCCGCATGAGGCCACCAGTGGGGCCAGAATAAGCGATACCTTGTCGCCAATGCCTCCTGTTGAGTGCTTGTCGATTATCGGTGCGGAAAGAGAGGATGTGTCCACGATTTCGCCCGAATGCATCATTGCTTCAGTCAGGGCGGTGATTTCTCCTGGAGTCATGCCGCGCAGGAATATCGCCATTGCCAGCGCTGACATTTGGTAGTCTGGAATGGAATTGTCAGCGTATCCGTTGATGAACCATTGGATTTCCTTCTTTGTGAGAGCCTCGCCGTCCCTTTTCTTTTCGATTATCCATTGTGGCAACATGCTGTGATTATATAGATGAGGTGCAAGGACTGTCAAGAAGAGGCTTTTTCTTTTGCGGAATGACTAGGCAAGGGCTGAGGCGGTCTGAAACTTCTTGACGTGTTGTTCTGGTCAAGGTATGGATATTGCATTGATGACTTAGCAGGAGATGTGATATGGAAAAAAAACGTATAGGATTTGTCTCAACAAGACTTGCCGGCACGGATGGAGTGTCGCTGGAGACTCAGAAATGGGTGCATATATTCGAACGGCAGGGGCACGAATGTTTTTATATGGCTGGTGAGCTTGACACACCAGCTGACAGTTCCTTTCTGGTTCCTGCTTGTCATTTTAATCATCCTGACATTCTGGAAACTTTTCAGGAGTGCTTTGGAAAACCCAGCAGAACCCCTGAGAGCACTTTGAAGATTGAGGAACTTAAGGCTGGACTGAAACAGTCGCTCAGAGATTTTGTCAGCCGTTTTGATCTTGATCTTCTTATTCCTGAAAATGCTTCCACTATTCCCATGAACATCCCGCTGGGGTTGGCTATCTCGGAATTTGCTATTGAGACATCTTTTCCGATGATAATTCATAATCATGATTTTTTCTGGGAACGGAAACGTTTTCTTTATAATGGGTGCTGGGATTATCTGAATAAAGCGTTTCCGCCAAACTTGTTGAGTATTCAGCACGCATGTCTTAACAGCTCTCAGGACAATCAGCTCAGTCTCAGGAAAGGCGTGTCGGCTACGGTTGTACCCAATGTTATGGATTTTGCGAATCCACCTGTCCCACGTGACAGCTATGTTGATACTTTGCGTGAGGATTTGGGCATTACTCCGGGTGAAAAACTTATTCTGCAGCCTACCCGCATTGTAAAACGTAAGGGAATTGAACATGCAATTGAGCTTGTGCACCGTCTTGGTATACCGGCAGTCCTTGTGGTTTCTCATGAGTTTGGTGATGAGGCTGATGATTATGAGGCGCGTGTTCTGGGATATTCGGAGATTATGAAAGTTAAGACTATTCTATGTGCCGACAGAATTGCAGAGGAAAGAGGGATGGGCGATGATGGCAAAAAGATGTACACACTTGCTGATATTTATCATGAATGTGACATGGTGACATACCCATCCAGTATCGAGGGGTTTGGGAACGCGTTTCTGGAAGCGGTTTATTACGGATGCCCAATAATGGTTAACAATTATTCGGTATACAACTATGACATCAGACCGAAGGGTTTTCAAACGATTGAGATAGATGATTATGTGTCCAATGCTGCCGTTGAGCATGCCTTGCAGATTCTAGAGAATCCGGAGATAGGGCGAAAGATGGCTGCGCATAATTACGAGTTGGCGAACAAGTATTTCTCGTACGAAGTTCTTGAATATAAGTTGACTTCCATGCTGGTTAGCTGTCTCGGCGCTATTTAGACGTTGTCCGAAAAGGTTTCGGATAACGAATGGTTGAAAAGTTCAGGTGTTCACGGTTCACGGTTCACGGTTGAGAAAAACACAGAAATGCCCCGACATTCTCAATAACTTAATGAATTGTCATCCTGAGCGAAGTCGAAGGATCTCGTATCAGCAAAAATCACAAGAACATGTATTTCACTCAATAAGTTACGCAGCTGATATTATGTAGATGCATGCATCGCGCCAGAGCGAGAATCGGTCAGCACAATTGACTAAAACCTTTAAACTTTGAACCTGCTTTTGCGCTAACAAGCGGAAAAGCCTGTTAGAAAGAGGCATTGACGACAACGGGGCCGCTTACGAACATCCGCCAGAAATGTAGACTGAGCTTGAAATCGAATGGTTTTTGTTCGCCCGGCTTGATGTTGGAAACTGTAAGCGTTTCGACTTTGGTTTTCCCCGTCAGTTGAAATGTTACGCTCCTGAGATGTTTGTTGCCATTGTTTTTAACAAAACCTTGGTAACGCCTGCCGGTTTTGCCTTTCAGCTGCCATTTTCCCCTCACGCTGATATTGCTTGCGATGTACTCTGTGGGCGTAAGCTCTTTTTTTACCTTCTTTACCTTTTTCTTGCGTGCATACTTTGTAGACATCGTAGCTTTCTTGTTGACCATAGAGTCGATGGCATTTGTCAGCATGGTCGATTGTGGTAGCGTTAGCCCGGCGAGTCGAACGGGACCTTTGAATGCTGCATATACGCCGATACTCAGGCCCGAGGCACCGATAAGAAAAAGTATTTTTCCCGGAATTCTGCATGCGGTTGCCGGACCCCATGGGAACTTCCAGTCTGCGAAAATCTGGGTTTCTGGTTTCTTTATCTTGATGCCAATATAGGCAATGGCAGCGCAGGGGATAATAAAGAACCAAATATTTGTCATTGTCAGGACTCCTGTTCTTAACCGTTGTTAATTATTCTAACTGAAATAGTCTACAATTACCATAAACGTGATACAAGAGGAATAGCGAGGCTTTGCCGCTGTAGCGCAAACGCAGTTCTAAGTTATTGTGTTAATAGTTAATGGTTGATGGTTGATTATTCCTCACGAAGTGCTGATAGCAGTGGGCCGCCAGCCGCAATTCTGATTGAGGCGAACGTAAATATTATTCCGGAAAAAAGTATTCCCGACGCCAGTAGTACCATCGTGCCCCATGGAACATCGACAGTAACAGAACGGAGATTGGGCCATATTGCGGTTACTGCCGCGATGATTCCGCAGCTCATGCCGGCTATTATGAGACAGATGTATTCAGTGGCTGTAATGGTTTCGACTTGTGATCGTGAAAATCCAATGCAGCGCATCAGCGCCAGTTCGCTTCTGCGTTCCAATGTGTTCCGAGTCAGGATGACGCTCAAACCTGCGGTGCCAAGAAGAAGACCAAGACCACCAAGGAGAAGAAACATCGAAAGGTAGGCGGATTCCACGGAATAGAATTCTTCCAGCCTTTCAACGGCAGGTTCTATCTCAACACCCAGCCTACTGAGTCTGGACCTGAATATTACTGCTGTCGCCATGAGCTGTTCTTCGGGTGCTTTTATAAGAAACATTTGATAGCCGCTTTGAGATGGGAAGAGTCTGGAAAAGTTTTCTTTCGAAATAAGTATTGTCCCCTGGAAGACTGACAGGTGCATGGGTAGTGTTCCTGTCAATTTTAACTGCCTGTCCGTTCCGCTCTCATCCTTCATCGTAATGATGTCGCCATTTACCGGGTCGGTTTTCTTCTGGAGGCCCCATATGGCGGTATTGGAGTCTCCGGCGAGAGCGGGGATGGTTCCATCTTTAGAGTCGGTTCTCAGTAGTTGCCAGGGATCATCCTTGCCGTCTTTCGGCACGAATGCATTCATCTGTGACATCTGCTTGTGGTCAATGCCAAGTACAGTCGGGGTTAATGAACGGTTTAAGTTGAAGCAACTCGCATCGTCGCCATCCCGCACTTTTATGCAGACTGTAGTGACGTTATCTTTAAATGGGCCCGTATTTAATCTGTATACTTCCTTTCCTTCGTGCGTATTAATGTCAGCCAGCACAGGAAGAGTTGTTGTTGCGAAGAGTTCAAAGCCCCCTGTTCCTGACCAGGTCTTGTCGGCATTTCTGGACAGGTCTTGTCTCATGGCGAATATCGAGAAAACCATGAAGACACCGCATGCCAGCATGGCGGTGACGGCTATGCTTCGGCCAGGTCGCCAGGCCGCATTCTTGAAGCCAAAGTTTTTTGCGGTGATAGTTATGGCGGCTGAATCAAGCAGCGACAAAAGAACGCCGGTGAACCCTATGCCCGCCATCAGCAGCATCGTGCCCGCGATGTAAAAAGTGTTTACGGCATGATCCTCAACTGATGTGGCGTAAACAATCAATGAGAGGGCGAAAAGAGTTAGTAAGGAAAAGACAAATGTGAGAAGGCGTCTGCTATAGAGCGCATTCATAAGTTTGCCGGCAGGCTTGCGAGGTGTTTGAGATATAGCATTATGCGCCCCAGCGCGGGCTTTGATGTGTATCGATAGCACTATGACAATCATTACCAGCAGAAATGATGAGAGGGTGCCTATGACAGGGGAGAGAGCTGACGCATGAAATGCTATTGATGAGTTAGCTACAGCGTCGCTCCAGAGCTCAGATAGTCCCCATAATAGAAAGCGAGTGTAGATCACTCCGGTCGCAGCGCCGGCAATAGAGCTGATAAACGCTATGATCGAGGCTTCCAGTAAAAATAGTGTTCTGATTCGGGCGGGTTCGAACCCTATTGCAAGAAGTACACCTATTTCCTCTGATCGCTGGTTAACTCCCAGTGAAAAGAGTAACGCGGTCAACGTCAATGCTGCAATGATAAGGAAAAAACTCATGCCGGTGAAAAGTTGGCCAAGATCCATGGACTTACTTGCGGAAGTCTGCGCCTGGTCTCGGGCAGGCTGAAAGTAGAAACCAAGTTTCGTTGGTGTGATGACGCTGCGGAGAAGTTGACTGATACGGTCGGAGTTGTACGAAGATCCTGGAAAGCGGATGGCGGTTATATTGCCGAATCTGCTACCCCACATTTCCTGTCCTGCTTTAAGTGTGAAGAAAGCTTTGGGCGCGCCTTTATATGTATTCCAGTATTCTTCGTTGGGCTTGTTGTTTAATAGCTCTTCTTTCATTGGTATGCCGACATCCCAGTTTTTGCATGAGTCAACATCGCTGAGCCCGGGGAAGTCGGGTGCCAGGAATTGCTCTGAACGCAGGTGCTCCATTTCGATGATGTCGAAGACGGAAAAAGAACGTGTGTGCTCTGTGAGTTTCATGGCGCTGTCGATGGCGTAGTATGAAACGGATATTGTGTCACCTTTATCGGCTTTGAGATGATTAGCAAGCCATCGGTTGATTAATGCCTGATCATCATTCATCTCAGCAGGAACAGGGCTGAGTGACCTGTTAGTCGAGGATCCAATAGCTATCGCGAAAGAGTAGGGGATGCTGTTCTCGCCACTCCGGGTTTTCAGGGATATCCCGTTTACCATGTAGGTCAATGATGCAATGGCATCCTCCGATGTTATGTCCATAAAAATTTCATCGAAGAATACACGCTCATTTTCCATCTGTATGATATTTTCGGGGGCATAGTGACGCAGCTTAAGTCCGAAATCTTCGGGTGACCATATTTTCTCCAGCAGGTTTTCAGCTTCAAGCACAGAAACACGTGCGTTGGGTTTGTGTAAAAGCAGGATCATGTTGGCTTTATTCGGCAGTCCGGCCATGCGTTGAAGGTCGGGCAGTCTTACAAAGACGTTGTTAGGTATTACCTGATTGGCCTTTGGGCTGAATCGACCAATACCCTGGTCGGAGACTACTGCCTTGATTATGAATGTCCCGCGCGAGAAAGGTGAATCGATGCGTGACGAAAGGGGGGCATCGCGAGGCAGAATGCCCGGTTTTTCAACACGAATCGATATCTGGTCGCCGGCCTTGACAGCAAGTCTTCTGGCCGTCTTTTCGTTGATTGCGATTTCACCGTCTGCCAGATCCATTTGCTTGTTGGAATGAAAGTTGTTGAAAGTGTCGTCTATACCAATCACATTAACGCTGTTCATGTTGCTTCCCGCGTCAGTGGCTCTGATAGCGACACCGTTTAGTAGAAGTATAGCTGAAGTCGGGTTTGTGAGTTCCTCAGCCAACTTGCCTGCGAGATCCTGGTTGAAGAATCTGTTTCGGGAGTATAGCAGCAGATCGGTCTTTCCAAGCCTGGCGAGCGCGATGTTTGTGAGCGTTTGGCTTGCCGAGTCGCCGACGAGCAAAGTGCCTGTAATAATCATGCTCGTAAGGAGGCATCCGACGAAAATGCCCAGGGTGGTGCGGTGATAATGCAGAAGACTTTGTTTTACAATGCAGAAAATGTTCATTGCGAGAGGTTGCCATCGCTTAGGGTGAATGTTTGACCCATTATATCAGCAAGCGAGTCTGAGTGAGTTACCACAATCATGGTTACGTTTTCTTCTTTGTTCAGTTCTGCCAGCAGTTCCGCGAGCTCTCTGGAGTTGGCTTTATCGAGCGACCCCGTGGGTTCATCTGCTAATAGTATTTTCGGCTGATTGATTAAGGCTCTAACTACGGCAACTCGTTGGCATTCGCCGCCAGAGAGTTGGCTGGGTTTTCTGGCAATACAATGCGTGAGGTCGACCCTGTCCAGTAAACGGAGAGCCCGTTCCTGTGTTGGTCCGTCTGCCTTCGGTTTGCAGGCCAGAACGGGCAAGAGTACATTCTCGAGCACAGTGCATTGCGGCAAAAGGTGATGAAGCTGGAAAACAAACCCTATATCGCGGTTTCGAATCAGAGCCTGCTCATTGTCGCTCATTTCCGAAGGGTCGTCACCATTGATAAGCATTTTTCCGGATGACGGCTTGTCAAGAATGCCCATGATGTTGAGCAAAGTGCTTTTGCCTGATCCTGATGGTCCGATAATCGCGATGGATTCGTTCTCATCGACGGTAAGATTAATGTCGCTGAGAACATGAGTTTCAGGTCCGAGCGTTGACGGGTAGGATTTGTGAATATTTTCAAGTTTTAATATTGGTTGTTTCTTCATTTTGCTCCAAATGCGCTTACTATTCCATCGTCACCAGTCACTATTATCATGTTTCCAGCTACAGCTGGCGAAGTGATTTCGTCACCCACATTATAAGACCAGAGTTTCCTGCCGGAATCCAGCGAGAATATGTGCAAAACACCATCTGAACTTACTATTACCCTTGAATCGACCAGTAGAGGGGAAGATGGGGTGCCGTCGGTGGATGCTTTCCATCTCATTTCACCCGTGGATGTTTCCATGCAGTAAATAGTGCCGGAATCGGCGGCAATTACTACTCTGTTATTCTCGATGGCTGGTGTTGTGTAGATGGCGGCATCAGTATCTTCGAAGACCCACTTGATTTTTCCGGTGTTGATATCTGCGCAGACTATGCTGCCGCCTTGAGTTCCTGTGATGACATAACTTCCATTAATCGCCACTCCTCCTGCGATCTGCCCCTCCGCCCCGAGGTCAATAGATCGTATTTTCTCGCCCGTTTTTGTTGCGTACAGATGGATTGCGGCGTCGCAATTGCCGAATATCAGCATGCCGTCTTTCGCCGTAGGAGAACCATCGCATCTATTTGTTTCCTCAACTATCCATACAGGCTTGCCTGTTAGTAAATCGATGTAATGGATGCTACCTGCAGACTGGCCTATCACTGCTACGCGATTTGGTTTCGGCCATGCGGCTTTGCCTTGAATTGTGTCGTCCGTCGAGTATGACCATGCCGTTTTGCCGTCTTTAGCTTTAAAAGCATATACAAACCCTTCAGACGACCCTACTACTATGTATGCTCCAGCCAGCAATGGCGGCGCATCGAAGGAGGCGCCTTTAATCCTGCGGCTCCATTTCTGTTTGCCATCATGGCTTAGCGCAGTTATTTGACCGTCTACTGTTGCCGCAAATATTATGTCCGAATTGACCGCAGGAGTGCCTTCGGACTTTGAGCCCAGCCGGTGGGTCCAAAGCAGCTTGGGTTTGGCTGGTAATGTTTCTGAATGACACATGTTTGCAAGGATCAGAAAGACGGTGCAAAACAAGACTTTTTCAGAGAGGTTGTTCATTCTTTATTTTACCACTGACTGGTAGACCTTTGCAATTCCTGATGCCATTGTTTCTACATTGAATTTCTCTCGAACAGAGTCTCTTCCTTTGAGTCCAAGGGCGATCAGGCGCTCCTTATCGGAAAGAAGTGATTTAAGCGCATCTGCCAATGCCTCTGGGGTATTAGGACGGTAGATGACGCCGCCGCCTGTTGCGTTGATAAGCTCCGGAAAGGCGCCTGTTTCCGGTTGGACAACGGGAACACCTGATGCCAGGGCCTCGATGATATATGTTCCAAATGCTGACAGGGCAGGGACGGGAACAGACAGGACAGACAGTGACTGGAGAAGCTCGTGTCGTGAACTTTTGTCGAAATCTACGATAAAATCCACGTCATCTATAATGTCTTCATCAGTAAGTCTGTCTTTCAACATATTGACAAAAGGAACGTCCTGACCAATAGCGCCGCCTGCTATCTTGAGTTTCGTGTTGTTGAAAGATTCAGTTTTCTTGAGAATAATAAATGCGTCCACCAGGATTTCCAGGCCAAGCGAATGTGACATGCGCGCCAGGAACCCGATAGTTGGCTGGTTGTTCTTGAGGTCGGCGGTTTTGTAGTCATCCGTATTTATGCCTATGTGCACGGTGTGCATTTTGGCGGGAGGCAGATGAGTGCGTGACAAAAACTCGCTGGCGTAATAATCGCTTACAGCTATAAACGCGTCGATGTTTTGGCCTTGATCCACTATGGCATCCCAGCACAGCTTGTCGTAAGGTTTGTCAATGGCGTCCAGCCATCCATCTTCATCCTGCAGAGTGCAAACCACGGGTACGGAGAGCTCTTGTTTGATATGGGTCGCAATCCCGGATAATAGAGCATTTGAGATGTGTACGACGTCGGGGCGTTCATTACCTTTCAACCATGCGGTCAGGCGTTTCAGCTCCTTTACCTGATTGCCGTTCTTTCCCTCGAGCATTGACAGGGTCATCTTGCCGAGACCTGATGCGCTTGTGCTTTCCGCGCGTTTGGCTATCAGCCGTAACAGCCATGATGAGTCCAGTATCTTGTCAAAACAGCGTGGTGTGTTTCTGAAGAGTTTGAATTGCTGTTGAAGGTAAACATTAAGGCCGCCGAAAAAGACTGGCGTTTCCCGGGTTACGTCAGGGGTATCCAGGAAAAACGGTAAATACATCGGCACAACAACGACATCGTGACCGTAACTTCTCAGCGCCTTGATCAAGATCATGTCACGAAGGCAGTTCTCGCAATAGAAGGTATCGCCGGAGCCGGGCACAATATAAGTGATTTTCATAATTATATATCTTTGAATGCCAGTGCGGCGGTAGGACAGGCGTCAACGCATTGTTCTGCGGTCTTCGCCAGAGCTTCGTCCATTGTCTTGTTGAAAGGAACACCGACTTTGACATCAAACCCTCTGCCAATGAAGCTGATGCCCAGTGTTTCTGATTCCCGTTCTGTGATCTGTACGCATAGGCCGCATTTAATGCACTTTTCTGGTTCGTAAATAATATTTACGTGCTGTCTGACTTGTGTGAATGCTTTGCGGCTGAGTCCTGAATATTGCCTCTGCCTTGCTTTGTATGTGTCTGAATAGCGACGTAGGAGGCAGTTGTTTTGCTTAATGCAATCACAGTGCAGGCAGCGCACACTCTCTTTTTGCGCCTCTTCTTCTGTGTAGTCGTTTGATGACGGTTCGATGCGGTCGTCGCTCGAAGCGTGCTTAAGAAACTCCTCCATTTCTCCGTCTATGAGTCGACCCATGCTACAGTTGAAATCAAATTCCTCAACTGAGGCTGTATCGGTACGGGGCTTGCCTCTGTCTAAGGAATATTTAACAAGAAGCTTGATGGAAACACTCGAATCATGTTGATTTCGGCGGCAGGCTTTTTCGCAGGGACACTTGCATCCTTCGCAGGGATTGTCGCTGGATCCTGTACTTTGCGCTATGCTGCTGGCGGCTTTGTCATAGTCGCCGGCTTTGATGTGGCGGAGCATTGCCGGTATGTTTATGTTTGCCGGGCATACACGCTGGCAGGGCGCTTCGCAGTCTCCGACATGATCGCTCAGCAACAGTTCCAGTGCGGTCTGACGGCTTGCTAGCACTTCCTCACTGTCGGTATTAATATCCATGTCCTCTTGAGCCATGGCTGAGCAGGCGGGGAGGAGCTTGCCTGATGTCTTGTCCTTCACTACGCATATCATGCAGGAAGTAAACGGGGTGCAGTCTTTTCTATAACACATTGTCGGAATGGAAATATCGAGCTTCTCAGCTGCATCAAGCACGGTTAATCCATCCTCAATCTCAATCTCTATATCATTAATCTTTAGTTTAATCATGTCAGTTCCTTGTGATTGGCGGCACGGACAAAATTCCCATCCTTGGAGGGGTGCCCGCAGGGCGGGGTGGGTTTCTCCCTCTTCCTTATCTCAATAGCGTCTACCGGGCATATCTGTCTGCATGTATCGCATCTTGTGCATAATTCATCATTAATCTCATGTTTCTCGTAGGGTGTCATTTCAATGGCATCGACAGGGCAGCGTTGAGCGCATTTAGTACATCCTATGCAATCGTCATTTACTCGGTATGATATCAGGTTCGAGCATTTGCCTGCAGGACAGCTTCCTTCAATATGCGCTTGGTATTCTTCGCGGAAGTATCTGATTGTTGACAGGACAGGGTTAGGTGCCGTTCCACCAAGGCCGCAGAGGCTGCCGGCCTTTACCGCATGGGCCAGCTGTTCAAGCTTTTCAATGTCACCTTCTGTCCCCTTGCCAATGCAAAGGCGTTCAAGTATTTCAAGCATTCGTTTTGTCCCTATTCTGCAGAAGGTGCATTTTCCGCATGATTGCTGTTGGGTGAATTTTAGAAAGTATCTGGCGATGTCGACCATGCAGTCTGAGTCGTCCAGTACCACAAGTCCGCCTGAGCCCATTATGGCTCCTGCGGAAGCGAGCTCTTCATAATCAATGGGCGTATCACACATCTCCTTCGGAATGCATCCACCGGAAGGACCTCCGATTTGTACAGCCTTAAACTTTCTTTCATTTGCCACGCCGCCGCCTATATTTTCGACGATTTCACGGATTGATATTCCCATGGGAACTTCGATCAGTCCGCCGCGCTGAATCTTTCCGGTCAATGAAAACACCTTTGTGCCTTTTGACGATTTGCTGCCAAGCTTAGCGAAAGCCTCAGCCCCATTCTTAATTATCCAAGGTACACAGGCATAAGTCTCAACATTATTGATCAATGTCGGCAAACCGTTATGTCCCTGAACGGCGGGGTAGGGAGGTCTGATGTGTGGCATCCCTCTTTTGCCGGCGATTGATGAGAGCAGAGCTGTTTCTTCACCACACACAAAGGCGCCGGCGCCTTCCATCAATCTTAAACTGAGGGTGAACCCGCTGTCCTGGATGTTCTCGCCGAGAAAGCCGCGTTCGGTACAGGTGTTTATTGCTTCTGTGATTCTTTGAACTGCAAGAGGGTATTCTGCCCGTATGTATAGAACGCCTTCGGTGGCTCCAACGGCAAAAGCTGCTATGGCGATTCCTTCCAGAATCCTGAAGGGATAACTTTCCAGCAGCATGCGATCCATGAATGC
This sequence comes from Lentisphaerota bacterium, assembly GCA_030590485.1. Taxonomy (GTDB): domain Bacteria; phylum Verrucomicrobiota; class Kiritimatiellia; order UBA8416; family JAUUYL01; genus JAUUYL01. Next base: position 13,567 of record JAUUYL010000037.1, on the reverse strand, counting down.
GCCAGGGTCGCCTTCGTCACCATTCATTATAATATATTTTTTGTCACCATCAGCATCTCTTACTATCGCCCATTTGATGCCAGTTTGGAATCCAGCACCGCCTCGACCTCTCAATCCTGAATCTTTTACTGTTGTGATGACCTGATCCTGATTATTGTTGCGGAGTACGCTTTTCAAAGGGTCAAATCCGCCGTTGCGAATATATTCATCGATATCCATGGGTGCTATTTGCCCGCAATATTCAGCGGCTATATGTTTCTGTTGATCGAGAAAGGATGAGACCCGTTCATCTCGAACATTTATGGAGTGCCGTGTTATAGGCTCCCATTCTTCATCTGTTAGAATCTGATCGAGGGTAGATGTGACTTTTGTTGAGATCTTTTGCATGATCCCGCTTGGTTTGAAATGTGTGTCCAGAATGCGGTGAGTCTGTCTTGGTGTCACTTTGGCATACAGTGTTGCCTTGCCTTCTGGATTGACAACTTCTACAAGTGGAGTTTGGTGGCACATACCCACGCACCCGACCATTTTGACGCGGACTGGCAGGTTGTTCTTATCGATTTGCTCCTCAAGAGAATCAAAGACATTTTTGCTTCCTCCGGCAATACAGCAGGATCCAAGTCCAACTCTGATTTCGGAAAGTTCAGAATCCTGTTTCGCGGATTTGTTCTTTGGTTGTTTTTCCTTCTTGGATTGTAGCGCAAGGAAGTCGTTAATCATTATTTCTATTGTGGTGGGTGTGAGGTGTCCGTATGTGACCTCGTCTATCTGCACGGCTGGCGCAAGCGTGCAACAGCCCAGGCATGCGACTTCTGTGACAGTAAACAGCTTATTGCTGTCGGTGTCTTCATTTCCAAAAATGCCCAGATGGCGTTTGACGGCGTTCGCAATGTTGGTTGCGCCCTTGACATGACATGCGGTACCCACACACACCTTGATGATGTGTTTTCCTGCTGGCTTGTGTCTGAATTGAGAGTAAAAACTTGATACACCAGCTACATCTGCTGGAGTTATATCTGTCAGGTCGCAAACGCATTGAAGTGCGTCTTCTGGGAGATAATTGTATTTCGTCTGTATATCCTGCAAGAGAGGAATAACCGCACTTCTGGCTCGCCCATGTTTCTCTATCATGGTTGTGATATCAGACTTATTGAACTCGCTCATTTTGTTCCTATGCAATAAAGGTTTTCTATGCCCCTGATAAAGATCCTGCCTTTCAGGAATGCCGGCGTGCAGGTTGATTCCTCGCCAAGTTCCGGTGCGGCGATGGGTTTATATTCTGAGGTGGCTTCAAATATGTACGTTTTGCCTTCTTTATCCATGAGGTATACATTCTTGCCTGCAAGGACAGGGGACGAATAGAAACCTTCGTCTGGTTCGTGGTTCCATAACAGTTTTCCGGTCTTAGCGTCATAACAGGATATGACTGCTGAGCTGGATCCCGTAAAAACATAATCATCTGTCGCCAGCGGGCTGGAAACATCAGGTAGGTCTCCGTCTGCGGCCCAGAGTTCTTTAGCCGGTGAGTCTGGTTTGATAGCGTAAAGCTGCTGATATTCAGTAGTAACAAATATCACCCCATTAGCGTAGCTAGGGGAGGGTGCCACCTCTCCGCCCATGCATTCGTGACGCCACAGTTCTTCACCTGTGTCGGGATTGTAACCCATCGCGAAAGGGTTGCCGTTGAGGATCAGCTGCATACCGTAGGGCGTATTTGCCAGAATCGGAGTCGCCCAGGATATAATGACGTCACGTTTTGTTTCCCAAACAGTTTTCCCGCTCTTTGTGTTGACGGCAATGACTCGGGCGTTCTTATTGTCGTCTAGTTGCAGTATTAGCATGTCGCGATAAGTTATAAGAGAAGTTCCGTGACCAAAGTCGTTATCAAGCGGAGCGAAGCTTCTTACCCATTTTCTGTTTCCATCCAGATCGAAAGCGATAACGTTTCCCGTCGCAAAAATCGCAAACACATGTTTGCCGTCTGTTGCCATTGTAGATGCGGCGAACCCGGTGTCTTCCGTTACTTCTGGCAGATCGACAGGGGCGCCAGGAACAATCCCAACAGTTTTCTGCCAGATGATGGAGCCTGTGTCGGCGTCGAAACAAATGATTTCACGTGCCTCCTCGTCTGCGCATGTCAGAAAGACACGATTGTTGACGACGATGGGCGAGTTGAAACCAATGCGCGGGAGATGAGTCTTCCAAAGAATGTTACGGCCGGTCTTTCCATCCCAGTCAGTAGGTGCGTTCGTTGTAGCGGCTATGCCAAGCCCATATGGTCCTCTAAGATTAGGCCATGAGGTAGAGATGTCAAATTGATCATTTTTCATCTCGGATGGTTGATGGTTGTTTGGAGTCCTTGCTAGCCATCCCGACTGGTCGGGGGCAGGCTGGTGTAGCCCAATAATGACTGTCATTGTTATAATGATTGCAAACGCTGACCATATAGCGTTACGGGACATCATCGTGGTTTTCGTTGAAAGGTCCTGCTCCTTGAATTTGGGCGGGTTGGGTGGTGCGGCGTTCAGTGAGGAAAGAGTTTTGAGGGCGATTAATGTTGCGATGATGCTGATTAGCAATAAGGCAGCACCGTTGTCCTGGAGCGATACGCTTGAAAAGAAAGTCCTGCGTGCTAAAACGTCTAAGTCGCGAATTTCCTGTTTAAGAATTTCGTTAGAGGGTTCTTCCTGCAACTGTTGGCGCAGTTCATCGAACAGCTTCAGGTTCAGTGGGTCGGCGTTTTTTGTCGCTATGCAGTTTGATGCCAGTTGAAATGCTACAAACAAAGAGAATGTTCCGCAAACAACAGCGGTCACCAATGCTATATTGTTAAAAAGTGCTTTATTTTTCATATCACTTCTCATTTCCTCTGCCCTCAACCTTCCCCTCCTTGGATGGGTGCCTGTAGGGCGGGGTGGGTCTCTTCTTTGGTCCCTGCTTACTCTCTCCCGCGTCCTCTGCCTTCTGACCTCCGACTTCTTCTGGCTTCACTGGGCAGGTGCTAAAGCATCGTCCGCAGCTAAGGCATTCCCCTCTGTCGGGTTCATAATCAGTTCTTGTTCTCCTGATAGAAAAGGCGATAAGTTTGAAGCCTATGACCATGCCGATAAAAATGCCAAGCAGCCAGCACCCGCCCTTGATTTTGATTCTTATGTCCAGAGCGTCTTTGTATAGGTCGGGGATTGATTGACCGCTCTCGCGGAAAGCATCGCTTCTAAGAGTGGTTTGTGTAGATGAACCGTTCTCTTCAACGGCTATCTGTTCGGCCAATATAACCGTAGTATTCAGGCGAGAGAGTGGGATGTAAAGTTTAGAACAGGTCCAGCCGGAGACGGCAATCAGAATGGGGAGTAACAATAAGAGGGTTTTGAGGCGGTTAATGCCTTTCTCGCGTGTTTCCGGTGAAACTGTCGGGACAGGTTTTCTTATGTAGTCAAACGGGCAGGCGTCCTCGCAGAGTTTGCATTGTATGCAATCGCCGGGAGTTATCGTCATGTGAAATTTTGAAAAACGCGACGCCCAGTTTAAGAGTACCCCGTAAGGACAAATAAATCGGCAGTATGGACGGGCGATAAAAACACCGATCAGAAGTAAGGCGGCACCAAAAGCAAGCATTGGCAATTCGCCACTAAGCCGGAAGAAAGCCACGAACGGATCAATGCGGCATATTATGAAAGCGCTTCCTGTGGCCGCCATCAGGACGGCCGCACCCAGGTATATGTAAGGGATTATGGTTAATGTGTGTGTTACGGCAATGGGTAGTTTGATGGGTTTGGCAACGACTATGTCCTGTATGGCGCCCAGCGGGCAGACCGCCGCGCAAAAGGTGCGTCCGAAGAAGAGCGTGAATAGAATGGGTAAAAGGAAGAATGCCAGGACTGTGAAAGGGATGGCGTAGGTGTTTTCGAACAAGGCGAGCGCTATATTCTGAATTGAACCAACGGGGCATATGCATCCCTTTCGCCAGAATCCGAAGTAGACGAGAGAGGAAATCATAAGAAGGAAAGTCATCTTGCGGGATCGCTGTGTGAGGACGATATAACTCGCTAATACTAATGCCAATGCCAGCATAACGGTATCAAGATACTCGATTCCAGCACCCTCTGGGAAGGGTGCTGTGGTGGAGGGGATAGCATAGTCGCTTTCGAAATCCGGTTTGGGAAATCGTGATGCAGCGAGGAATAGTGGTAATAGTTTCATGCTAGCTCGTGTTTAAACATATATGGTTTGTCGGCTGGAACTCGTACAAAAGCGTTTGTGGGGCAGGCTTTTGCTATGGAGCATTCATTGCAGTTTACGCACAAATCATGCGACACCTGTAAGTGTAGTGATCCGTTGCCGAATGTGTTGCATCCCTTGACGCATTTGCCGCATCCGTTGCAAAGCTCCTCCTCTATGTGGTATTCGAAATATGGATCTTCTATGAATTTACGTTTAATTGCTCCGGTAGGGCAGACTTGGTTTTCCGCGCCCTCATTCAGTGCGTTCGCACCCGGCTGAAAATATCCGAAACAGAGTTTGCAGTATCCGCACATTGAATATGAATGCACGCATTTGACTGCCGAGAGATTTAGTACGCAGTGTGTGGCGCACTGTCCGCATTGAACACATTTGTTCGGGTTAATCTGCCAGACAAATGTTTCATTAGAGACTTTTCGGGTATGCTTGCATTTGCGGTATGAAATGCAGCCGGAACAGCTTTGTTTTTCGCATGGTGCATGTATCTGCCGCCGGGTCAAGAGGATGCCTGCGATTATGGATGCACAGCCTAGAATAGCACTGCGTCCGCAAGTTCTTAGAAAACTTCGTCTGTTAAAAAAAATCGACATATCAGTTGTTCTTTCGTGTGAAGATTCGTATAGCTCCGGTTGATCGGTCAAGTACGAGTATGCGGCCTTGCCTGTCGACGGCGATATCTTTGATCGTTGCTTCCGTGAAACAGCCTGGAGTCGTGTTGTTGAAGTCCTTGGGGCGGGCAACTACAGAGACCAGATTGCCGGCTTTATCGTAAACTTTGACTCTTGGTATGCCTTTTTCGGCTGTTACGATAAATCCGTCTGTCGTTCCAGCTATGTGGCTGGGGTTGCAGCACCCGGGAAAGCCCTCGATAGACATGGATGGGTTTCCCCATTGTGTGATGAGATTATCATCGCTGTCTATTTGCTCTATCCTCGTGTGTCCGGGGTTGGCGATCCAGAGCGATTCGCCGTCGGCGACCAGATCGAAATAGGGGCTCGGTACTATATAGTGATTAGGCTCGCTTGATCCGGCTTGACCCAACATTTTCCCGTCCGTACTGAGTTTCCATATGCGCCGTTGTCCTGAGTCTGCTGCATAAAGAAATTCGCCAAAGAGCGCGATGGAAGTCAACCTCGCGTTTTCTCCCAGCTTTCCCCATGAGGCTGTTACGGAGAGTGATTCATCGCATACGGTAATATGGTCTTGCATGCCGAGGTACAGTTCTCCGTTATCTCCTGCGGTAATGCAGTAGCATGGCTCGCTCAGTGTGGTTGACTTGATGAGTTCGCCGGCATTATTGAATTTGAGTAATTTCAAGTCGGCGCTTGCAAAGATGTTTCCGTCCTTGTCAGTCGCTATCGCATGTAATGTTTCGGCAGTGATTCCGATGGTTTTGGATTCAGAATAATGGACTAATGCCGGGTCGACATGGCTATATCTGCTGATATCGTACTTGTATGGATTTCGTGATTCTTCTCTTGATTGGTTTTGAAGGGTGCGCCAGCCAAATAGTAATACACAGACCATCACTGTCATCGACAGTATCCATGAAAGTAGTCTGTAGATTCTCTTCATTTTTTGTTCTTTCTATTGCCTACTCTTAAATCCAGGCATATCATTTTGTTGAAATCCCTCAGGAGCAATTTTCCCTCAACAAGTGCCATTGGTCCCCATGAGTCATGTCCTTCGAGAACTCTGGCGTGAGCCAGCTCTTTATACTCAGTAGTGCTGGCTTTTGCCATTGTTAATTCGCCGTCATCGTTGAGTATGAGTATTTTATCGTCGGCAATGAGGAAGGGCCCTATGCCAAATCTATTCTTTTTCCCGCTGTTCCATACATGGATCCCGTCTGTAGTCATGCAAACAGCCTGCTTCTTGAGCGCGCCGGCATCTCCCGGAAGAATAGAGAAGAGATGTTTCTTGTATAATATAGGGGTGTGTTGTTCGCAGGCGAACCGGCTGCGTGGTATTGTCTGCAGTGGCGCGATAGTGAACTTGTCGTTTTCTCTGGAAAGTTGAAGTATCATGCTTCCTTCACCGTAGCCGGCTGTAATAAAGATTCTTTTGTCATCAAGTTTTACTGGGGAAGGTGACATTACCGCAGGCTTCCAATCTGTTGTTTCCCATAAAAGGGTGCCTTTGTCGCCTTCTTCCGCTGAGATTCCAACCATTGCGCCTGCGGCGCAATAAATGTACATCTTCTTGTCCAGTAGGGTCATCGGCATGATGGAAGAGTGCGACATCTGGTGTGTGTTCGGGTTTGGGGTCGTCCACACAACCTTGCCACTGGGTAAGTCGACGCCAATGAGGAGCGCTTTGCCACCGGTGGCTATCACTGCGGTGTTGCCGTCAATCAGCGGGCATTGTCCGGTATACCAGAGCGGCACCTTGGTGTCGTACTCAAACGGAAGGTCGATTCCCCAGATATACGAACCTGTGATGGCGTCCGCACACATCACTTGACATTTGGGGCCGATTGTTACCACGTATTTATCAGTTACGGCAGGAACGGTGCGTGACATTCCATGGTTGCGTTTTACTTTGACCTTATACCATCTTCTCCAGATCTCTTTCCCGTCATCTAGTGAGAAGCAGCGCAGGCTGTCCGCACCTTCCTTTTTATCATAATCCAGAAGATATACTCTGCCGTTCAGGACGGCGGGACCTGCATAGCCTTCGCCAATATCAATTGACCAGAGTTTCGGAGGTCCGCTTGTTGGCCATGAATCAAGTAGGGGCACGGTTTCGGTATTGACGTTGTCGTAGTTGGAGCCACGGAATCTCGGCCAGCCAGTTGTAATTTCAGAAGGGGTACCGGTGAACTTTTTGAACAGACCCTCAATGTTGATTTTAACGCTACTGAGTAGGCTTTTGGGGATTGGAATGGGAAGGCGAGCTTCGTAAGCTCGTTCCGGGACGGCAGTCCACCACCACATCAGGCTGAATGAGCATATTGTAACCAGCAAGATGGCTGTAAGCCCGCAGATGATATTGTTTTTCATACGGTTAAAATTTCCTCACGAAGTAACAAGTGAAGAATATAGTGCATAGAGGCTTGTAAAACAATGAAGAGTGTGAATATTATTTTTCTATTAATGTCTAAATAAGGGAAATATATGAAGATAAGACTAATGTTGTTTGTTGCATGTGCATTGTGTTTGTCAGGCGTTTTGTCGGCTGAGGAAGTTGTGGTTACTGCGACGCGTACACCTAAAGCGGCTGGCAAGGTGCCAGCCAGTGTCTCGGTGATATCCAGCGATGATATAGTCAATTCGTCCGCACGCAATGTTGACGATCTTTTGAGGCATACAAGGGGCATTTCTGTTTTGCAGCCTACAGGTATGGGTTATGGCTTGCCATCGCAGATAAATATCCGCGGAGTTCCGGGTCAGAGCAGTACGCTGTTGCTGGTAGACGGCATGCCATTGAATGAGGCGGGAAGTGGCTTTGTGAATATTAACGAGATTCCGTTAGCCGATGTGAAGCAGGTGGAAGTTGTTCGAGGCGCATTTTCTGCGCTTTATGGGGCTGACGCTTTTGGCGGTGTGATCAATATCATAACCCGCGACCCTGATGATGTCCCCGCGTCGTCCGCTTCTGTTGAAGTTGGAAACGAGGATTATACCAAAGTGTCAGCGCAGGCGAGTTCAGGAACCAGCGCTATGGGGCTTGTTGTCAGCGTGCAGAAGCGATCGATTGATAATTATCTTGCTCGTGATACTCAGGCGTTGACCTATTGGGATTGGCAGACAATGCAGTATATAGAGTACACAAAGAATACAGAGAACTATGACTACGAAGATGAACATGCGTCTCTCAAGGCGACGATGGATCTTGGTGATGATGCTAATCTTGTTTTGCATGGGCGCTATTTCGGAAGTGAGCTTGGTTATGGTAAGACGAGTTTTGCTCCTGTGTATCCCATGCAGGAAGAGAACGTAATGCAAAACCGGTCTGTTCTTGCCGGTGCGGCGTTGGAAATGAGTCTTACAGGGAAGACGACAGCGGAATTTCGTACTTTCTACCGTGATCAGAAGCGAATGCTCTGGGGTCTCGATTTCTCACATATGCTCGCAGATCTTCCCGTATATGTCAGATCGTATTCTGAAACGGTCAACAATGACTGGCGAGTGGACGGGAAGGTGCGAACTGAGCTTAACGATAAGAATGTATTATCGTTGGGTGGTGATTATTATCGCAATGACTACGAGTTTGCGCCAGTGCGTGATAGTGCAAGTGGAAACGCACTTCCGCTCTCAAGCGGCAAGAAGGGCGATATTTATAATGTGGCTGTATATTTTCAGGACGAGATTAGTATCAATGATGATGTTGAATTGATTGCCGGCGCCAGGCTGGACAGTCATTCCGAATTTGATGAAACTGTATCCCCTAAGGTGGGGCTTCTTTATTCGGTGACTGATGCAACTGATGTCAGGGTGTCCGTAGGTAGGGCGTATCGCGCTCCGTCAGCTATTGAACTTTTTCAGCCTGCAGTAATGTTCGGTACTACTGTTTTTGATTCGAATCCGGATTTGGATCCTGAATACATAATAGCGGCTGATTTGGGAGTTGAACAGAAGCTGTCAGATAATGCTGTTGCTTATCTGGATCTGTTTTATAACGACATGGAAGATCTGATAGCCAAGCAGATAAGCGGTAATAGCCTTGTGTATCAGAATGTAAACGAGGCCTGGTCTGCTGGTGTTGAGGCTGGGTTGGACTGTCAGGTCGCTGACGGGGTGAATATTTTTGCCAGCTATGTTTATCAACAGAGCGAGAACGAGACGACAGGGAATGATCTCGAACATATACCCGAGCAGGTTGCCAGTATTGGTTTGCGTTGCAGTGGCAAAGTAGGGTCGTACCAGACTGAATTCGCCATTGTTGAAAGTTACAGAGGTGATCGTGGTTACCTTGATCTTGCCAATGGCATGTGGGTGGAGTTGGATGATTACTTCAGGACCGACGCTTCTGTCAGGGTGCGTTGCGGTAAGTCAGTGTATCTGGCCATGAATATTCAGAATGCTACTGATCAGAAGTTTCAGGAATGGCAACTGATCAACCCTGCACAGGGCCGGCTATACTCTATAGAGATAGGCGCTGAGTATTGGTAGGGGCGACCGAAGGTCGCGGACAATCAATATTGAATACAAAGAATAACGAATAATGCTTCCGTTTTATACCGTTTCTGCTATCATGAGCACATGGATTCAACGGGTACAATTGAGGCGCATTCCGACTATGTCTTTGACAACATCGGCAACCGAAATATCGTTACCAACAACTCCGAAGCCACTGTTTATGGGGTGAATTCGCTTAATCAGTACACCAATATCGTTGATGGTGCTACAAACTCCCCGACCTACGATTCTGACGGAAATATGCTCAGCAATGGGGATTGGACGTATACTTGGAATGGCGAGAATAGGCTCATATCTGCGAGTAATGCTTCAACGGTTGTCAGCTTCGGGTATGATTATATGGGGCGTTGCTATGATAAGGTGAAGGATGGTAATGCCGTTGATTATATCTGGGATGGTTATAACATCATCTCTGAAATCTCCAGCAGTCAGACTAATTATAATATCTGGGGATTAGACCTCTCAGGCAGTATGCAAGGAGCAGGTGGAGTTGGCGGATTATTGGCTGTTGCTCAGGATGGGAATATCTACTTTACAGCTTACGATGCTAACGGGAATATTACATCTTATGCTGATACGAATGAAACTATCGTAGCGGGTAGAATCTATAGTCCGTTTGGAAGAACTATCTCGCTGGCAGGCTCCAAGAAAGATGATTTTACTCATTGGTGGTCTACGAAACCTTGGGATGCTGATACTGAGATGAGTGAGTATGAGTATCGGAAGCTGTTGGTTGAGATGGGGAGGTTTGCTAACCATGACCCTCTTGGGGAAGATGAAAGTGATAATCTTTATAGTTTTGCCCTAAACGACCCCATTGAACTTATAGATACAGACGGTCGGTGGATTTGGCCGTTTAAGCGTGACCCCGAGAAGAAAAAGAAGAAGGCGAAGAAGAAGTGCGACAAGTGGATTGAAGAAGAGCTGAATGATATGGACTGGATAGACGACCTTCCTGATTGCCCAAACAAACTGACGAAATGCGGAGACGAATGGGATAAGCCAGAAGGGGATTGGTCCAGTCCGCATGCGGCATCTCCCAAATTCCATCCAGGGGCTGATACATGTGTAAGGTCTACAAACAACAAAGGTGGCCCGGGTCAGCAGTGTTGTTATGATAGTGACGGTGGATTACTATCCTACAATCCTGATGGCAAACCGAATCCAGGCGCGGGTACGCCTGATGAACGTGCTCCTGAGGGTCCGATAGACACTATTGGACATTACATAAAGGACGTTAAAATGTTTAATTACTGTGTCAAGAATTTGGGAGATCAGTGGATAGTAGATGAATATATGCGAGTTTGACCACCAAACAGGGGAACAAAATAATGAATAGCGAATATTGCTCTGTCGAGAAGGTGATTTTGTTTCTTTGTTGCTTAGCTTGTATTAGCGTAGGATGCTCATCCATGCATTTGAAACGCTTTGTTCCGAGCGTGGTTAATCTGGAGAAAGATGGTTTCTATCTTCAGGCAGTTATTCGAGGTGAGCAGAAACAAAAACATGTTCCATTTATATATATGCGTAATGTAGAAGATGGACCCTATAAGTTGGACATATCATTAACCACTGGCAATAACCGTTGTGAAAAAGTCGAGGTTAAGGATGCAACGGTGAAGACAGGTGGTATTGTTTACCGTCTTGAGCCAGAGCAAAATGTTTTTAAAATGGAATCTAAAGAATATACTTCAAGTGGCAGTGCTGGCCTTAAGACGAACCGAGTAAATGAAGGCAGATGCAGACTTCGGTTGCCAGAGAATCTCCCCTATGAAATGAATAGTGATTATACCGTTAGTTTGACATTTATGATACATCCCATTTTAAAGCAGTTAACATTTGAAAAGAAATTCTCCCTTAAGCAAATTAAGGAAAAGAAGTCTATACTCAAAACTTATCAGGATATCTAATTCTTCCGATAAATCCTCCGAGTGAATCAATCGAGAAATCCGCTGATTCTAAATAGTCTGCGGAGGAATGTGGGGGATTATTCACCATCATTTCTATGCGACGTATCCTGCTCATCAATCCAATCTTCCTCTTCCTGTGACATGCCTTTTCTGCCAGGAACTTTGCGGGTAGGACCAACTCTGTAGAATTGGCAATTCTTCGGGCCATAGCAGAAAGTTTCAAATCTATATCTGTACCGCTCATATTTCATCTCTTGATTGAATTGTCAGGTGTGAGCGCTTTGTAATATAATGAAGCTGTCAACTTCTTAAATTACTGCTCCTTTAAACTATTCTTCTATTCTTTTAACCCATTGTTGAATAGGCATTGGGTCTTCATCATTCTGGATGAGTCTTTCGACTGCCTCCCATTTCTTCTTGTCGTCAGATGTTAGTGTGTCTTCGGGATATTGGTTAAGTTCGCTCATGAGTTCAGTGGTCTTTGACTCGTAATAGTGCTTGTCCGCTGAAGATGCGGCGCACTTGCTTCCCCAAATAGTTGTCATTAATGTCCCGAGTATTTCTTGAAAAGGACGATTGCTCATAGTTCCATTCTCCTGTTGTGGGGCATATTTACTCGTCACGAATACAAAGGACATGTGTTACAGATGAATATGGAAAGAATTCGGGCATTACACTTTTAATGATTCCGTCTTCCATAAATACGTGAGCTACTGATGGGAATAGATTTGGGTCTAATGGGTAAAGTGCATTAGGGTTGTGCAGAATTGATATGCCTTCACCCCATGGCTCAAGGTGCTTGCCTTGTTCGATCTCATGCGTAAATATTTGTGAGTCAGTTGCATTAGGGTCGTGATCGTAGCAATATCCCTTTCTGATCAACTTGATATTTTCGTTTCCAAAGCCTGCCAGCAGACCAATTCGATTGAACTTGGAGATGGTTGCGCTATTGGAGAAGAGTACTGCACTTATGTTTTCTGTATCTGGTTGAAAGAAGAATCCAGAAGGAATTTCTTTGTTCCCGAATTTGTGAGTCTCTATCTTTTCTGGTATCTGCATTAGATTACCTTTGTCATCAAAAAGCACAGCACCATGAGATGCATAAAGGTAAGGCATGAGGGCTGAGTGAGACCATGTCATGCTGCCGGCCATGTGAAAATCGTGAATTGCAAAAACCAAAGCTTTACCTGCAACGTGGGGTAGTTCCCAGTACTTCTTCTTGAGCTTGGAGTAAAGTGCTGATCCAAACTTGATGGGCATATAGTCTTTCATTAAAGCGCGGATCTCAGCCTGAGTAGCTGGTTCATGTGAGATGTCGAAGGATGGGCTAGGATTGACTGTTGTGGCCTCAATGAAAACATCTTCCCACTTCCTCAGATGGTAGTCAGGAGTTGAGTGGTCATCGAGAAGTAGAAACCCCTCCTCGTGAAAGAATGCACGAAGATAGAGCTCCCATAATCGAGTGTTGAATCCGTCAGACTGAAACTGCTGAATAAAGTTGCCATCGAGATCTACGAAGGCATACGCTACTTCCTTTATGATGTCCCGTGCAGGAGAATGACCTTTCCCGTCCCGAACGGACAGAAATATTGGGTTGATGGCGCTCTTGTTGGATTTTGTGTCGAAGATAGCGTTCTTTTTGCGTGCAGCGTCTCCCTGAGGATAGACGGTCGCCCCATCTTCAGCATACTGTCGTATTTTAGACCAGAGCTTGTCTCGAGCTAGAGAGCGCCTTTCAAGTGAGGTGTCGCCATCGATGTATCGAAATTGGGAGCGCTCATCTCGCCCCAATACAGCATAACTCCAGTCCTTGTCTGTATGGTCATGATATATCATTCCGATTACAGTCTCTTCTATGTCAGAATACCATTCAACTTCTGTGCCCATAAGACGGGCCATCGGATGTTTGGAAAGTGTAAAGACTTCAAAACGCTGTTGAGAGATTTCTTTGGTATGTGGTGGCAGTCTTAAGTTCGCCTTGATTGTCATTATTACCTCCCAACATGTCTTGGATTTTATCTTATAAGAAATAATGGATGAAGGCAAATAATCTCGCGGTAGGATTGCTCTACCGAAGCGTCAAGTTTTGCCTGAAGAGAGTAAATTCCGCTCGGAATGTGCCAGAATCAGTTAATTCCGGCTTAATTCTGGAATTAAGTCTGTTCGAAAAAAATTGGTGACAGGTGAATAGTCCAATTTTCCGAGAGGAGATCGGAGTATTTCTTAAGTATGCCCTCTGATGTGTTGGAAATCTGTTGTTGGGGTGAAGTGCCCTTC
>JAUUYL010000091.1 GCA_030590485.1 Lentisphaerota bacterium | reverse complement strand
CTGCTCATTACGAGTGACAAAAAAAGCCCGTAAAACAAGGGATTTCTAAGGTTTTTAACCTATTTCAACATAAAACAACATCATACCCGGGCACAAAAACGGGCACATGTTGTTTTTGGTTAAAATCTTTGTTTTTTGCCTAGATTAATCGATTGCTCCACCTCGTTTTCGTTAGGAGAGTGAGAGCATCTTTCTTCTTTTTTCATCCATGTCATCGTGCTATAGTTCTTGCATGAGTGGGAAAGATATCGCGAAAGCTTTCAGGTCTGCATCGAGGATGGCAGGAAAGAAAGCCACTGCCAGCGGGCGTACTGTCGTTGTGAAGCGCGGGCGCCGGATTCTCAGTGTTACCGACAAGGGGCAAGAGAAGGTTGTTCGTACGCTTGACAAGGCATATGTTCGTAGTTGCGAGAAGACCTATAAGGTATGACCAATCAGCGCGTACCTCGTATTCGAGTCTTCGCCGGGCCAAACGGATCAGGCAAGACAACCCTTGTTCAAAAGCTTCAAGCCATCAATCTGCCTCTCTATTCTGTCATTAATCCCGACGATATTGAACAGGACTTGAACTCGGAAGCCGGGCTCGACTTGTCTTATCTTGGCGCCAACAGGTTAGAGGCAGATTTTCTAAGATATACAAAGCAGACAACATACTCATCGAGAGTGAAGAGCGCAGCACGAAAGATACATTTTGATGGTCATGTGGCGCATGCAGGACATTCAGCAGAGGGCTCGTACAATGCGGCGCTGGTAGCGGGTTTTCTCCGTAGCCGGCTTGTTAAGATGCGCCAATCATTTTCGTTTGAATCCGTCTTTTCTCATCATTCAAAACTAGAAGAGCTGAAGTTAGCAAAGAAGCGTGGCTTTCGTATATATCTTTACTATGTTGCTACAGAAGCACCTGAATTGGCGATAGGGCGAGTTACGGAGCGTGTTGCTCGAGGTGGCCATGCTGTTCCCATTCAAAAGATACGAACAAGGCATGCAGCATCGCTCTTGAACTTGTTGCCTGCTTTGAGAATTGCATATCGAGCTTATGTTTTTGATAACTCAGGCAGCGAATCGCGACTGTTGGCGGAGAAGACACCTTATGGAAACTTGAATTTAGTCGGTGATCGAATGCCAGTATGGTTTGCCACACATGTAATTGACTCCTTGGCGCAGTAATAGAGATTACGAAGTCGAATGTTGCATAATGTTGATCCACGTTGAATTTGGTTGATATTGGTTGCATGATGTTGAAAATCGAAAAAACGGGCACATGTTGTTTTTCGTTAAAATCTTTTATTTTGCTTAAATCAACTGATTCTAATCTGTTTATTTTCTGTGAGCAGGTTTTAGCCGACATCCTCTGTTGTGATTCGGATCCAGTTTCGCATCTGTTGTATCTTGTCGGCGCCGAGGGGGATGGTTTGTATGCGTTCCAGTAGCGTCTGACTGTTGATCAGTTTTTCCTTTATTAATGTTGTCACAAAGACTCGATCTTTTTCTCTGTATGCGAGAAGTTTGCTGGCTGCGATATCGTGGACTTCGAGGCAGAATCCGGTGTTGCCTCCCGTGCCGTGATGGTCTGATACGGTAACGGTACGTTCCTCCCAGCCAACAGGGAGTGTGTCGGGCTCTATGAGCAGTCCGTGCACGTAAAACCCGTGGGTCTCGTGAAATAGCGATTCTTCGCCCAAACTACCGTCAATTAAGTCAGCATTCTCTGGCTTATTCTTTGGTTGGATGTCCACCTCTATTGATGCTTGGAGTTCTTCTGGCGGGTCTGGAAAGCTTCCAAGAATGGCCTGTGATCCGAAGATGATCAGTTCGGTGTCGCCTGAGGCATAGCATGCCGCTCTGATTGCGTGTTCAAGTTGATGCCGTGTCATGTGACCGCTGCTCCATTGATTCAAGAATCTGATTCCTCTCGTCTGCGGTGAGGATGGCGAAGAATGGTGAACTCTGACGGAGTCGGTTTGCGCGAGAGCTGTCCGAAACGAGAAGCTCCATTGTCCTGTTGGTGGAGTATGTCTCAAGCAGGTTTCGCCATTCGACTAGAGCCTGAGTAGCGTTGCCGTGATCATCATGCATCATGCGGTTTAGATAATGTTTTGCCCTGATGATTAATGAAGGGTCAGCGCGAATCAGTTCAGCAATACCTTGTGAGAAAAGAAGAGCTCTCTGATCTGCCTGAGTATGGTCTGAAGGGGCTCCGGTAGTAGTGCTGGTCGTGGTAGTTGTAGTCGTCTTCAGTAAAAGCGAGCCTGTGGGACAGAGCTGAGAGTCAGCCCTAGTGAAAAGTGTTGTCTCAATTATCAGGTCAAATCTTTTTTCTATCACGGAAAGACGTGATCGTAACTCGTCTCCCATCCAGCTCAATGCTTTTGTTTCTGTAACCAGTGTAATCTCAATTCCACTGCTCGGATCTGTTGGCATCTTCTCTATCCATGCTTCCTGTATCTCGTCCAAATCATTGAATATTCGCTTCATTGACATAATGAGATCGTCGTATTGCTCGAGTTCTCCCGTGAACAGATGTTTGAGATTCTTTATAAATGGATTCTCCTTTTTGAGCCCGTACTGTATGTTGCGGCCTACGCCAATTCGATATATTATTCCGGATTCCTGAAGTCGGTCGAGAGCTTTGCGCGCACCAGCCGGCGTCAGGCCTGTGCGCCTGGCTGCATCGGATGCACCTAACGGGGTATCCGTATCGTTGATTAGCAGGCGTAAAAGACGCACGTGCGCCTCCGACCTCAGTATTAAGTCCAACGGATGCCGTGCAATATTGTTTTTTGTCGCTATTGGTCTCATATGAACTATCAGCTCTAGTGTGTTACTATGGTTGCTATAAAGAAACTATAGTATCTTTTACTGGCTCTGTCAAGTGGGTATTTCAACATAAATCAACATCATACCCGGGCACAAAAACGGGCACATGTTGTTTTTGGTTAAAACCTTTGATTTCTCCTAGCTCAGGCAATTTTCATCTGCTCACAAAAGGCCCTTTTGCGGCAAAGTTCGGCTCGTTCGGGCGATTTCTGCAAAATATGCCTGAATCGGCCCTAAAGACGTGATAATTAGAGAGGAAGGGCTGTTTAACGAGAATTATTCGCATTATCCTTGACAAAACGTTGCGAATACTATGATGATGCCCCTGTCGACAATCATCAAAAGGAGGATTGCCATGCTTTTACAATTTGTAGTTGAAAATTTCCGCTCTTTTAAAGAAGAGTGCATTCTGAACATGATCCCGGCAAAGAAAACTCGGGAACATAAGGAACACGTGCTCCGTGATGAGACTGGCAGGAAAGTTGAGGCGGTTCCGTTTGTTGCCATGTACGGGGCGAATGCGTCGGGGAAGTCTAACCTTGTTTCTGCTATTTCCTTCGCAAAGGATCTTGTCGTGAATGGCACGAGAGGCGAGCAGAGCATCCCTGTTGTACCTTTCCGGCTTAATGCTGAAAGCCAGCAGAAAGGCAGTCGGTTTGAATTTGTCATAAAGCATCAGGGCGTGCTCTATACATACGGATTCCTGGTATCTGCATCGCGCATTGAGGAAGAGTGGCTGTTCGCAGTTCTTAATAAGCAGGAAGTTCGATTATTTGAGCGGGTGACAACTGACCAGCAAACGAACGTGGAGTTCGGTAACCAGCTTGCTCAAAACATTTCTGACAAGCGGGTTCTTGAGGTGGTCGCTAGGACCACGAGGCCTAACCAGCTGTTTTTGACTGAGGCAAACGACCGGAACGTAGAAATGCTCAAACCATTGATGCGCTGGTTCCGTAGCAACCTGCAGATTATTTCCCCAGACACTAGGTATCAAAATCTCGAACTGAGGGCGCATAATGATGATCAGTTTATAGATTTTCTTCAGAACTTTCTGAAGCAGTCAGACTTTGGTATTTCAGGGGTAAAGCCCGTTCAGAAGACATTTGATCTGGATGAACATTTTCCCGGCATGCCTGACCATATTAAAGATGAGTTTCTCGGCAGTCTCCGCAAAGGGAAGAAAATGGCTATGTTTATTCAGGCTGAAGGGCAGTTCTTTACGCTGGCATGTGATCCTGAGCTTTCAGACGAGCCTGTTTTGCTCGCACTGAAAATGCAACATAAAGGTGCGAATGGTGAAATAATTGATTTTGATGCAGAGGATGAGTCTGACGGAACATTGCGAATGATGCATTTACTCCCGTCACTCCTGGATCTGCAGCAGAACGAGAATGTGTACATAATAGATGAAATTGACAGAAGCATGCATCCACTGCTTAGTAAATTGTACGTGCAAACGTTTCTAAATAATTCTGTTGAAAATCCGTCAAACGGGCAACTGATTGTGACTACACACGATACTGCTTTGCAGACCATGGGTCTCAGGCGAGATGAGATCTGGTTTATGGATAAGGATGACGCGGGCGTCAGTAAAATGTACTCACTTGCTGAATTCAAGGTTCGTAACGACTTGAAAATTGACAAAGGATACTTGAATGGCCGCTTCGGTGGAATACCTTTTATCGGGCACCAGGCAGTGCAAACTTCATAGAGGATATTAGCGATGGCCCTGACATCACGCAGAAAACGACCTCTTGATCACGCGGTACCGCACCTGCGGGACACGCGTCTTATTGTAATCGCTACAGAGGGCGCCAAAACTGAGGGGCAGTATTTCGATTTGTTCGAGAGGAAAAGAGTTCAGATTCATGTGCTGCCTACCGAGGATGGATTTTCTGCGCCGAAACATGTCTTTGCCAGGCTTGCCGAATTCAAAAAAGAATGTGAGCTCGGTAAGGATGATCAATTATGGCTGATGATAGATGTAGACAGGTGGCAGGAAAGTTCTTTAGCTGAAGTAGCTTCCGAATCAATAAAGAAGAAGTTCCAGTTAGCGGTCAGCAACCCCTGCTTTGAGCTTTGGCTATATCTACATCATGGCGATGTTGACGCAGGATCAAGGATAACCAGCAATGACTTGAAGGAGAAACTGAGGGAAGCGATGGGATCTTACAACAAAGCCAAAATCGAGCTCGATAAATATCGCGGCAAGGAAGACGATGCTATCAGACGGGCGAAAGCCCTGGATGGCAATGTGAACCATCGCTGGCCGGATCAGACCGGAACTCACGTTTACAAGGTAGTCGAGGAAGTATTGGCCTTATGACCTACTACGAACACCCGCAATACAATTGCTTTTCCATCGAACCTATAATCTCCTTCCGAATTTAGAAAAACCACCCTGTATTTTTTGAATTGCTGCCTCGGAAGTCGGACCAGGTCAGTGATTGCAGGCTCACGACATAACTTGCGACATTGAGCCGTGATATAATCTTCCTCTTGACCCATTGGCCTTATTTGCTTAAGACTGATCGCATGATTGCTAAGATAGGTAGAAATGATCCATGCCCCTGCGGCAGTGGGAAGAAGTATAAGAAGTGTTGTGCTCAAAGTGGAAGCGACACAGGGAATAAGTCTGATTATGAAAGCATGAGGGACGCTTCAGCTTCAGTTGTACGTGCGCTCGTCGACTATGCAGATGTGATATTCCCTAGGAATGCAATGACTGATGCAGCCAATGAGTTTGGGTTGGGCTCTATCACCAATGATGAAGTTAAGGCAGGCATAATCAATCAACTTTTTATTCCGTGGTTTGTTTTCTTTTGGGAGCCCGAGAATGGTTTAAGAATGACAATTGCAGAAAGATTTCTCAAGGAACGTGGTGCTACTCTTGATGACTTGTCATATTCCTATATTGAAGCAGCCAGAAAGACACCGCTGTGTTATTGGCAGGTGATAGACGTCTTGCCAGGCAGAGGCTCTACTGTTTGCAATATGGTGACTCAAGAAAAGACATTTATTCCTGATGTCTCAGCCTCAAACACTCTGCAAAAATGGGATATTCTTCTCGGACAGGTTGTTTCTGTCGGTGATCTGACTAACTTTATGGCGATATCTCCATATCCTCTCCCGCCTGATGGATATCGTCTTTCAGTGGATGCGCTTCTTGAGTCTATCAATGCAAAATCAAGGCCATATGAAGAACTGTGTGATTATGATTATGAATTCATTGATCATTACGTCATGTGCATGCATAAAGCCCTGAACCCCACTATGCCCAAGGTGGTTAATAAAGATGGGGATAAATTCATGTTCGTAAAATCAGTATATTCTTTCAAGCCGGCAGACAAGGCGGCAATTGCATTAAGGCTAAACAGTATGCGAAATATCTTCCAGGAAAGCGACGAATGCAATTCCAATTTTGTATGGGTGGTCAAGGACACCCTGAAGGCGCACATCTCACTCAAGGATGGTTTGATGGAGATAGAGTGCAACAGCAGAAGAAGAGACAAGACGATCAGGACGCGCATTG
>JAUUYL010000082.1 GCA_030590485.1 Lentisphaerota bacterium | reverse complement strand
TGTTTTGGCATGTAGACGGCGCTCAAAATGTTCTTTCAACTCGATGTGCCGTTCTCGGAGGACTCTTCGAAGAATACTGGGAGCAACGAAATGCTGCTTAAAGGTAACTTTCGTGTCCTGCACCCCGCGCGTATTCTTTTCAGAAAAAACGCTTTACTTTTTTCAAGAACATC
The DNA here is from genome assembly GCA_030590485.1 of Lentisphaerota bacterium. Taxonomy (GTDB): domain Bacteria; phylum Verrucomicrobiota; class Kiritimatiellia; order UBA8416; family JAUUYL01; genus JAUUYL01. Next base: position 8,667 of record JAUUYL010000082.1, on the reverse strand, counting down.
TATAATCTTATATCCCATAAAAAAGGAGTCTACACATGTTTATTAAGAAAATATTCGGTATTCTTATTTTAGCTGGTGTTGCCGCCCTGTCTGGCTGTGCACCAACAAATTTCCGATTCGAAAAACCTCTCGATCAACGCAGTAAGCAAGATGTCATTGACCAATGGCAAGAAGACCGCTTTGGGATTTTCATGCACTGGGGTGCTTCTTCACAACTCAACGCAGGCGCTGGTAGTTGGTGTCGAGCTAACAATTATTCGGGCAGAAGTGCCGCCAAGGGTTCTCCAGGGAACAAGACTCAAGAAACAGCACCTGACGTCATCACAAGCGGTGAATATTTGAAGTACAAAGGCAAGCGTCCAGTGCCACAGGAAGTTTACGACAACCTCCATCACTCCTTTAATCCTTCGGGCTTTAATGCCGATGAATGGGCTCAGCTCTTCCAGGATTCCGGTGCAGGCTATATCGTCTTCACGGCTAAACATCATGATGGCTTTTGTATGTTTGACACAAAGACCCAGGATTACAACATTATCAACACTCCTTTTGGTAGAGACGTTGCTAAAGAACTGAGCGACGCTTGTCGCGCGAAGGGTATCCGCGTCTTCTGGTATTATTCGCCTGTCGATTGGTGGCACCCCGACTGGCTCTCGCGTAAGGATACAGCCTATGAAGATCAGGCCTTCCTTCCTCAAGTTGAAGAACTTGTCAGTAAATATGGCCCTATTGAGGGAATCTGGTGGGATGGAAACCAAATCACTAAAAAGTATGCCGACAAAGTTGTTGATATTATTAAAAAACATCAACCCTGGGCAATCTTAAATTCTCGTCTCGGCGGCGGTATTTCTGGTGATTTCAATACGCCGGAACAAAAACTGGGCGAGTTCAATATGAAGCGCCGTTGGGAAAGCTGTATCACCATGACTGGCTCAAGTTGGTTCTGGAACGGCGGCACTAATTACAAGTCGACAAAATCCTGTATTAACACACTCATTCAATGTGCGGTTGGTGATGGCAACCTTCTCCTCGATGTTGGTCCTCGTTCAGATGGCCGCATTGACGAACGCGCCGCTGAGACTTACCGCGCTATGGGTGCTTGGCTGCAGAAATACGGTCAATCCATTCGCGGCACTCGCGGCGGCCCTTACAAGCCTGGCGCCTGGGGCGGATCCACTCGATCTGGCAAAAAAGTCTACCTTCACATTACTCAAATCCTCGAAGATCTTGAGCTTGTGCTTCCTGCCTTACCGGCAAAAATCCTCAGTGCCAAGACCTTAAACGGTAGCAAAGTAAGCTTTGAACAAACAAATAAAAGCCTCAAGATCAAATTGGCAGAACAAACGGAACTCGATGTCATTGTTGAGCTTACTCTGGCGAGTGACTCCATGGCAATCGATGCCATCAGTACGGTTGATAAACACAGCTTGACTGATGATGCTGAAGGTGTCGCGTCCAGCCTCGGAGGTCGCAGAAACAGCGCTTCATGCATCGTTCATCACAGTTGGGCAATACATGGTGCCAAGCTGCAATTCGGCGAGCCAGGCTACGAAAAGCAGCAGGCTGTCTTGGCAAAGAAACCCAAGAGCTCTCACGAAACTCGTTGGTCCAATCATCACATTGGCCACCCCTTCCGCTTCTGGCAAGCCTCAAGCGATGATAAGAATCCCTGGATAGAACTCAATCTCGACGGTGAAAAAACCTTCTCTAAAGTTTATATCTGGGAAAAATTTTCTTATACCCAGTCTTTCTCTTTTGAAGTGTATAGCCAAGGTCAATGGAAAACAATCTTTACCGAAGATGACGGCATGGGGATTTACAACCGCAAATTAAAAGTTCCTGTAACAAGCAGGAAAATACGTATCAAGTTTACTAAGTGCGATGGACCTGTTTCCGTGAACGCCATTAAACTATTTAAGTAACTTTTATTTTGCATAGGAGTGATCACAAAAAACAGATCTGCAAAATCAAAGGATACGAAGCTTCGATGCATTGCGCCATCAGCATAAAGACATGATACCGCACTAGGATTTTTCAGCCCAATGATAAACAAATAACCCACCTCACGCCACGATTCAGAGACAAAACTCATCGCGCTGATTGAAAATCCATTTCCTCTCAGCCTAAGTTTGGAAAAAGTCCCGGAAGGGGTTGTTGTTTACAATTTGTTGAACTAAGATAAGACCATGCGAGAAAATTACATTACATACATGATGTTGATGTGCCTGTTGTCAGGCGCGTTGAATTGTTATTCAGAAGCAGCGACGGCTAACGGCGGTGTTCTTAACGGTTCTCTGACAGATAAAAGCCTGGGACACAGGGCAAAGGGCGAAGGCAACCATGATTCTCTACGCCTTGCTATCGAAGATCTGATCAAGACATACGGCAGTAAATACCCCAAGGGTGCTAAATATCTCAAGCGCCTTGAAGGAGAGAAGGCGAAAAACGTCAATTCGGAAGAGTTCAAGGCTCTCAAAAGAGAAGCATTGCTTCTATCCAATCCGGCGATTGATTTCGATAAGATCATCCTGATCCGTGCCGGAGCGCACGGCATGCGCTATTCACGCAACTGGCAGACCCGGGTATCGTGTGACGGCGAAACACGTATGATATCCAGCCATGATATTCAAAGGGCTATCAGTGTATTAAGAAAGAAAGATAAGGCAATAGATGATCTGTGTGACCGTCAGAGCAAGGTACAGAAGAAATATAAAACCCACAGAAACGAAATTTACAGGAGCGAAGCGTTCACGAACGAGAAAGACAGGAGAAAAAGAGACTTAATACTGAAAAGCATGTCGGAACTTAAAAGCTTGAAGGCTGCACTTCATGAGGCGGGGATGAAGCATCCTGAGTATGTTGATATATATAAAAATTTTAAAGACGGCGGCGAAGTCGCGAACTATGAAGACGAGCTCGTGGTGATGTCGCTTGATGGAGAAGTAACAACAATTTACAAACCTTTAAGCGGGAAATTTATCGGTGATATCGATCTGCATTTCGACGCCGACAAGCTGCTCTTCTCATCATTCCTCGATAAGAGCAAACTGAGCCATGCTTCCGGGAAAGGGAAAGGATACGGTATCTTCGAGATCGAAATCGATCCGGAAACCGGAAGGAAGCGTGCTGAGCCCCGTCTGGTCTCACCGGACATGGGGCAGGATATTGACTGCTACGATTCCTGCTACATGGCGGACGGGCGCATTATTTTTGCGTCCACAGCATCCTATGAAGGTGTACCCTGCGTAGGCGGCGGAGCTTATGTGGCTAATCTTTACAGAATGAATAATGACGGAACAGAAGTCCGTCGTCTGACCTTTGATCAGGATGGGAACTGGCATCCCTCAGTAATGGAAAACGGCCGTGTGATGTTTACGCGCTGGGAATACACTGACAGCGCTCATTACTTCAGCCGCATACTGATGCATATGAATTCTGACGGGACTGATCAGAAAGCTTTCTATGGCAGTAATTCGTACTGGCCTAACAGTATGTTCTTTGCCCGTCAGATCCCCGGCAAGCCGAGCATGTTCATCTCCACTGTCACCGGGCATCATGGTAATTCCAAGGGTGGGGCGCTCTGTTTGTTTGATGTATCGAAAGGTCGTCACGAGGCTGATGGCGCGATTCAGTTCCTTACCGGCAGAGGAAAGAAGGTCCATCCTCTGGTTATAGACGGTCTTGATGGGGCCTACAGTCCGATGTTCTATAACCCCTACCCGATCAACGATAAATATTTCTTGGCAACTTACAGTACTGGTGAAGTCTATCTTGTCGATGTATTCGACAATATGATCGCCTTAAAAAAGAGGGATGCTAAAGGCGGGTATTTTGAACCTATCCCTCTGCGGAAAACGAAGAAGCCTTTCGTACGTCCGGACAGCGTTCGACGTGGCGAGAAAACAGCCACGGTACTCATCAGCGATATCTATGAGGGTCCGGGCCTCAAGGGTGTACCGCGCGGTACGGTGAAGCACCTCAGGGTCTACCGTTATGAATATGCCCCCCGACATAAAGGCGGACATTACTCTATGGGCATAGAAGCAGGTTGGGATGCCAAGCAAGTGCTCGGAACCGCGACGGTCGAAGAGGATGGCTCCGCCAGTTTTAAGGTTCCCGCGAACACGCCCTTTGCGATGCAGCCGCTCGACAAGGACGGAAAGGCATTGGCAATCATGCGAAGCTGGACCGTGGCCATGCCGGGCGAGATCCTCTCCTGCGTGGGCTGCCATGAGAGTCAGAACATGACGCCGCCAACGCACCGGACCAAGGCAATGTTCCGCAAGCCAAGCGAACTCGAGCCATTTTACGGTCCGACCCGCGGGTTCAGTTTTCAACGCGAGATCCAGCCAGTCATCGATAGATACTGTGCTGGTTGTCACGATGGAGCCGGAGATATTAAGGGCCTCGAAGCTAAAGGCATTAAGGTAGCTGATCGAATTTTCGGTACAGGTATGAACACGGGTAAGAAGTTCCGTGAAATCGGCATACCTGATTTCACCAGTGCCAAAGCAGCATACATGAACCTGCACCCTTATGTAAGGCGCAATGGGCCGGAAGGTGATTATCATCTGCTGGCGCCACTGGAGTTTCATGCGGACACAAGTGAGCTGACACAGATGTTAAAGAAAGGGCACCATAACGTGAAGCTGGACAAGGAAGCGTGGAGCCGGCTGTATACCTGGATGGACCTGAATGCACCGTTCCGCGGCACCTGGACCGAGGCGGGCGCGAAAAAAGATATTCTTGATCGCCGAATAGAATTAAAAAGTTTGTATGCGTTTGACGACTATAATCCTGAGGAGATAATCGATCCGTATGAGAAATCGAATGAGATTATCATGCCGGAGCCTTACGGCACAAAAGATCCGGTAAAGGCCAAAAAACCGGAGGTGAAGAATTACAAAGCGGCAAGCATGAATTTGGAGATGGGAAGGGGGGCACTAACGATAAAACTTGTAAGCATACCTGCCGGTGAGTTTTCTATGGGAAGCAACAACGAAACGCCGATCGAGCAGCCTGTGTCACGAGTAAAAATCAAGAAGAGTTTTATGATGGGTGCAACAGAAGTGACTCTGGAGCAGTACCGTCAGTTTGATCCTGATTACCTGAATGGTGTATACGACATGCATTGGAAGGATCAGACTCATCGCGGTTACTATATGAACGACATGAAGTTTCCGGTCATACGCGTAAGCTGGAAGAAGGCTGTTGAATATTGTGAATGGCTTTCCCGAAAGACCGGCAAAAAGGTTTCGCTGCCGACCGAGGCACAATGGGAGTGGGCATGCCGTGCGGGCTCAGAAACACCGCTGAGTTATGGAACTATCGATACGGACTTTTCGAAGCATGCTAATTTCGCTGATCTCAAAACGAAGGAAATGGCCGTGCAAGGAATCAGGCCAAGGCCGATCAATAATCCCAATTCAACTTTGGACTTTGAGCTCAAGGACTCGAGGTTCAATGACAATGTGCTGCACTTGGCAAAGGTTGGCAGTTTTGCTCCGAATGCATGGGGCCTGCATGACATGCATGGCAACGCTGCTGAATGGACCAGATCGACATATCAGCCTTACCCTTACAAGGACGACGGCAGGAACAGTAGCAAGAGCGGTCCAAAGCGTGTAGTGCGCGGCGGTTCATGGCATGATCGCCCGTTTCGCTCGACAACGACGTTCAGACTCGGCTATCACGACTGGCAGAAAGTCTACCACACAGGCTTTCGCGTAGTTATCGAAAAATGACAACCGCCGAGAATGTGTTAAAGAGTATTGCCGAACGCTACTTTCGCTCTGGATCCTTGGCGAATTCTGGACGATTCGCCGAAAAATCTGAAATGGTCGGGGAAGTGGGATTCGAACCCACGACATCCAGCTCCCAAAGCTGGCGCGCTGCCAGGCTGCGCTACTCCCCGATAACAGTTAGAAGGCGCGCACTATAGCATGACCTGTGTTGTTCGTCAACTAAGGTTCTGCAGCGATTCTCATTTTGGCCGCCCTTTATCGTTGCGCCAGTATAATCAAGCGCCGAAACCACCACGGATTCACCACGGGCGGAATGTTTTTAGTTGAGTGGAAAATACTATCGTGAAAGGTGTGCCGTAAATAAATTCATCGCACCTGATTTCTGCGTATTCCGGACAAATGTTAATAGTTACTTTACGCTTATATATTCGCATTTCAACATTTATGTTCGTTCAACAATGCGAGCAGATCTTTGAAGTCTTTCTGAACTTCCAATGTATTGTTTCCTTAGAAAATCAACGGCAGCAACACGCTCTTCCGTAGGGCGGCTTAGCCAATATTTTAAATCTCTTGCTTGACTGGCTGGGTCATCAACAGAGCCTCTTTTTACTGCCTTCTGAATCATGATAAAAATATATCACATAGCGGTGGGTGACGTAAAGAGGGACCTTTGTTATGAATTGGAGTGAAAATTGCTTGTAGATGGGGGCGGCTTCTGTTAACTTCTGTTGTGTCGAACATGTTGGCATATTCAATTCCTTGAGTAAGGTAAGTTGTTGAACGCTAGCATGTTGCGATGCTTTTGTTAGGCGGCTAAGCCGCGTTTTAACCGTGAACTTTGAACTCGGAACCGTTGTCTGAAAAGATCTTTTCAGACAACGTCTAATTAACAAGGAGAACTGTCATGTTGAAAGGTATATCACCATTTCTAAGCCCTGAACTGCTTGCAACGCTTAACACCATGGGGCACGGTGATGAAATCGTACTCGCTGATGCCCATTTCCCCGGTGATACGATGAACGATTACGTAATACGGGCCGACGGCATAAAGATACCTGAACTTATGGACGCCATCCTCCCTCTGATGGTACTGGATCAGTACGTAGACTGCCCGCTGATAATGATGGCCGCCGTAGAAGGAGACACCCTTGACCCGTCAGTCGAGGAAAGTTATCGCACCGAGATAGACAAACACTGCCCCGAGAAGCCGCCAATTGAGCTGCTCGAACGCTTCGCCTTTTACGACCGGGCGCAGGAAGCGTTCGCTGTTGTAATGACCAGTGAGCTGGCGAAATACGGCAACATCATCCTGAAAAAGGGTGTCACTCCTGTGGATTGACCTCAGGCTCCATAGTAGCTTGCAGCTTCTCACGCCCGCAGGCAATCTTGAACCGTGAACTTTGAACCCCCGGCCGAAAGGCTTTTCGGATCGGGTCTAGTTATGTTACTGTTCCGGTTTTTCCAGAAGATGAATCTTGAGTGGGTACCGGACTTTCAGGTCACCTCCAAGCAGGATTTCAACCCAGTATGTTCCCGGGACGTCTATTTTAACGTTCATAAAGAATTCGACGCTTGTTGCGGTGGATTCGTTGTCCTGCAGGTTTACCTGGACGGTTTTTCCTTTGACCAGGACGGTATTGCCGTCGGGCATAAGGATTCTGCTGTGTTGATTAAAATTCCCCTCTCCGCAGCACCATCGGTTAACTATGCATATACGTGCCAGTATGGCGGGAAAAGACGGTACGGACAGGATGTCGAACAGGCCGATAAGGATGAACTTGCCATTTCTTTCCTGTCGAACGTCATCACACAATACACTTGATTGAAGGTCGGGAAGCATGTGGAGAGGATAGAGGGGAGAAGGGGACGGGTCAAGGGAGAAGTATAATAGGCAGTAGTGGACGGTGGGACAGTAGTGTGACGTGTCACGAGGACGAAGTCCGTCACCTATTCCATTCTTCGAGTGAGGAGCTGATGAAATTGCAGATATCGTTATGTACTTGCCGGCTGTTTTCTTTTGTTACGGTGATAGGTTTGCCGATCTTGAAATGCAGATGCTTTGAGGGGTCAATTTTCCCCAGATCTCTTACAATCTTGCCGGGCGTGAGAAAATCCGTTTTCAGTGCGATGGGGATGCATGGGACGTTGTTGCGTTGTGCCAATTTTACGCCGAGTGTGTTGAATTCAGAGGGGTTGAATTCGGGCGAACGTGTGGACTGAGGAAAGATTAATAAGGAGCGTTTTTTCTCTTGAAGTGATTTTGCACCTTCTTTGAGGACGAGTTGAAGGTCTTCTCTTGGGTTTTTTCTGGCGACGCATATGGGTTTCAATGCTTTGAGCAGTTTTCCGAGACTTGGATATTTCATAAGGTCTTCTTTGAGGATGATAGTGACATCTGAGAAGTCGAGTAGCAGTACGGGAATCATAAAGGTTTCCACGAGGCTCATGTGGTTGGCGACATATACACATGGTTGCTGGACGTTTTTGATGTTCTCCAAGCCTGTGATGTGAATCTTTCCACGATGGGCTTCTACCAGGGCATGGGCGCCATAGGAATAGATTTTCCAGTTATCGGGTGTGAAATCCCTGGAGAGATGTTGAGCTGCATTGTGGATCACTCTCCATAGACGAAGGTAAAAAAGGATGTCCACTTTGCTGAAAAGCCCATATTTCAAGTCTTCTGGGGTATCATAGGAACCGTTTTTATTGATTAAGTTGACAAATTCGCGTTCATTCATGACTGTTTATTTATCATTAGGAGTGTTAAGTGGCAAGAGGCTTTTGTGTTTTTGCAAAAAGCTGAGGATTGTAATATTAAATGCCGTAAAAAGAGAGAAAGCGTTCCATGCCGAAAAACGCTATCCTCAGTGGTCCGACTAAAGATCACTAACGAGGAAAGGATCACGACATGGAACAAGGACAGACT
>JAUUYL010000125.1 GCA_030590485.1 Lentisphaerota bacterium | reverse complement strand
CCTAGTTGATATTGCCGGTGAAATACAGAACGATGTATACCACAGCAGCAATCGCAAGGACCAACACGACCCCATCACCCGCTGCGACGCTGGCAAGTTCATCTGCGTCCTCCGCCTGTTGCGCAGCCAGGGCATCATCCTCCGCTTGAGTCATTGACGTTCTCGAGACAGAGCCAGCGTAGGCTGGCGCTGCGACAGTCAAAATCATGCAACCGATCAGAAAATAGGGTATCAGCTTCGACATCTTCTTGCTCCTTTTTTGTCATGTCCATACGGACTCCCGAATCAGGTCTTGGGCTCTACACAAACCGTCATTTCCCACGCAGCGATTCCTAGCTGTATCGCCTGGACCTTGGCATCGGTTCGTCACACGCTCAGCCAGTCCCCTGATGGAAACGGCCTGAGGGAAGCCTCATAAATAATCATCGGACATCCCGTCCGGCCACTTGAAGAAAAGTGGAGCCCGCCGCCTCAATCCATACAACCAAAGTACAACCCAAAGACCCAATAACCTGTAAAATCACAAAAAGAGTATATCAATAAAGTTAGCAATATCATAGACTTAAAAAATTCTCAGAAAACGATGAACGTATTGAACATACGTTCGCCGCTATCGCAATCTGGCTTTTAATTTGTCAATCTGCGCCATAGCGTATCCTCCCAACACACCCGCTTTTCTTTGGAGAGCATACAGCCTTCTTACTTTCCTTGTGGGCCTGCCTCTCCACGTCCAGCGCTTAATTTCAGTTCTTAGCTTTTCTATTTGTCTTGAGGTATGACCGAATGACGCTATCCTGCAACGATTCCGGCTATGGTATGTGATACTGCTACAATGTCGACAAGTAAAGTATACATTACCCCGCGCAAGATATAACACGCCAACACGTTCATGACAGACCGGGCAGACAAACCAGTACCTTCAGGTGTTGTTAATAGCCCTTTACCGAACGAAAGTTAGGCAAAGACAATCCTATTTCGGGGATGCTCGAAAAAGGCAAATCCAAAGATGGCAGAATCCGCTTCCCTATAAAGGTAAGGATCGAAGCCTACAGGTATCTGGTTGAAACAATAAGGAAACTGGAGCCCAAATTACAGATTGGTTTATGTATGGAGGAGAAGGAAACCTTCAAAGCTTTGAACATGGAAAACTCCATCGGTTGTTGCAACTGTGTACTCTAATGTTCAAAAATCACTTTAAATAAATACATCTAAATTTTAAATCAGCTAAGAAAAGGGGGCTAATTCACTCATTCCGTCAACCACCACTCCTTCAATCAGGGGGCGACGTATTTCTTCTCGAGGTAAACGGGGACGTTGTCGCCTTGCTTCGTTCGCCAGTCTGATAGTTGAGTCTGCAGTGATTTCAGCAGTTCGGCGTTTTCCGGACTATTGGCAATATTCTCCTTTTCAAACGGGTCTTTGGTCAAATCATATAGCTCATGTTGTGGTCGATGTTGGAACTGGTTAACCCGCATCTTCGCTCCATCGTTGGTCTTGGCCAATTTTACCCATGAATCCCAATAGGGGTGATATGCATCAGGCTGACGATTCGGCTTGCATCCGGTGATATGACAAATGAACTCATAAGTCGGATTGAGATTTAGAATGTACTTGTGGGTGCGCGTGCGGATGGCGCGCGCTGGGCTCCAGTTGGCTTTCCATTTGGGATATCTCTTGTTGTTGCCCGTATGACTGGCGAAGACGGCTTTGAGGTGTTCTTTCTTTTGTCCTGTTAAGACATCCATGAAGCTTTGCCCGTCAATATGCCTGGGCGCTGTTCCACCAGCCGCCTCAATAAGAGTAGGCACAATGTCCGCCAGGCTGATAATGGCATCTGTGGTTGTATTCGGTTTAATGACTCCGGGCCACCTGGCAATGAATGGCACACGGATGCCTTCGTCGTACAGGCACCACTTGGCAAATGCGAAGTTTGGTCCATGATCGGACGTATAGATAATCAGAGTATTGTCACAGTACCCGTTCTTCTCCAGGCTGCTCACAATCTTTCCTATGTTTGAATCCAAAGTCTCTACCGAAGTGTAGTACTCGGCGAGCGCATCTCGTGTCTCTTTTGTATCGATCAGGTGTGGCGGGACTGTCAGGGTGGAGATATCATAGTCCTTGTTCTTCAGCCATGGCTGGTGTGTATCGGCGGTATTTACCTCTAAGAACAGAGGTCTGTCCGTGTGCCGATTCTTCAGGAACTTATCAACCAGGTCGATAAGACCCGCATCATGCTCCTTAGGGGACCATCTCTTCTTGACGACCTCATAGGGGAATGCTTTGGCCGGGTGTTTGCTGAACTTTCCAATATTGGCGGTCTGGTAACCAAGGTCTCGAAAGTAGTGCGCAATCGTTTTTGTTTTAGGGCGAACACGACCACCAAATACATGGCCCCCATTGCTAAATGGCATCAGCCCTGTATCGATTACAGCTCTCGAAGGAGAACATAGAGTGCTTGCAGCGAAAGCATGGTTGAAGCGAACACCGTCTTTTGCAAGTCGATCCATATGTGGAGTGCGAGTGTCGCTATTGCCATAGCAGCGTGAATCACGCCAACCGTGATCGTCGGAGATGATCAATACGATATTGAGCCTGGAGGTTTGCTTTGTGGCGGCAAACGCAGGCATTGCCAGTGTCAGCAGACAAGCATCCCCGATCGCTGCTGTGGCGTATTGAAGGAATTGCCGTCTTGCAGTGTTTTCTTTGAAACGCTCAGATATTATTCTTTCTCGAGCCTTCTTCATATTTGCTCCCTGCAACTTGTTGGATTCAGTGAACATAGATTATGGCGCAATATTGCGCCTAATCATTAATATTGAAATCGGCAAAAGACGCAGATTCTTCGCCCAAATCTGCATTTTTTCCCTTTAAACGAATCCATGCTACGAAATAGCAAAGATATTGACCAGACTAAAGTGGCTCTGGCACGCATATATTTGCAGTACCCCTTACATTGCCTGGGCTTATTACAGTGCGATATTGGTGCAGGATATTCTTTGACTCAAGCTATATTGGCCACGAGCGAGTTCTGGTGGTGACTTGGTCGGAAGGTGCGAGCTATCTTCATCATTGATTACAAGACGGCTAAGTATATAGTTTTTAGATGCAAAAAGGTGGTCAAAGGCTTGATTTTTACCGTTTTTTTGCATAATATGAACTATTTGCAGATGTAAAACGTATAAAATATCCAACTATTTTCTATAGTTTGTACCTCTGGTTGGGCTTGAATTAAGAAGTTTATTTTACAATAGGTCAGATTTGAAGGAGAAATTCTTTATGGCTGCGGATGTGAAACAAATAGAAAATTTAGTCCGGGGAAAAAGCGAGTTTGTGCGGGCACTTTTCGGGGAAATGGACAAGGTAATTGTGGGACAGCGATATATGCTTGAACGTATGCTTATCGGGCTTTTGGCTAACGGGCATATATTGCTGGAAGGTGTGCCGGGCTTAGCTAAAACCATG
>JAUUYL010000047.1 GCA_030590485.1 Lentisphaerota bacterium | reverse complement strand
TTCAGCTTTCCGGGTGTAGCCACAACAATATTGACACTGAAGTCCGCAAAATAAAACATCCCCACACAATGCAGCAGCACTGAAAGAATAGAGGCTACAATTGCCGGGTTTCTATGCTGCCCCGCTCTACCTCCCTGCCTCCAATTCATTTCTCCAGTCATCATTTTTGACCTTTCAACTGCCCGATATACGGACTTTCAGGGTAACGCCTGGACAATTCAGCGACAGCCTTATCCGCAGCATCACTCTTCCCCTGCTTCAAGAACACCTTAACCGCCTCATAAAGACATTCTGAAACAAGTTTCTCCTCATCATAAAGTATCGCGACGCTCATGTAATATTTTGATGCCGCATCCATATCGCCTTTCGCCTGCGAAGCCTTGGCAAGACCCGCATATGCGCGCGCGCGAACACCGGAATCGTTTGCACCTGCTTTGTAACTTGCAGCTTTATCAAAATATTTCACAGCCTGATCATTCTTTCCGGCAGCCAGTTTCAGCGCTCCCAATCGTAAGGCGGCCTCAGGTGCATACTCAGTCTCAACGTCAATATTCGAAGCCTTCTCCAAGGCCTCTTCAGCCTTCAGATGGTTCTCCTCGGCAAGGTAACAACGCCCCAATATCGCCCATGCAATCTGCTGGGATGACTTTTCCGTAAATTTACCAAGCATAACCTCCACACAGTGCTTCGCTTTCTTGTAATCTTTCTTTGTCGACCAATACCCCGCCAACCACTCGAGCAGGACTGGAGTAAACTTATCTGCCGCTGGAGTTCCAAGCAGTGAGACAAATATCCTGGCCGACTCATCTGTCTTGCCGCGCTTGTGCAGAACAACCGCAAGATGAAACTGAGCTTCCCTCTCAAGCTCCCTGGAACCCGGAGCCTTAAGAGCTTTCCTAAACTCATTCTCGGCATCATCCAGCTTCTCAAGGTCCTTGTACAGCGCACCACGCCAATAATGCGCTTCACTGGTAAACATACTCTGCGGAAACAATGTCAACAGTCGGCCTAAAGTCTGAATCGCAGTATCACCCTTCTCCATTCTGACTTCACTGATCGCCTTACGATAAAGAGTCTCTTCCACCAATGCATGCTGCGGATACTGTTCCAGAAGCTTCGTCCAGTCGCGCACCGCATCTTCATCCGCACCAGCCTTCATGCGGCAAAGGCCAGATGCGTAGAGCGCACGTGGCGCCAGCTCGCTCTTCGGAAAGTTTAATCCCACAACAGTGTAATGCCGCGCCGCTTCAAGAAAATTATTTCTCGCTTGCAAATGATAAGCCAGACGATACGTGGCATCGCATGCAACATCGCTCTTCGGAAAGTCGGCGGATATCATCCTGTAATACTGCACAGCATCGTCATCCTTACCCAACGCCGCATAACTCTCAGCCAACAACCAATAAACATCCTTTCTTAGATTCTCCATTCTGACATCGTCACTGGGCACCACATTTATACCCTCAGCATCCGCTATCGCAACCTGATACTTGCCGCCCCGATAACTGGAGAGCGCTCTTTCATAACGGGCAGAAGACGCAAACGTACTGTCTGGATACTCATTCAGCAATTTCCCATACGTCTTGACCGCATCATCATTTCTCAGCAATTGTCGCTGACTGTTCGCTTTCAGATAGAGCCATTCTGCATGATGCAGGGAACCCGCCTCTTCAGACTTGTTTTTAAGTCCCTCTTCAGCAAGCTTAAGAGCGTCCGCGTAGCGTCGCGCGTGATACTGCGACCAGGCCGCCTGCACCTTAGCCTCCAGAGAACGCTTATCCTCAGGATACTTACTCAACAGCTGGCGATACGCGTCGGCACTCCTCACATAATCCTCTTGGGAGTAATAAAGCTCCGCCATCTGAAACAATGCCTCAGCACCAATCCGCGCGGTCGGCGGCTTGCCGACAACCACCTTGTATGCCTCGTATGACTTGTTGATCTTGTCTTTCTGGCTTGAGTATACAAACCCAAGCTTCAAAAGCGCGTAAGCCGCGAATTCAGATTGGGAATGCCTGGTGCGCACCTCCTCAAACACCTTCACTGCGTCAGCGGTTTGCCCGGTTTCCATGCGAATCTCACCAAGGTAATAAAGACTGGCCGCTTTCATATCAGCCGAGGACGAATTCTCTATCAGCAAAGTGTATAGTGTCGCAGCATTGTCCAGGCTGCCCTTTTGTCTGTGAAGATCAGCACGTCGAAAGCCAGCCCTGTCACGGTACTTACTCTCAACATACTTGATATAGATGTCACGAAAATGCTTGTCAGCTTCGTCGAGATTACCAGTCTGTCGCAAGCTCTCACCCAAACGGAAAAGGATAACATCCACCTGCTTCGATTTCGGGAATTCGACGAGCAGGCCCTCGTATTCCTTTATGGCCAACTCGTACATCCCGCGCGCATAAAGACCATCGGCAAACTTCATCCGCTCCGCCTCATCCGCCGCAAACACAGCGACGACACCAGCCAACAGCAAAATAAAAATTAGAATCTTATCTTTCATCCCTAACCTTCGATATTCGACATTCAGTATTCGATATTCGATATTCGATATTCGATATTTTCACGTTTTACGTTTCATTCACTCGACGTAGCGAATGATATATTCCAGATATCGGCCTGTCGGCACAGGTCAAGCACGCTAATTACATGCTGATAAGCGGTTCGTTGATCGGCACGAATCAAGACGGGCTGACCAGGAAAAATATCTACGATTCTATCCAGCAGCGCCGCCAGATCTGATTCGCCCAGCTCTTTTTCGTTAATAATCATACTACCAGACTTGCTGATATTTATGATTATCTCACCAGGCAGCCTGCGCGGATTCTCACTGGCAACAGCCGTTGGCAACTGAATATCGATTTCCTTTTCCCAGCGCGCGAATATCTGACTGGAAACGAAAAACGCCAACAAAATAAACATCACGTCAACCATCGGCGCCAGTTGAAAACCGGGATCTACCGGCTTGCTCTTTGCGCTGAACTTCATTTTCTCTCCTTTATCAATGCCGTCAGCATCTCAGTAGATGCCGACTCAAGGTATGACACGAGCTTTGCAGCCCTTCTACGGAAAATCGAATAAGCTATCATCGCAGGTATAGCCACAATAAGTCCTGACGCAGTTGTTATCAACGCCTTCGAAACACCACCAGCCAGAACAACAGGCTTGGAAAGAGCACTACTCAATGCAACGCCACTGAAGGCCTGCAGCATTCCTAACACTGTACCTAACAGCCCCACCATCGGTGCAATCACACCTATATCCAACAGATACTGAGTCTGCCCCTGAATATTGTCAGACTGGCGTTCGCCCTCACTCTCAACAACATCCTTCAACATGGCAGAATCAATGTCGGGATCATTCTTTATGTGCTCCATAGCTGACATCGCAACGGCAGACAGAGGAGATGGATGATACTCGCACGCCTTAATCGCATCATCCGTCATACCGGCACCAATCTTTTCGATCAGCTCCCTGTAAAGCGGAGCAGGTACAACCTGCCCTGCCCTGAGAACAATAATGAAATACATAACAAATGCCACCGTCATCACAGACATAACTCCCAGGATATACATCGGCCAACCACCACTCTTCACGACATCGACCCATGACATTCCCGTCTGAAAAACCGCGTCAATCTGCGGCGCCCCACCTGATCCACCTGCCACGCCTCCAGCGTCAGCCATGACTGCAGGCACAGAGAACGCACCCCCAATACACAGAATAACAAACAAGGCCATTACAAACCGTCCAACATTTTTCATTTTAACCCCTTTCAAGACTTGGGTATTTCACGCCCAACAACTTAGATATCGCATTATGATACCGCCTGCTGTTTCCTCTTACCTGCTGTTTCATTGTCTCTATTCTCGCCGCCAGAAAATCAAAATCCAAACCGCCTGGTGCACCAAGATGATTCCTGTTTTTCAGCACTTCGGATGGATTCTGACCCTTCAACTCTTTTAAATGAACTTTAACATGATCATAAGCATCCCTGAAAGGAACACCCTTGGCAACCAACTCCATAGCCTTGTCCGCCGCATAAATATCAGAATTAAAACCGGCTTTCAACGCTTTCTTGTCCGCCTTCATCTTCTTCACCATGGTTGCCATTATCCGCAGGCAGCCTCTGGTAACATGCATTCCCTCAAGGAAAGGCTCCTTGGTTTCCTGCAAATCCCGGTTGTAACCCGTGGGTAAGCCATTCACAATACCCATCGTCGCCACCAGATATCCATGAACAGTCGAAGATTTTGCCCGCACCAGCTCAAGGACATCCGGATTTTTCTTCTGCGGCATAATACTACTACCCGTACAATATTCCTCAGGAAGAGAAAAATAACCAAATTCAGGCATCGAATACAAAATGATATCCTCAGCAAGCCGACTCAGCGACAACATTACCTGCGCAATTGCTGACAGAATGACAGTCTCACATTTACCCCTGGAGCTTGTGGCATAAAGAACATTATGAACTGGCTCGGCAAAACCAAGCAACTTCGAGGTGAGTTTCCTGTCTATAGGGGCAGGAACTCCAAACCCTGCCGCCGCACCCAAGGGACACCTGTCATTAAAATCAAACGCGGCTTTCAAAACAGTCATGTCATCCATCAAACTCTCAGCGTGAGCAGATGCCCACAAACCAACGGTACTGGGCATGGCTGGCTGAAGATGCGTCCGCCCAACCATGGGCACAGAAGAGTTCTTAAAAGCAAACCTCAAAAGCTCACCTGACAACGCAAGAACCTCTTTCATCATCTGAATCAACTGCTCCTTGCCATAAAGCCGTAAATCCACTGAAATCTGATCATTCCGGCTTCTGGCTGTGTGGACCTTCTTGCCCAAATCACCGAGAGTAGTAGTCAACTCTCGCTCCAACGCCATATGCACATCCTGATCACTGACATCTATCTCGAATGATCCTTCCCGTACCCTGGCAAGAACGTTCACCAACTCCTTGATGATCTTCTTCCTCTCTGTCGCCGTGATTACAGCTGGCTTAACGGGCATCTTTGAAAGCATAGTGACATGAGCCGCCGTGCCTATGCAGTCCGCTTCAGCCAGAACCAAGTCCAGCATAACGTCTTTTCCGACAGTAAACGTCAGAACTTCCGGATTAATATTTCCAACCAAAGTTTTTTTTGTCATTTTATTCTCCTCCACCAGAACCTTGACTATCCGTGCCGAGAAACCTATCCATCAACACAGCAAACGCCTCGTCGGCCTTGTTTAATATTCTATTTAAACGCCACTTCCCCTTGCGCTGACTCACGGCACTCAAGAAATCACAATACAATTTCGTGACATCACGGAACTCTTTTGCCTTACCGAACCCGAGCAATTGGATGTCACCGATCTTCTTGCCGCATAATCCGGGAACCCACGCTTCATCTTTCAACGTAATCAAATCTCTGAAAGTCAATGCTTTGCCGCGATTACTATCCAACGCATTACCATAAGCCCCCCTATAAATCAATAGTTCAGCTTGCATTTCAGCGACTAATTCAGCATCCAAACGCCCAAGTTCATAAATCTTGCGCTTTTGTCCCAAAATCCAGAAATCCCACTTCGCATCAATATCAACCATCGAAGAAGACGTCGAAATCTGCGCCGCAAGCCAGATCTTTGTGACTTCGCCACCACCGGCGACATGCGCTATCAGTTTATTGACAATATCGACTTCCGCCGGAAATGATAATAGCCAGCCAACCATTGCGCCGCAAACATCCAAATCCGGCAAAGACCCATCCGATGACATGACATCAGAGAAAGAAACCATCTCGCCAGCCCGCCATTTAGCACTGATACTTTTGCTGCTGCTCCTGTCAGCAACAAACAGATTCCGAGACATACCGCGAACAAACCAGCCAGGCAAAGATCTATCCTTGCCATCATTATCGCTGTCTTTCACCAATGAACCAAGCAGCAGCTCACATAACCCCTCCATCGCCTGCTCTCTTTTCAAATTGTAATAATCATAATAAATCAATGACTGATATTTTTTGCCCAGCACAGTGCGCTCTTCGACCTTCACGCTAACACCATCAGCAGCAGCCTGTTTCTGGAAATAAACAATCACCTGAAAGAAATTTGATCTGGTAAAAGGGAAAGTCTTGCCGAGCGATTTCTCCAACCGCGTCACTACCTCACCAATCCATCTGGAAAGGCTCACAGCCTCAGGTCTATTATTGCTTACGACAACATACCGGCCGTCAGTACTTCGAAATGTCTTAAAGGAATCGGAAACTCCGCCCAAACCCTCAAAAACAGGTTTGTCCTGAGCAAAACAAGTCAAAAGGGTGAGAACAACAAGAAACGCAACAAGAAGTATGCGCACACTACCTGGTCGCGCGAAGTTTAACACGTCCATCCTCAATGGAAATCTCCTTAATATTCTTTACGGATTTCCACTCTTCGGCATTCTTAAGGGTGACAGACATCAGCTTTTGTGCAATCTGCGCAAGCGGGCCAGGCATCGGCAAATGACCCACCACACCATTCTGCGCAACCAGCTTGTTGCCATCCGCAATATAATCCACTTCCATAACCAAAACGATAGTCTTTCTAAACGAAGCCGGTCCGTAAGTCCCATAACTCTTGGCAACGCGAACCTTCATCACATTGCCTTCTATATCTACAGAGAATGACTGCAAATGCAGCTTCTTGACAGGATAACTGACAAGGTAGCCATTAAGTTGACCCTCGAAGAATATAGGCTGCAAGACCTGCCCCTTGCCAATCCTCCTGACGGCTGACAATTGACTCTTAACCATACCCGCACCTGACCGAAGAGGTTTATCCCCAACACTACCATCAATGGGCCAGAACGCTATTCCTGTTACCACAAGAATCAAAGCCAACAAACCGAGCAGGTAAAACGGCCAGCAACTCAACCACCGACCCTCTTTCCTCATATCCTCAATTTCACCCTCATTGATAGCACTCAAGTCCAGCTTAGTACCACAACCAGCACAAAAAACCCGCCCCAGCATATTCTCTTCTCCACAATTTGAACACGTAAGCATATCTATTCCTTTCCTTTGGACACAGGCTCTTTCTTCTTGTCCTTTTTCCCACCGGAAGGCTTGGAGCTCTTTTTAGACGACTCCTCCTTCTTCTTGCCATCCGCATAACTCTGAGTTCGGTAATCTGTCTCGTAAAAACCACTGCCCTTGAATATTATTCCCGCGCCAGTACCAATCAATCTCTTGATTTTGCACCTACATTGGGGACAGCGCTTAAGCGGCTCGTCAGTCATATTCTGAAATCGCTCAAAATGATGCGAGCATTTCGTACATTCATATTCATAAGTAGGCATAATCTTTAATAATCTCCGATAAAATCTTCAGGCGAATGTACCCTTTTACCCTCAAGGTGTCAAAAGCATTTCATATTCATTCCACCCCCCGTCCACTGTCTCGGCAGAGTGCTTGCATCCCGAACTTGTTTCGGGGCCAAAAACGACGCCGGATCATTATTCTTCATTGCCTATTACCTATTGCCTACTATATACTCCCTTCATGTTTAATCTTAAAGACTACATGAAGAAACAGTGCGAAATTATTGATAACGCTCTGGACACTGACATGCCGCCCGAAACCACAAGGCCGACACTCATCCATGAAGCAATGCGATACAGTGTATTTTCCGAAGGTAAACGCATCAGGCCCATCCTCTGCCTCGCATCAGCTAAAGCAGCCGGAGGCACAACTGACAATGCAATAATGCCTGCTATCGCACTGGAACTCCTTCATACGTATACACTCGTCCATGATGACCTTCCCTGCATGGATGATGACGACCTGCGACGCGGACAACCAACATCTCACAAGAAATTCGGGGAAGCCAACGCTATTCTCGCCGGCGACGCACTGCAGACCCTCGCCTTTGAACTGCTGTCACATTCAGTCGCTCCAGACAACTACCCGCCTATGCAGCTTCTCGCAGAACTCTCAACCGCCGCAGGAAGCCAGGGCGTAATTGGAGGCCAGATTGAGGACATCAATCACGATAAAAACCTCTCTCTAGAACAAATCGAGTACATACACATGCATAAAACAGCGTGCCTGTTCCGCGCTGCAATGAGAATGGGCGCCATCGCCGGCAACGCGGATGAAGAACAACTGAACGCACTTTCATGCTACGGCACAAATATCGGACTGGCTTTTCAAATAACAGATGACCTACTAGATGACGATAAGGAAGAAAACGAAGAGCTTTCATGCCTTATGGTCTACAGTCAGGACGAGGCAAATGAAAAAGCCGCAAACCTTATCGCAGAAGCCGTAAAATCAATCACTATATTTAATGCGGAAGACATCGAACCAATGACAGCGATTGCGAACTTCATTCTTGAAAGACAAATATGAGATATTTGCTCCTGACTCCCATACTTATCTCTTACTTCATAGGCGCCATACCCTTTGGTTTCATAATCGCCAAGACAAAGGGCGTAGACATCCGAACAAGAGGAAGCGGCAATATCGGCGCTACAAATGTTTTCCGTGCCATAGGCAAAGGCTGGGGCATCTTTACATTCATACTAGACGTCGCAAAAGGGTTTATCGCCGCCTATCTACTGCCGATCATCACACTCAACTTTGCAGGTGGTTCCGAAATCCCTCAATGGCTAAGCCTCGCCTGCGCATGCTCCGCAGTAGCTGGCCACAACTGGCCCGTATTCCTTAAATTCAAGGGCGGCAAAGGAATCGCCACAACAGCCGGCGCCATCCTGGGAATCGCACCCGCCGCACTGGGCGCAGGCATGCTAGCATGGCTCATAATTTTCCCCACCTCACGCTACGTCTCACTCGCTTCAATTATAGCCGCCATCGTCATGGGTATAACCGGCTGGTTTTTCTATAGTAATACAAGCCTACTCATACCATCATTCCTCACAATCCTCGCCCTTCTCGCAGTTATCAGACATAAAACCAATATCCAACGCCTCTTAAAAGGCACCGAGAACCAGTTCGAATTCAAGAAAAAGGCCAAATAAAGCCATTTTCTTCTTGCCGATTCAACTAATCTGAAGCACACTACCAATAATATTAGTTATATCACCAATAATAATGGTTATAAAACCAATATAACTGGTGCAACAGGAAAGGAGCAACTTATGCTGGAACCTCTACTGGGATCCACTAATGCAGAGCGAGTATTGCTGTTTATTACGGCAAGAAGCGAGGCCTACGCAAGCCAGATAGCCAAATTCTTCAATACAGACCTATATGGCATTCAAACCCAATTGGCAAAACTTGAAGCAGGCGGCATACTGGTGAGCCGTAAAGCAGGAAGAACACGCCTATATTCATTCAACCCTCGCTGCCCTTACCTGAAAGAGCTCTCGGCCCTTCTTGCAAAGGTAATGACATTCTGCCCTGACGATCTAAAGGAGAAACTATTAATGAACAGACGTCGGCCCAGACGACAAGGCAAACCATTATGAAAAAAGTCGCCGACATGAATAGAGCCGAGCTTTCCGCATTTGTACAAGAAGAACTACGTGCCAAAGGTATGGATATGGTTCTCAGCGGTGGTGCATGCGTTTCCATCTACAGTCAGGATAAATATGTTTCTATGGATCTAGATCAAATCAGCACCGAATTAATATCTCCAAAACGTAGGCTGATTCGCGAAGCAATGGAAATTATAAGCTTTGCAGAAGAAGGACGATACTTCAAGCATCCCGACACAGATATACTCGTCGAATTCCCTCAGGGTCCACCCGCCGTTGGGGAAGAGCCTGTTAAGGAAATAATAGAACGTCAAGAATCCACCGGCATTCTAAAAATCATATCACCAACCGATTGCGTTAAAGACCGACTAACATGGTTCTATCACGATAACGACCTCCAATGCCTTGAGCAGGCAACTCTCGTGACACAGGAAAACGACATTGACCTGAAGGAAATCGAAAGATGGTCAGCCGTCGAAGGTAAAAGCGAACAGTTTGAACAAATCAAAGAACGACTAATACAGAGGTGAAACAAATGAAAGCAACGGTAATAGGTGATGGAGGTTGGGGCACGGCATTGGCACTGGTACTCGACTCAAACGGACACGACGTAACCGTATGGGGACCCTTCCCTGAATATATAGAAGAAGTAAAAGCGAATTCTGAGAACATAAACTTCCTGCCGGAGATCAAACTGCCGGACAGCATCGCCTGGACCTCCGACCGCAAATCAGCAGTCGAGAACAGCGAACTCATCGTACTTGCCTCACCAACAAAATATTTTAAAGACGTGGTCAATTCATTCTCAGGCATGATCCCGCAATCATGCCGCGTCCTCAGCGTCGCAAAGGGACTGGCAGAAGATTCACACAAGAGAATGTCTGAAGTCGCGCAAAGCGCGCTCAACCTTGATACTGTTGCCGCCCTCTCCGGACCAAGCCATGCAGAAGAAGTCGCGCGCAAAATACCTACAGCCGTTACCGTCGCATCAGATAACGATGAACTCAACAAAACCATTCAAAAAGCCTTCTCCAATAAATGTTTCAGAGTCTATACCTCATCCGACGTAATAGGCGTTGAACTCGGTGGCGCACTTAAGAACGTTATAGCCGTAGCCGTAGGCGTCAGCGACGGCATAGGATTCGGCGACAACACAAAGGCCGCATTAATCACACGAGGTCTATCTGAAATGTCGAGACTCGGATGCACACTCGGCGCCAAGCCGGAAACATTCTCCGGACTCAGCGGTATGGGCGATCTTATTGTTACCTGCGCCAGTAAACTCAGTAGGAACCGAGCCGTCGGCGAACGTATCGGAAAAGGCGAATCCATCGACGATATACTCAAAAGCATGAAGCAAGTCGCAGAAGGCGTCCACAACTGCGCCAGCGCACTCTCACTCGCACAATCAGTAAACGTCGAAGTCCCAATCACCGAACAGGTATACGCCATCATCCACGAAGACAAAAACCCCCTCGAAGCCGTAGAATCCCTCCTCTCACGAGAATTAAGGGAAGAATAGATTACGGGCTGCGCCCTGCAGACTACAGACTACGGAATAGAATCAGGCTGCTGCTTTGGCTGTCTTCTTGTTCTGAAGATAGAGCTGAAGGATTGAGAGCAGCTGACTGACCGTCCAGTACAGCGTCAGGCCCGACGCCATATTGTACAGAAATACCAGCATCATCACCGGCATCATCATCATCATCTGCTTCTGCTGCGCATCACCCGTAGACGGCGTCATCTTCTGCTGAAGGAACATAGTAATAACCATCAAAAGCGGCAATATATTCAAAGCACCTACAATAGGTATCATTCCACTAAACAGAAGTTCCGGCTCACTCAAATCCGAGACCCAAAGGAAGCCAGCACAACGCAGTTCAACAGCCTTTCTGATGACTGTAAACATTGCGATAAATACTGGCATCTGTATCAGCATCGGCAGACAGCTTGCCATGGGATTAACGCCATGCTGCTTATAAAGCGCCATCTGCGCCTGTTGCATCTTCTGCGGATTACTTTTGTGTTTTTCCTTTAAGATATCAAGCTCAGGCTTCAAGCTCGACATCTTCTTCATGCTGTCCGTGCTCTTCTGCATAATCGGCCAGAAAATGATTTTAACCAGCAATGTAAGAATTATAATCGCCACCCCGTAATTCGGGATCACACTATAGACACCATTCAGAACAGCAAGAAGACCCACGCACACATATCTAAACCAGCCGAAAAAAGGCCAGGACCTGAACATTACCTTGTCCTGGTCGTGACCCATCTGCTTCAATAAATCATATTTCTTAGGGCCGACGTAATACTGAATCTTACGAGTCATCGACTCACCAACACCAATAACCTGATCGTCAAACATCAACGAAGCCGAAACTTCACCTAGCATTGCAGTCTTACTCCAGGACTTGGAGTTTTTGATGTCTTCCTTTTCAGGAACTACACGCTTGGCCGTCATCACAAAACCAATCGCACCCTCTGCCGGCATCATGGTCTGGATGAAGAATTTATTTTTCAGCGCTACCCAATCAGTCGGCTGCTCCCATCTGACAGGAGGTATCGCGTAAGGTAAAGGCTTTGAAAGCCCGCCGCCGAACATCGAACATCCGCCACCGGCGTTGCCTTCATAAAAACGTTTACTGAGTTTTTGCTGATCAGCAGGTGCACGTTCAGTTTCCCAGAAGATCACCCTGTCTGTACCCGCCGAGCCTAAGCTGTTGACGTCAAGATACGCCATACCTTTTCTCGCCGCGGCTTTAGTCTTGACCTTATACATCGAACCCATTTGAACATAATGCTGACCAAGATTCATTGGTGCGCCGGACAGATTAGTAAACTCATCAACAACCGTGACCCGATACGAGCCCTCCAGCGTTACAACGCGCTTGAAGGACAATTTTCCTTCCGTTACACGACTGATCGTAACCTCATTGGACGCATCGTTTACGGCTACATCAAAATCACTATCAGCACCAAGCCCCGGAATCCCCCGCAATACAAGCGCCGGAGAACTCTGAAAATCAAGAACTACAAACTCAGAGTTTGTATCGCCAACTGAAGCGTAAGCCTTTAACTCCGCAGAAACAATACCGCCACCCCAGGAAGAAACATCAAGCTGCAACAAATCATCGGAAACAGACATTACCGCTTCTTCGCTATCATGCTTCGGCACAGACTGAGTAGTTACAGGAGCCGGAACAGACTCAACCGGAGATGGAGGAATATCGGATGCGGCAACCATTGGCTGTTCAACACTTGTATCCACCTGATTGGTGAATGCCACCTGCGCCTGCTCAGCTCTCGTAGCCATCTGACGTGTCAGATTCTGGCGATTTAGAAACGTCCAGCCAAGAATGGCCACAAACAATAAAGCAACTATGATTTTATCTTGTTTATTCATATTATATCGCGGTACTTTCCTCAGTGCCCGGAACGAGATCAACGCCCCCGTGACTGAAAGGGTTACATCTCAACAGACGCCAAAGGCTCAACATCATGCCCTTGAAACAACCATGCGTCTCTATGGCTGTTATACTATAGTTGGAACACGAAGGATAATAACGGCAGCAATTTCCAATATGAGGCGACACCACCACCTGATACATCCTTACAATAAGCATTAATAATCTTCTCATGCGTTGCTCTCCACGACCCCTATTAAACGCAACAGCTCCTCTTCCACTTGCTGCATCTTAACATCCAATATCTTCCGTCTTCCGACAAGAACAATATCTCCGGCAAAATCAATCTTAGGAGATACCAGCCTGAAAGCTTCTCTCATTAATCTCTTTGCCCTGTTCCTGTCAACAGCTCGGCGAAAAGTCTTCTTGGCAGCCACAACACCCACGCGACCTGCACCATTCTCGATCATCCACATGACCAAATACTTTCCGACGCACTTATGCCCCGTATTGAATATCTTTTGAAAATCAGCGGATTTGGCAATTCGATGACGGCGATTCAGACCTTGCCGCCCCTCACAGCTAATCGAGGGCTGGCTAGCCTGGCTGGCCTGTCGACCATCCCCTTGTGGGGCACCAATCATCTGATAAATTCCTATGCGGTAAGCTTGGCACGGCCCTTGCAACGACGGCGAGAGATTATAGCCCTGCCTCCAACTGTGGACATTCTTGCACGAAAGCCGATCTTACGCTTTCTTTTCTTATTGGACGGCTGATAACAACGCTTCATTAAATTCTACCTTTATCTTCTATTTCTCTTTTAAAAGCACAAAAAATTACCATTCTCAGCAACAATGTCAAGCCCCATCGCGAAAAAGCTTTAAAAATCTCAAAACCAACCCCCCTGCCCCTGCTTGCCCCGGCGTCTTGTCCCTGCATAGCCGAAGGCGACGACGGAAGTTCCTGGACGAAGCCGGGTCCCCTGCTCACTATCATTTTATAGGACTCAAGACCACTTCACTTATCTTTCGACCATCGATCAACACTGGCGCGTTCCTAGCTCGCCAGGCCCTTCTCTGCGCGGATGCCAGCAAATGATGGCCCTTGCATAAAAACATAAGCAAATCCAACTGATAAGCCAGCCAGTAAAAGAAGCGCGCGGCCGCATAAACCTTCCTGACTTCGGCATCCCCTTCGCCATTTTCGCCAATCCGCACAACAATCAAGCGCACAATCGTATTAACCAGCTCAACAAGAAAACGGGAGTACTTGCGCACTGTGTGCACATCAAAACCATGCTTAAGCAATGTAAAAAGTTCCGGCTCAGTATAACCAAGATACAAATCGGGCTGCTTGCCCATCTCACGACCCAACATCCGCCTCAGCGGATTGATAAGCGACCACGGAGTGGCGCGCACCACATTAATAAGCAAACGCCCGTCAGGCTTGAGAACACGATGACACTCTTCTATAAACACACTGTCCGCATCCGTTATCTCAAGAAAGTCGACCACAACCACCACATCAAATGTGTGTTTCTTGAAAGGCAGCGCTCCATTCTCCATCAAATGTACATTGTCGCCAACTACCTTTGTGACAGAATCCCGCGCATGCGAAGATGTAACCACACTACACCACGTTCCCCCGCGCTTCCTTAGGTAATAACTGATGCCGCCATTATGACCCCCTATCTCCAGACAATCTTTCCCTTCTGTACGGCCCAACAGCTTAATGATCTCTTGCAGTTTAACCTTCCAGGGCAAAACACGGTTAAAGAGACCCAAACACTCCTGCCCCTCTGGAGATAAAAATATAGCCGAATCCTTCATAAACGGCATCTTACCAGCCCAAAAAGAAAAATAAACCCCTAAATTGAGAATTTCGGCAGAAAGATCGTTTAAGTCATTGGAATCGTTCAAATCATTTAAAGCCGTAAGGGAAACAACACCTCCCATCGAGGTTCTATCATCTCCAGGCAAAGGCAAACACCGATGGTTCGACTTTTGAATGCAATGCGCCCGCCCCGTCCAGCTTGTGCCAGACGTCTTGTCTCAGCATAGCCGAAGGCGACGCCAGAACACTTTTGCCACTTGCCACTTGCCACTCGACACCCTACACTCTCTCCAACTATGCAAGATGCCTATATAATCAAGGGCGGCAGAATACTTGACCCCGCCAACGACCGCGATGAAACCAACGATCTGTACATCATAGACGGCCTTATATCCACCAACAGGCCCAGCGAACAACTCAACCCCATAACAATTGACGCAACAGGCAAAATCGTCTGCCCCGGCCTGATCGACCTACATGTCCATTTCAGAGAACCAGGCAACGAAGACGCCGAGACAATCGAAACAGGTGCAAAAGCTGCCGCGGCCGGCGGCTTCACAACAGTCGTCACCATGCCCAACACCACACCCGCAATAGACAGCCCGGAGAGAATACAAGCCATACTGACACAGGCAGAGCACCTGGGTATTGTCAAAATACTGCCAGCAGCATGCATCACTGCCGGACGACAGGGCGTATCCGCCGCCGATCTGAGTGCAATGAAAGACTCTGGCGCCATAGCATTTACCGACGACGGATCCACAGTGGCCGACGACCAGCTGATGCAGGAGGCCATGGCAACCGCCGCGAAAATCGCAATGCCAATCATGGACCATGCACTCGATCCTGCAATTGCTGGCAACGGCGTTCTCAGGGAATACCCCGCAGCAATAAACGCTGGTCTGCCATGCATCCCGGCAGAAGCGGAAATTCAAGCCGTAGAACGCGACATACGCCTTGCCGAACAAACCGGCTGCTCCGTACATATCCAGCATATCTCAACAAAAGAAACCGTAAACCTGATCCGATCAGCCATAGACCGCGGTATCAAAATCTCAGCCGAAGCCACACCCCACCACCTCGCGCTGACCGTTGATGATATCCAACTAGATAACACAGACTTCAAAATGAACCCGCCACTAGGCACAGCTGAAGACCGACAAGCCATCATAGACGGTATAAACGACGGCACCATTCAAGCATTCGCCACCGACCACGCCCCTCACACCAAGGATAAAAAGAATATAGGTATGCTTAATGCTCCATTCGGTATTGTAGGCTTGGAAACAGCCGTTGGCGTAACTTACACAACCCTTGTGAAAAATGGTGCAATGACCATTAACACCTGGCTGAAACGATGGACTACCGGCCCAGCCAACATACTCGGCATTGAACAACCATCGCTTGCCCCCGGCAAGCCCGCCAATCTGACAATTCTCGACCTTGAATCCGAATGGCGCGTCGACCCATCCAAATTTCAATCAAAATCACACAACACCCCTTTCGCAGGAACGTTTATAACCGGACGCGCAATTTGCACGCTTTATAACGACAAAATGACCCAATATCCTTAGCGCAATTCACTTCGCGCTGGAAACACAGAAAAGCCTTGCAAATTGTCATCTTTTTTGAGAGTGTTTATCCGCTTGACGCAAGGGAAAGGGCTGAAAATGGCATTTTTACAAATTATTTCAGGTGAGCATAAAGGTCAGAAATTCGAGATTGATAGAGATCGTGTCGTAATCGGAAGATCCCATGACAACCTGATCTGCATTGATTCGCCTTCCATATCCGGCAGTCATTGCGAAATAATCAGAGACGGCCGCAAGTTCACACTCCGCGATCTGAATTCAACCAACGGCACCAGGCTAAACGATATCAAAGTCCAGGAATACAGACTGAGCCCAAAAGACGTTATCACCACTGGCGATATCAAAATCAAATTTGACGGTCCGGACGTAGAAGCAGCTGAAACATCAAAAGCCGACGCCATCTCGGACACACAGGTCACGGTGCGAATGGGCGCAACAACCCAACGCCAGGCCATGAACACGACCTCACTACCTTTTAGAAAAAAGAAAGACAACAAGGTTATATGGATTTCGTTGGGAGTACTGGTGCTAATCCTAGCGTTAGCAGCGGGAGCATGGTTTATCATTAAACTCACAACCAGCTAAACCAACCGCTGACGATAACAATTTCCAACAGAAATCAATAGAATAACAAATAAGGAGATAACAATGGCTACTGTAAATTTTGGTGGTGTTAAAGAAAAAGTTGTAATGAGGAAAGAATTCCCCATAGCCAAGGCGAAAAAAATACTGAAGAAAGAAACCATAGCCGTAATCGGTTACGGAGTACAGGGCCCTGCACAAGCACTGAACATGAAAGACAACGGCTTGAATGTAATTATCGGCCAGTCCAAAAAGTTCAAAAAAGACTGGAACCGTGCAGTCAAGGACGGCTGGGTGCCAGGCAAAACTCTTTTTGATATCGAAGAAGCCGCTACACGCGCCACAATAATCAAGATGCTCGTAACCGATGCCGCGCAACGGATTATCTGGCCAACAATAAAGAAATGCCTCAACCCAGGCGATGCACTATACTTCTCGCATGGCTTTTCCATTGTCTACAAAGATCAGACAAAGATTATCCCGCCTGCTGATATCGACGTCATTCTGGTAGCGCCAAAAGGATCCGGAACATCTGTACGTCGCAACTTCCTGAATGGAGCCGGAATCAATTCAAGTTATGCTATCTTCCAGGATGCCACTGGCAGAGCAAAAGATCGTTGTCTGGCTATCGGAATAGGGATTGGATCAGGATACCTCTTCCCAACAACATTTAAAAACGAAGTCTATAGCGACCTCACCGGAGAACGCGGCATCCTGATGGGCGCCCTGGCTGGAGTTATGGAAGCTCAATACGAAACTCTTCGCAAGAACGGTCACAGCCCAAGCGAATCCTTCAACGAGACTGTTGAAGAACTCACCCAGAGCCTTATCCGCCTCGTAGACGAGAACGGCATGGACTGGATGTTCTCCAACTGCTCAGCAACAGCGCAGCGCGGAGCACTCGACTGGCGTCCTAAGTTCAAGAAAGCAACACTTCCAGTGTTCAAGGAACTCTACAAGAGAGTCAAATCAGGTGCGGAAACCAAGCGCGTTCTCAGCATTTGCGGCGCCAAGGATTACAAAAAACGCCTGGATAGAGAACTCGCAGAACTGGGTAACTCCGAGATGTGGCAGGCAGGTAAGGCTGTCCGCAGTCTGCGTCCAAAGGAAAAGGCGAAAACAATTACCGCCAAAACCAAGGGCATAGCCGGCAGAAAAAGCAACTAAAAGCCTGACTGAACAAAAAACAGAGAATTGTCCCGATAAAGGCAATTTTGTTACATTTTCCAGTCGCTCAAGCTTGAATCATTCTGCTTTTTGACATATACATCATATGTACATTGCATGAACTGACAGGAGCGTTGCGTTTGTGAACTATTCTACGAGCACAAGAAAAATAATAATGATTATTGCCGGTGCCACACTATTGGTTACGGCCCCGCTCTGTACTCATGCCGCCTACGAGGATTATCTGTCACCAATTGATATCGTCTCTGACAGCAAAGGCGAAATTCTATATATAGCCGAGAAAGGCGCTAAGCAAATTGCATTCTGGGACATCTCCAGCAAGAAAACATCAAAAACCGTAAAACTTGACAAGATGCCTAACGGTCTGGCTCTCAGCGCGGATGGTTCACTTCTTTATGTCACCTCAGAATCACCCGCAGGCAAGATATACGTCATCAATACCCGCAAAGTCAAGGTGACCGACACCATTGACGCCGGGCACACCTCAATGGCTCCAGTCCTCAGCATAGACAACAAAACCCTTTATGTATGCAACCGTTTCGACAACAACGTTGCCGTCATCGACCTTGCATCAGGAAAAGAACTGGCAAGAATTCCTGTCACCAGAGAACCGATAGCACAAGTCCTATCTGCGGACGGCAGACACCTCTATGTCGCAAACCACTTGCCTACAGGAGCAGCAAATGTCGACCACATGACTTCTGCTATCGACATAATCGATACCCGCACAAACAAAACCATCAAATCCATCCTCCTGCCCAACGGCGCAATCGACCTTCGCGATATCTGCCTCTCACACGACGGTAAATATGTCCTGGTCCCCTCCATCCTGGCCCGCTTTCTGGTGCCAACCACCCAGATCGAACGCGGATGGATGAATACACACGCATTGAACTTTATCGATACATCAACACTCTCCCTCTATCACACCATACTCCTTGACGACGTAGATCTGGGCGCCGCAAATCCATGGGGAATCGCCTGCTCGCCTGATGGAAAATATATCTGCGTTGCACATTCTGGCACCCATGAGCTCAGCCTGATAAACCGGGCCGCCCTTATGGAAAAACTTTCGAAGGTACCTCAACAGAAACTGAAACAAGATGGCAAACCTGATTACTCTACCATATCGCAGAATCCTGCCAATGACCTGAGCTTCCTGTCCGGCATTCGCCGACGCGTTCAACTTCACGGCAATAACCCACGCAATATCACCATCAGCAACAATAAAGTCTATATCGCAGAACATCTCTCCGACAGCATCGGTACCGTCGACCTGAATCCGGAGAACCTTGAGGTCAAATCATTTCCGCTAGGTCCTGCTAAAACACCTGACCTTGTCAGACAAGGTGAAATATTTTTTAACGATGCATCACTCTGCTTCCAGAAATGGCAGAGCTGTTCGACCTGCCATCCAGACGCAAGAACAGATGCTGTCAACTGGGATCTTTTGAACGACGGTATAGGCAACCCAAAAAGCACAAAAAGTCTTTTGCTATCGCATGCTACGCCGCCCGTGATGATCTCTGGTATTCGCGCCAAAGCGGAAATCGCAGTACGCGCAGGCATACGCTACATACTATTTGCCGTCCCGGAAGAAACCAAGGCTACAGCAATCGATGCATATCTTGCGAATCTGAAACCAATTCCCAGCCCTTACTTGGTCAAAAACAAACTCTCAAAAGAAGCCCGAGAAGGAGAAAAAGTCTTTAACGAGGTTGGCTGCTCATCTTGCCATGCCGGTCCACATTATACAGATATGCAGAAATACGATGTAGGAACCACAGATGGAATGGAAAAAGATAAGGAATTCGACACTCCTACCCTCACAGAAATCTGGCGCACAGCTCCTTATCTCTATGACGGCCGCGCAGCGACCATGATAGATGTGTTTACTAAATTCAACAAAAATGATGAGCATGGCTCGACATCTCAACTGTCCGAGAAGGACCTAGACAGACTGATTGAATTCGTTATGTCACTATAATGCGACAGAAACAAACAACAGAAACAAACAGCTGACTTTATTACCGTGAGTTGCTATTGTGCCTGACAGCAAAAGGAAAAGGAACTCATGGACATAACCGACGCAAAAACGCGCATCGTCTTCTCAGGACAAGGCATGCAGCCTCTGGATGACACACAAATCATACCAGGAGACGTTACTCTCGTTACAATAGACCGGCCTGACTTTAAAAAACATTACATCACCGTACACCCTGATGACTCAGGAAACCCATACTCGATGTTCGACAAGATAGCCAAGTGCGTCAAAGATAATAACGCCATGATTGTATCGCAATTTGTATTCGGATGCACTGACCTCCACGGTGACGGAATGACCGCACTGAAAAAAGCTTGCGGCGAAGTCCAATGGCCTGTCACCTGGATACAAGGAGATGGCGCCGAGGACTCAAACCTTCTGACGGGATCTCAAGTCTACGCCATATCCGGCACACAGATAAACATGATCAGAATGAACGGAACTATTGTTGGCAACACCTACGAAGATGAAGATGCGGTCTACTGCCTGCTTGGCGACCTCCATCCTCCAGACCTGACCCTCTCACGCAAAGAACAAACCAAAGCAACATTCGAACAAATGGAGAAAGCCCTGGCACTTGTGGACATGGATTTCTCCAATGTCCTGCGCACCTGGCTGTATCTGGACAATCTTCTGAAATGGTACGATGAATTCAACGTTGTCAGAACACAGTTCTTCACCGAACACGGTGTGTTCGACAGAATGGTCCCGGCAAGCACCGGCATCGGCGTCAGCAACCATCTCGGTTCAGCCCTGGTAACTGATGTTCTGGCCGTGAAACCCAAAACTGACAAGGTGAAAATCTTCGCAGTACCATCGCCCCTGCAATGCCCTGCGCTGGATTACAAGAGTTCATTCAGCCGGGCCGTAGAACTTCAGCTTCCTGATCACCGCCAACTGTTCATATCCGGAACAGCCAGTATAGAGCCGGGCGGAGCTACCGTACATCTTGATGACACGTCTAAGCAGATTGAACTGACCATGGACGTCATAAAGGAAATACTCGTTTCCAGAAACATGTCGTGGGAAGACACCACTCGCGCCATAGCATATTTCAAGGATGCGGCAGACATACCTCTGTTGTATCAGTACTGCGAAGAGAACAATCTGCCGCCTATGCCTATCGCCATATCTCATAGCGATATATGCAGAGATGATCTGCTCTTTGAAATAGAATTTGATGCGTCAGTAGCCACTTAAAACCTTAACAATGTATTGAGTTAACTCACGACATCCAGCTCCCAAAGCTGTCTGCCCACAGTTTACAACCCCTTGTTAACAGTGCTTTTCACACCTAAGCATCAAAGATCAAATATACGCCTCTTTAACCTCTTTTTCAATACGCTCAACCTGCTTTCTTTTTATAATCTCACATTTCAGTGCGCTTTACCCCGATTTTAGTACCACCGGCTTAGGTGGAATTTGCGTCTCGAAACTGGTAAAGTGGGAGGATGCAAATGAGAAAGAAACGAAGAGCATTTACGGAGAAATTCAAAGCTG
>JAUUYL010000035.1 GCA_030590485.1 Lentisphaerota bacterium | reverse complement strand
CGTTAGCCTCATTATGCGCAGCAGTTATAGATGGCTGGCTCATCGCAACCGCCGTTTCAAAACCAAAAGTGCGCTGCGTGAATGCCACATCATTATCTATAGTCTTCGGCACACCTATTACAGAAATGCCAAGATTGCGTTTTGCAATTTCGTTCGTAAGATCCAACGCACCCCGCTGAGTGCCATCACCGCCAATGGTAAACAGCATTGTGATTCCATTATCCACAAGAAAATCTACTGACTCGGGAACGCTTTGCCCTCCCCTAGATGAACCCAGTATCGTGCCTCCGTCTTTATGGATATCAGCCACCAAATTAGTATCGAGACACATCATATCGTGCCCGCACGAAGGTATCATCCCCTCATATCCATACCTGATTCCAAAAGTATTCCTGACTCCATAACGATGCCTCAACACCATTACCAACCCACGAATAACATCATTCAACCCCGGGCACAGTCCACCGCAGGTAACAATGGCGGCATTTACATCCTTCGGATTAAAGAAAATATGCTGACGCGGACCCGCCATCTCCATCACTGGCATATCATCTGGCACACCGGCACCCCCATGTACGGTGGCATCCAACAACACACCCGCCGCCTCATCAATAATTACTGCATTATCTAAAGACGATTCAAATTTGCACTCACCCAGTCTTCTTATGTCAAAACCGTTAGTCATAATCATTTATCATTCCTCATCAGGTTCTATCGTTTTCTCATCTATTTCAAGCTTTTGCTCTTCAGCTTTCTTCTGTTCGATAAACTGCTCGTATATATCGCGATCAGCTTCATATACTGGTATATCTTTACGTTCCAGGAGATCAAACAGCACCTCGACCTCCTCCAGGTCGGTAACCGGTCCATATTCTCGAGTAAAGCTACTTATTTTAGCCTTAAAGTCTGCGAATGGCAGAAACGCCAGAAGCTTTGCGCAAAGATGACGTTCATCTTTGGTGCACCATATATGAACAACCCCCTTTTTCGAAAAGATCTCACCAAACTTGGCTTCAGGCTCAACAACAAAGCACGGGACTTTCCCCTTTATCCCTTTGATCTTTATCTTCTCTTCTTTTAAGCCCTTAATGGTGAGCTTATAGAGCTTTTCATCTACAATAACATCTGTCGTCATTGTCATCTTCTCGTCCTCATCTTTCCCACGCATATAATAAGTAAATGCCATCAAATCACGAGTGTCCTCTGAGATAATAAGCACATGCGATCTATCAGTCTTATCATCCCGCCATACCGCACGTTTGTTAGCATGATCAAAGACTATTCGGTCCTGGCGCCGTCTCCTCCAGCCTTCCTTTAATTCCTGACGATACTGAACAGGCAACATTGTGACTGGATCGACGAGTGACTCAACATAGTCATCAACAGGATAAATCATTCTTACAATCCGTCCTGTCCTAGCCGTCGCCTTAATCCTCAACAGTGTCCGGTCACCAACTTTAACCCAATCAGTTGATATAGTGGCTTTTCCAACAGACATGATGCCCCAATAGAGCTTGTAATTGAGGACTTCGCCAACGGGAAACCACTCAGGAGCTTTTTCAACACCATCAGGCAAGGGCACCGCTGATGATGTCGTAATAGAAACAAAAAGAAACAGAATTAGTAATCTTGTATTAATGGCTATATACCTCCACAGAAGATTCTCAGCTATCTTGTATCAAATCCCGGAAACGTTTGAAAAGATAATATGGATCGTGTGGTCCCGGACATGCTTCAGGATGGTACTGAACAGAGAACATCGGCTCCGTCTTGTGTTGGATACCTTCAACAGTCTGGTCGTTGAGGTTGATATGGGTTACTTCAACCTTCTTCGGATCCATGGAATCCTGATCGATCGAAAAATTATGGTTTTGTGAGGTTATCTCTACCTTACGTGTCTTAAGATCCATGACCGGATGATTACAGCCATGATGACCAAACTTCAGCCTCGTCGTCTTACCGCCTACAGCATGACCCAATATCTGATGACCCAGACATATCCCCATCATGGGCACCTTGCCGAGAAGATCTTTTGCAGCCTGAATGGCATATTTTACTGCCGATGGATCTGCCGGACCGTTAGAAAGAAAGACCGCGTCAGGTTTCTTTGCAAGAACATCTGC
Organism: Lentisphaerota bacterium; assembly: GCA_030590485.1. Lineage (GTDB taxonomy): Bacteria > Verrucomicrobiota > Kiritimatiellia > UBA8416 > JAUUYL01 > JAUUYL01. The sequence goes on along the minus strand of JAUUYL010000035.1, from coordinate 25,048 downwards.
AGCAGGAGTTTTTGCTGGCACAACAGTCACATCCATACCACTCAACCTCAAACTTCTAAGAATATTCCACTTAACTCCAAAATCATAACACACTACATTAATATCCGTCTCCGGCATCTCATCAGCAACACCCCAGGTGCAGGTAAGGCTTCCGTCAGTATCCCACTGATACTCTTCATCACAAGTAACTCTCGATGCATAATCCTGGCCATCGAGGCCAGACCAAGCCTTTGCTTCCGATACGGCTTGGGCAATGGTTAATGGTTGATGGTTGTTGGTTGATGGGGTGACACACATATAGCCTTTTTGCGTTCCTTTATCACGCAGGAGAGATGTCAAAGCACGTGTATCAATTCCAGCTATAGCGGGGATGCCCTGCTCTATCAACGCCTCGGTGAGGGATTGGTCAGCGCGCCAGTTACTCGTCTCATTTGCATTGTGAATCACAAATCCATTAAGGAAGAATTTGCGCGATTCCATGTCAGCCTTATTTATCCCGTAATTGCCAATTTCCGGATAGGTCATTGTAACGAACTGGCCGGAATAGGAAGGATCACTCAGAATCTCCTGATACCCAGACAAACCGGTATTAAACACAACCTCGCCAACAGCATCTACCGGAGCACCAACAGAATAACCGCGAAAGACAGTTCCGTCCTCAAGCACCAGAAACGCCGGTTTCTCTCTCTTCTCTTTCCAAGACCACTTATTATTGCTCATAACCATCAACCATTTCGGTGAGTCCGACAGGGATCGTCGGACAACCATTAACCATCCACTGAATCTGCCGTTGGCAGATTCAGTTTAAGGCTGTTCTTGTGAAATTCCTGCAAGCTGCGGACGTTTATTGTCTTTTTCTCACGCAAGGATTCGATCCCATTAACCGCCGCCTTTAAGCCGTCAATTGTAGTCGTAATAGGTATCCCGCGGATAACCGCTCGTGCACGCATCTTGATTTCATCAATCCTAGGGTTTGCGCCGCTCGATGGTGTATTGATAATCCATTCAATATCATTTTCCTCAATCATATCGAGCACGTTACGTCCGCCCTCAGAGATTTTTGCCAACGGTTTACTGGCAATACCATTCTCTTCCAGAACGCCGCAGGTGCCAACAGTAGCAAAAAGGCTAAATTCCGAATCAACCAAACGCTTTGCCAACGAAATTACATCTTTCTTGTCCGCGTCTCTGATGCTCAAGAAGATATTACCGGATTCGGGCAGCTTATTGCCTGCAGCAAGCTGACTCTTAAGAAAAGCCATTCCTGGAGATGTGTCAATACCCATGACTTCACCAGTCGACTTCATTTCCGGACTTAGAAGAACGTCAATACCAGGGAATCGCACAAATGGGAATACCGCTTCTTTGACGGAATAATGTTCAGGAATAATCTCTTCAGTAAATCCAAGATCTTTCAACTTTTTGCCCGCCATGACAAGTGCCGCCAATTTCGCAAGAGGAACACCAATCGCTTTACTCACAAATGGCACCGTTCTGGATGCACGTGGATTCACCTCCAGCACATAAACCTCTCCTTTGTGAACAGCATACTGAATGTTCATCAGTCCAATGACCTTAAGTTCTCTCGCAAGCGCAAATGTATGTTCTCTTATCTGGTCTTTTTCCTCGTCCGACAAAGTAGGTGCAGGAATCGCACATGCACTATCGCCACTATGTACGCCAGCAAGCTCAACGTGTTCCATAATAGAGCCTATTACGGAAGTCTCACCATCAGATATACAGTCAACATCAACCTCAACAGCCTGTTCAAGATATCTATCTACAAGGACTGGTCGTTCCTGAGAGGCCTCAACAGCTTCAGCCATATAAGTCCTCAGCGCCTCAACATCGTAGACTATAACCATCGCCCTGCCGCCCAGCACAAAGGATGGTCTCATCAGCACAGGAAATCCTATTTTCTTGGCGATTTCCTCTGCCTCGTCAACGCTCGTAGCCAACCCATTCTCAGGCTGTTTAATACCGAGTCTGGTCGCTAATTCCTGGAAGAATTTGCGGTCTTCGGCAGCCTCTATGCTATCAGGCTTCGTGCCAATGATATTTACACCGTTATCCTCAAGCTCTTTTGCAAGATTCAATGGAGTCTGACCGCCAAACTGAACAATCGCGCCCCAGCATTTCTCGTTCTTATATATATGTAGAACGTCCTCAAGCGTTAACGGCTCAAAATACAACCTGTCACTGGTATCATAATCCGTACTTACCGTTTCGGGGTTACTGTTAACCATTATAGTCTCAAACCCTGCGTCTCGGAGAGCGAACGATGCATGTACACAGCAATAATCAAATTCTATCCCCTGCCCAATCCTATTCGGTCCGCCGCCAAGAATCATGATCTTCTTGCGATCACTCGGCTTGGTCTCATTGACATCACCGTAAGTAGAATAGTAATACGGGGTATACGCAACAAACTCAGCCGCACAGGTGTCAACCAATCCGTAAATCGGCAACAAATCTATATCTTCTCTGGCCGCCCGGACTTCGTCTTCTGTGGTTTCAAGCAGGTAAGCTATTTGTTTGTCAGAGAATCCAAATTCCTTCGCCTGACGGAACATCAATTTATCTTCCTTAAGCCCATCAAGTGAACCCGCGCTCTTTATCTCGCCCTCATACGCAGCCAGCTCTTCAAGGTGACGAAGAAACCAGCAATCGATCTTTGTAACATCGTAAAGTTTTTGTACTGACCAGCCCCGCTTTAACGCTGAATAAACATGCATGATACGTTCAGCCGTTGGTCTATGCACGGCAGCTTCCAGCTCCTCTTCGTTGCAGGTCATACTGAATAGCGCTGCACTCTTGGCGCATGCACCAAAACCGGGAAATCCTGTTTCCAGTCCACGCATCGCTTTCTGGAACGACTGTTTAAAGGTCTTACCTATAGCCATTGTTTCACCAACAGATTTCATTTGCGTACCCAGCGTGTCATCAGCGGCAGCAAACTTTTCGAAAGCGAATCTTGGAATCTTTGTAACTACATAATCAATCGACGGCTCAAAGCAGGCTGGCGTCTCCTTTGTGATGTCGTTCATTATCTCATCAAGAGTATAACCAACAGCCAGTTTGGCGGCGAATTTGGCTATAGGAAAGCCTGTCGCCTTGGATGCCAACGCACTGGAGCGTGATACACGCGGGTTCATTTCGATAATAACCAGACGTCCATCATCCGGATTAAGCGCAAACTGTACGTTCGAGCCACCCGTCTCAACACCAATCTCGCGCATAACAGCCAACGATGCGTCACGCATCATCTGATATTCTCTGTCAGTCAGCGTTTGCGCCGGAGCGACAGTGATACTGTCACCAGTGTGAATCCCCATCGGATCAAGATTCTCTATTGAACAGATAATCACGCAGTTGTCTTTTACGTCTCGCATTACCTCAAGCTCAAATTCCTTCCAACCCTGAATCGATTCTTCAATGAGCACCTCGGTTGTCGGGCTATAGAAGAGACCGCGCTTAACGATTTCATCAAATTCGTCGTCATTGTAAGCTATACCACCACCGGTACCACCAAGCGTAAATCCTGGTCTGATAACAAGAGGATAATCACCAAGATCCGCCTTGACCGCCATGGCTTCTTCCATTGTATGCGCTGAACCGCTCTTCGGGAGACCAAGACCTATGTTCTGCATTGCCTTCTTAAAAAGATTTCTATCCTCAGCCTTCTCAATAACATCGGCACGCGCGCCAATCATCTCACAGTCGTTCTCTTGAAGAATACCTGCATGCCAAAGATCCATAGCGAGGTTCAAACCTGTCTGGCCACCCAACGTTGGTAGCAATGCATCGGGCTTCTCACGCTTGATGATTTCAGCAACAATATCAACGGTCAGCGGCTCAATATAAGTGCGGTCAGCAAACTCAGGGTCAGTCATGATCGTAGCAGGATTACTATTGACCAGAACGACCTCATAGCCCTCTTCCTTAAGAGATTTACAAGCCTGCACGCCAGAATAATCAAACTCACAAGCCTGCCCTATGATGATCGGTCCTGACCCTATCAGCATTATTTTTTTAATATCTGTTCTCTTCGGCATCTTTTATACGTCCTATGGGTCCCATATGTCCTACAGGTCCTATACTCCCATGCTAGCTTTTATAAACTCTTTAAACAACGGATGGGCTTTAAGAGGACGCGACTGAAATTCCGGATGAAACTGGCATGCTACGAAATGAGGATGATCTTCTGGCTTCATCTCGACTATCTCTGTCAACCCGCTCTCCGGTGAAATACCAGAAATTATGAGTCCATGCTCCTGCAATTTTCCCTTAAGTTCATCATTAAACTCATAGCGATGGCGATGACGTTCTTTGATATCTATCTCATCGTAAGCTGCGTAAGCCTTGGTGTCTTTCTGCACCTGACAATCCCAATGACCCAGCCTCATAGTCCCGCCCATATTGGTGATCTTCTTCTGCTCTTCCATAAGATCGATGACCGGATATTTTGTTTCAGGATCAAACTCCGCACTATTCGCGCCCTCCATCCCGCAGACATTGCGGGCGAACTCAATAACAGCACATTGCATGCCCAGACAAATACCGAAATACGGAATCTTGTTCTCTCTAGCAAATTTAACTGCGGCTATCTTACCTTCGATGCCCCTGTCGCCAAATCCGCCGGGAACAAGCACTCCATCCACGCCTTTCAAAAGTTCTTCAGCAGATTTCCGCTCTATCTCCTCAGATTCAATCATGCGAACATTCACCTTAACGCTATTCGCTATTCCACCGTGTGTGAGTGACTCGTAAATACTCTTATATGAATCCTGAAGGCTTATGTACTTACCAACTACAGCAATTTCCACTTCACCGTTTTCAGGATTAACAAGAGTATCGACCATCGCTTCCCAGTCGCTCATATCAAGAGAACTTACATGAAGACCAAGTTTTTCAATCAAATATACATCAACGTCCTGTTTCGCCAAATCCAGCGGCACCTCATAAATCGTATTAGCCACATCCTTCTCTTCAATTATCAGGTCCCTGTCTACATTACAGAACAGAGCCAGCTTAGCCTTATGTTCCTCCTCCAGGCTGTGCTCGCATCTACATATAAGAATATCAGGTATAATACCAATTGAACGAAGCAAGCTTACTGACTGTTGAGAAGGCTTTGTTTTAAGTTCTCCAGCCGCCTTAATATACGGAACAAGGGTGACGTGCATAAAAATGCCGTTTTCCGGGCCGATCTCCTGCCGAAGCTCTCGTATCGCCTCAAGAAACGGTAGCGATTCAATATCACCTACGGTCCCGCCTATCTCAGTAATAACGATATCGACGTCATCTGCATCAAGAGACTTGATGCCTTTTTTGATTTCATCAACAATATGCGGTATCACTTGAACTGTCTTTCCAAGGTAACCACCTTCACGCTCGCGCTGAATCACATTGCTGTAGATTCTGCCAGTCGTGTAGTTGGATTCCTGAGTACAGTCAACATCCGTGAAACGCTCGTAATGCCCCAAGTCGAGGTCTGTCTCTGCGCCATCGACCGTCACATACACTTCGCCATGCTGATAAGGTGACATAGTACCCGGATCTACATTCAGATAAGGATCCAGTTTCTGAAGTTTTACGCTGTAACCGCGTCTCTTTAATAGGAGTGCAACAGAGGCTGCCGTAAGCCCTTTTCCCAGTGAAGATACAACTCCGCCTGTCACAAATATATGCTTAGTCATAACAAAATTCCCCTCTCAAAAGCTCTCTTCAAATCAGTCGTCGGGCTTGTGTGCCCCTTGGGGATGCCAGAGTATCGATATGACTTGCCGGTGTAAAGGAAAAAATATATGAAGAGGGATTTTATGCTGAAAGCTATCTTCTAGACGTCGAGTTCGAGCTCATGAACTCCTGATTCCAGGGCCTTCTTCCCTTTCATGCTTGAGACATCCGTGGGGTATTCGCCGGTAAAGCAGGCTGTGCAGAAGTCGTCAGGATTGCCAAACGGGCTCAGAAGCCCTTTAACACTCAGATATCCCAATGTATCAGCACCCAAAAACTCCCTTATTTCCTCAACTGTCTTCGTTCCTGCTATCAATTCCTCGCGCGTCGGGAAGTCTATTCCGTAGAAACATGCATGGGCTGTAGGTGGACATGATATACGCACGTGTACTTCCGTAGCGCCAGCCTCTTTGAGTCTCATGACGCGCTTTGCAGATGTTGTGCCCCTGACAATAGAATCATCAACCATCACAACCCTTTTGCCCTTAACCACTTCAGGAAGCACGGCAAGCTTCATATCAACACCCTTTTGCCTATCGCTCATCTCAGGCATGATAAAAGTCCTGCCAACGTAATGGTTCCTTATAAAGCCGAAATCAAAAGGTATCCCGCTGCCATGCGCGTAGCCCAATGCAGCGGAGTTTCCACTATCAGGAACCGCCACGACTATGTCAGCCTCTACAGGGTGTTCTTGAGACAGTAGTTTGCCATATTCAAGCCGTACCTCGTGAACGTTTTTTCCGAATATCCTGCTGTCAGGCCTGGCAAAGTAAACCATTTCAAATACACATTGCGCCAGCGTCTCCGCTGGTTCAGCGAAAGTTGTGCTTCTCATTCCCGTTTCATCCACTGTTATCATTTCACCCGGCTCAACGTCCCTTACGTACTCAGCACCCATTTGCACCAATCCACAAGTCTCGCTGGCGAAAACATAGCCAGCCCCTATCTTACCCATGACAAGCGGCTTAAATCCCCTGCGATCTCTAGCCGCAATAAGGCAGTTTTTTGTCATGATAACAAACGCAAAAGCACCATCCAGTTCAGCCAACGCCCTTGCCACACGTCCAGGCCTGCTGCGAAACATCGGATCGGCAAGAAGATGCATCAACACCTCGCTGTCGGTGCTGGTCTGAAAAATAGCTCCGGCTTCCTGATACATGCTCCTGATTTCAGCCGCGTTGACAAGATTGCCGTTATGCGCCAACGCCCAAATCCCATCAACACATTCAACAACAAGAGGCTGTACATTCTGAATACGCTTGGAGCCGGTTGTAGAGTATCTGACATGGCCAATTCCAAAGTGCCCATTAAGGTTGCACAGAGATTTTTGACTGAAGACTTCATTGACCAGTCCCTGCCCTTTGGACGAGGAAACGTTCGTGCCGTCTGCAACCACGATGCCCGCGGCCTCTTGACCACGGTGCTGCAACGAAAACAACCCCTGATATATGAGGTGTGATGGAGCATCAACACCATACACGCCAACAATTCCACATTCTTCACGAGGTGAATCAGATTCCGGCATCATAACAACTCACTTATTAAGATATTTTAATATTCTTTTAGCGGTCTCTCTACCATGAAAGATCGCGCGAACTATTAATGACTGTCCAATAGATAGATCCCCGGCAGCAAAGACTCCATCCATACTTGTCATATTATCATCATCTACCTTCACATTACCTCTCTCGTCCAGGTCAAGACCAAGCCCTTCGACAAGCTTGCTCTTGCCTGGCCCAACAAAACCCAATGCAAACAGGACAAGGTCAACCTGTATCTCGAAGCCACTGCCATCAACCTCTTTCATGGACATCCGGCCTTCCTCATCCTTTTCCCATTCAATCTCAACAAGCTCAACAGAGTCGACATTACCGTCCTTGCCTTTGAATTCTTTTGTATTAATACACCAGCGCCTCTCTCCACCCTCTTCGTGACTGCTGGAATTGCGCAATACGACAGGCCATTCAGGCCAAGGAATGGTATCCGGCCGTTCCTCCGCTGGTTTCGGCATAATCTCATACTGATAAATAGTTGCAGCGCCCTGACGCACTGCCGTTCCTACGCAATCGGATCCTGTATCACCGCCTCCAAGAACCAACACACTCTTGCCTTTAGCCGATATCTCTTCGACACCTTCAATCTCCTCGCCGGAAACGCGCTTGTTCTGCTGCACAAGAAAATCCATCGCGAAATGAATGCCTTTCAGTTCTCGGCCAGGAAGATCAAGGTCACGAGGTATTCTTGAACCACCAGAGAGACAAACCGCATCATATCTGTCCTGCAAATACTTACAGGAAATGTCATCACCAACATAGACTCCACATTCGAAGTTTACCCCTTCGGCTTCCATCAGATTGATTCTTCTGTCGATAATCCTCTTCTCAAGTTTAAAATCAGGAATGCCATAACGAAGCACCCCGCCAATATGCTGATGACTCTCGTAAACTGTCACATTGCACCCTGCATGATTCAGCTCATCCGCCACAGCCAGTCCCGCCGGCCCCGACCCGACAACAGCAACCGAACGAGTGTTTCTCTTCTTTGGCGGACGCGACCTCATATAACCCTTGTCGTACGCTTTCTCTATCAACGCGATTTCTATTTGGCGAATAGTAACAGGATCATCATTGAGCCCCAAGACACAAGCCGGCTCGCAAAGGGCAGGGCATAATCTGCCGGTAAATTCAGGGAAGTTATTTGTGGATAACATGAGATCCAACGCCTCTTTCCAGCGACCCATATAAACATGATGATTGATCTCTGGAATTATATTGGACAAAGGACAACCGCAGCCATGGCAAAATGGCGTACCACAATCCATACAGCGTGCCGCTTGCGCGCGAATCTCAGCTTCAGGAAGCTGAAGTTCCACCGCCTTGTAATCTTTTACGCGCTCGTCCTTATCCCTATACCCGGGATCCTTACGCTCAAAATCCATAAATCCGCCAACTCTACCCATGACAACTTATCACTCCAATTAACCATTCCAAAACATTCTTACAGTCCACCATCCACTGTCTTCTTCCCCTAGACTCTTCCCTTCGATATTCGATATTCAGTATTCGATATTCGATATTAATCAGCCACAGGCTGATTCGACTCTGTCCACAGTCCACAGCCCCACTGTCCACAGTCCATCCCATCACCTATGCACCACTTCAGATCGTTCTACTTCCTGATCTTCCTTGCTCATCTTCCCAAGCGCCCGCCTGTATTCCATAGGAAATACTTTTACAAAATGAGGCAAAGCCGCCTTCCAATCATCAAGTATCTCCTTCGCCTTAGCACTTCCAGTATACTTGTAATGGTCTTTAATAAGGTGCTTCAATTCGTCCTCATCCTCTTGTAAGGACACCAACTCCAGGTCAACCATGCCAAGATTACAGCGTCCATCAAAAGTAGCAGACTCATCGTAGACATAAGCAAGCCCCCCGCTCATACCCGCAGCAAAATTCACACCAGTCTCGCCAAGGACTACAACGCGACCACCAGTCATGTATTCGCAGCCATGGTCACCAATACCCTCAACAACAACCCTCGCACCACTGTTCCTTATCGCAAAACGCTCGCCTGCCTGACCGTTCAGGTACATCTCTCCGGAAGTAGCACCGTAAAGCAGGACATTCCCGCATATCATATTGGCTGACGGATCGAAACTGCTGCCTTCAGGTGGCTTAACAATGATTTTTGCGCCAGAAAGGCCCTTCCCAACATAATCATTGGACTCACCATTCAATTGCATCGTGAGACCCTTCATCGCAAAAGCACCAAAGCTCTGACCCGCAGAACCGTTAAATACGCAAGTAATAGTGTCATCCGGCAACCCATCGCCGCCATATCTCTTCGCAATCTCTCCGGAGAGCATTGCGCCAACCGTACGATCAGTATTACGAACAGACATCTCAAGTGTTGTTTTCTTTCCCGTCTCCAACGAATCAGAACATTTCTCGATCAACTCCCTGTCAATAACATCATAGATAGCATGATCCTGCTCTTCAACTTTCCTGACAGCCTTACCGGACTCGGCCGGCTGTAAAAGATCAGCGAAGTCCAGCCCCTTAGATTTCCAAAAGTCAATCGCCCCGTTCATCTCCAGGAGATCCGACCTGCCAACCATCTCATCTATAGTCCTGAAACCGAGTGCCGCCATATTTTCGCGAACCTCATCCGCAAGCATACGGAAGAAGTTGACAACATATTCCGGCTTGCCGGTATATCGCTTGCGAAGCTCCGGATCCTGAGTAGCGCATCCTACCGGACAAGTATTCTCATGGCATTTACGCATCATAACACAGCCGCATACGACCAGAGGTGCAGTAGCAAAACCAAATTCTTCAGCACCAAGCAACGCGGCTACAACAATGTCTCTACCCGTCTTCATCTGGCCGTCAGCCTGAAGCCGGACCTTGCCTCTTAAATCATTAAGAACCAGGGTCTGTTGCGTTTCCGCCAGGCCTATTTCCCAAGGTATACCAACGTGCTTAATCGACGAAAGCGGAGCCGCACCGGTTCCGCCGTCATACCCACTGATCAAAATCATGTCAGCATGCCCCTTGGCTACACCAGCAGCAATTGTTCCCACCCCGACTTCCGCCACAAGCTTCACTGAAACTCGCGCAGCAGGGTTCGTGCTTTTAAGGTCATAAATAAGCTGTTTAATATCCTCAATTGAATAGATGTCATGATGTGGCGGTGGCGAGATAAGAGTCACACCTGGCGTTGAATAGCGAACACTGGCTATCTCTGCGTTGACTTTATGACCTGGCAACTGACCACCCTCTCCAGGCTTGGCACCCTGAGCGATCTTTATCTGAAGCTCTCTGGCATTAACCAGATATTCTGTGCTGACTCCAAATCGTCCACTTGCGATCTGTTTGACCGCACTGCATCTGTTGTCGCCATTCTCCATTGGCTTGTAGCGAGCAGAGTCCTCACCGCCCTCACCACAATTACTCATTGCTCCAATTCTGTTCATGGCGATTGCCAGCGTCTCATGCGCTTCACGGCTGATCGAGCCAAACGACATAGCCGAAGTAGCAAAGCGTTTCATGATCTCTTCCGCAGGCTCTACTTCGTCCAATGGTACTGATTCCGTATCCTTAAACTTGAACAACCCTCTGAGCGTACTCTGTTTCTCAGACTGGTTGTTAATCTCCTCTGCGTAAGCCCGATACAGATCAACATCATCCTTCCTTGTCGCCTGTTGCAGTTTAGTGATTGTTGAAGGAGTCCAGAGATGACGTTCGCCATCCTTTCTGTAACGATAATATCCACCACTAGGCAGAATCATCGGCGCATCAGGAGCATCATCAACAGCCGCCCTATACCTCTCAATAACTTCCTTATAGACATCGCCAAGTCCTATTCCGCCGATTCTCGAAGATGTTCCCCTGAAATACTTATCAACCAACTCATTACTCAAGCCTATAGCTTCAAACACCTGCGCACTCCTGTAACTACGCAGAGTTGAAATACCCATCTTGGACATTATCTTGAGGAGTCCTTTCCTGAGTGCCTGCACATAATTATCAAGCGCACGCGGCACGTCGACCGAATCATCCAGAACTCGCATTTCAGCCATATCAGCAACCGTATCAAAGGCCAGATAAGGGTTAATAGCCGTAGCGCCGTATCCGAGCAGCAATGCCATATGATGAACTTCCCGGGCCTCGCCAGTCTCAACAATAATACTTGTGCCTGTCCTTACGCCTTTTTCAACCAACCGTTGATTCACCGCAGAAACAGCAAGCAGAATCGGCATTGGAGCTACATGTTCCGGCAGATCCCTGTCAGAAAGAATAATGAGCGCCTGCCGATCTACTGCGGTAGCCTCAGCCCTGTTGCAAAGCTTTTCGAGTGCCTCTTCAAAGACATACTCGCCTCCTGCTCCCGGGAACCCTGTCTGAATAGTAGTGATATTGAAATGCCTGAGATTAATTGAACGGATGTTTTCAAGATCCTCATTCGACAGTATTGGATGCATCAACTTAATTAACCGGCAATTCTTTGGATCATCCTTAAGAATATTCGCAGGGTTACCCATGAACGTCATAAGCGACATTACGAGTTCCTCACGAATCGGATCGATTGGAGGATTTGTGACCTGCGCAAACAGCTGTCTGAAATAATTAAAAAGAAACTGAGGGCTCTCGCTTAGGACCGCAAGCGGAGAATCGAATCCCATTGACCCCACTGGCTCATGACCTGTCGCGGCCATCGGCTCAAGAATCATCTGAAGATCTTCACGGGTGTACCCGAAAAGTTTATGCCTGAAGAAAAGTTTTCTCTTATCCGGCTTAACAGGAAGCATATCATTGAACCACCCTCGAACTGATATCTTATTTTCTTCGACCCAGCGACGATACGGCTGCTTTCTAGCATAATGCATTTTTATTTCGCTGTTCCTGAGAACGCGTTTCTCCTCAAGGTCGACAAGAATCATCTGCCCTGGGCGCAAGGCACCCTTCTCCGCAATATTAGCCGGGTCGATATCAAGAACACCCGCCTCAGACGCCAACACAATAAAACCATCCTTGGTTATGGTGTAACGGGCAGGACGGAGTCCATTCCTGTCCAACAACGCGCCAACCTGCGTGCCGTTGGAGAATGCCACAGCAGCCGGACCATCCCACGGTTCCATAAGACCCGCATGATATTCAAAGAACCCCCGGAGATCAGGGCCGACAGGATATTTCTCGCCCCACGCCTGCGGCATAAGCATTATCATTGAATGAGACAAATCTCGCCCGGCAATGGTCAACAGCTCCAATGCATTATCAAGACATGCTGAATCACTTTGGTCCTCATCAATTATCGGAAGAATTCGCTTCATATCAGACCCGAGAATTTCAGAGGAAAGCAACTTCTCCCTCGATTTCATCTGGTTCTGATTTCCTCTCAGGGTATTGATCTCGCCGTTATGAGCAAGTAACCTGAACGGCTGAGAAAGCTTCCATGACGGGAACGTGTTTGTACTGTAGCGCTGATGGATAACGGCTACAGCTGTAGCAAAATCAGGATCCGCCAAATCCTTGTAAAACTTGACCAGCTGACCACCCATCATCATCCCCTTATAAAGGAGCATTCTGGATGAGAAACTCACGCAATAGAATTCATTATCATCGAGAGGCAGAACCGTTTGCACCCGGTGCTCAATGATTTTTCTCGTAACATAAAGCTTCTTCTCGAAATCCTGCCCATCTAGGCCTTGCCCGTCAATAATGCATTGCAAGATATACGGCATGCCATCAACAGCAAGTTGTCCAAGGGCCGACGGGTCCAGCGGAACTTCACGCCAACCCATGAAACCCAGAGCCTCTTCCTGAACAACATCTTCAACGACCTCGATACATTTCTGACGCGCGCCCTCGTCTTGCGGCATGAAGATCATGCCGACCGCATACTGTCCTGCAGGTGGCAGAACGATATTTATATTACCAGCCTCACGCTGAATAAATGCGTGGGGAATCTGCACCAGCATACCCACGCCATCACCCGTTTTCTTGTCACTGCCATAAGCACCGCGATGAGCAAGATTCTCCAGAACCGTTATCCCTCTAGTCACGATGTCGTGAGCAGGCGTACCATCAATATTGGCTAAAAAGCCAACACCACATGCGTCATGCTCATTTCTCGAACTGTACAAACCTTTATTCATTTACCCTTATTCCTTGACGCGCAGAAAGGGCGACAGGATTCAACCTGTACCCTCGCCGCAATTATTGTCATTCAGTTCCGCGAACTTAATATACTTCATTTCGAAGCTCCCTTTCAAAACGTTTGCTGGAATTCAAATCGCTACCGATTGTCAAATATTACAAACCATTAACCATTCTTACAGTCCACTGCTTGCCCCGGCATAGCCGTTTGGCGACGCCGGGTCCACCGTCCCACAGTCCATTATATTATAAACATCATTTCCGCGTAGGACGGCAACGGCCAGAGCTCATTCGGAAGAAGACCTTCCAGCGTATCCGCCGCATCCTTCATTGCCCCCATCAGCTCAAGGAAGTCTGTGGAGAATCCTGACTCCAGCGTCTTCTCAAGTTTCCCCGTAGTCCTGAGCAATGTGTCAGTAGCGGCCGAAATCTCGCCAAGAAGCTCGCGCATAGAAGAAACATCACCAGCCCCTACCGCTTCGACCTTCTGAATCGTAGTGGCCAGTTGATCCTGATACTCAATCGCAACCGGCACAATCATCGTCCTTGCCATAGTAACCGCACAGTTTGCTTCGATTTCAACAGTCTTCTCGTAGGCTTCAAGATAAACCTCATAACGAGATTCCAGCTCCGTCTTTGAGAGAACGTTATACTTGCCGAAGAGATCTATTGCCTTCTCAGTAACAATCGCCTTCAAGGCCTCAGGAGTCTTCTTCATGTTAGGAAGACCGCGTCTTTCAGCCTCTTCAACCCACTCTTCGGTATAGTTGTCGCCATTGAATAAAATCTTCTTATGCCCGACAACGATATCCTTGAGCACAACCTGCAAAGCTTCGTTGAAATCTTTTCCAGCCTCAACATCAGCCTCCAGTTTCGTGCAGATTTCATCAAGCGCTTCAGAAACGATAGTGTTGATAACAACATTTGCGCCCGCGCAGTTCTGACTGGAGCCAAGTGCACGAAACTCAAATTTGTTCCCTGTAAACGCAAATGGCGATGTCCTGTTTCTGTCAGTAGCATCACGCGGCAACGACGGTAGCGAGGATAGGCCGATTTCAATAGTACCACCATCAGATGAGCTTTCAGCTCCACCCTTTTCGATCTGGTCGATAACATCGGTCAACTGGTCACCCAGGAAGATAGAAATAATCGCTGGTGGCGCCTCATTCGCACCAAGCCTGTGATCATTACCCGCCGTTGCTACAGAAGCGCGAAGCAGGTCAGCATGAGTATCAACAGCCTGCATCAACGCACAAATCATTGTGAGGAACTTCGCGTCCTCATGAGGATCATCGCCAGGCGTCAGCCAGTTCTTACCATCAGGACCACATACAGCCCAGTTGTTATGCTTTCCTGAACCGTTCACACCTGCGAAAGGTTTCTCATGCATCAGACATGCGAAGCCATGGTTCTCAGCAACCCGCTCAAGGACATCCATCGTGATCATATTGTGATCGATTGACAGGTTGAGTTCTTCAAAAACCGGCGCTATTTCAAACTGTGCAGGGCAAACTTCGTTGTGACGAGTCTTTGCAGGAACACCCATCTTCCAGAGTTCAGCATCAAGCTCGTACATAAACTCCATTACCCTCGGTTTAATAGCGCCAAAGTAATGATCATCCATCTGCTGATGCTTTGCAGGCGTGCGCCCGAAAAGAGTTCTGCCTGTCTGAAGAAGATCCAGCCGAGCTGCGTATAAGTCCAAATCTATCAGAAAATATTCCTGCTCAGCACCAAGCGTTGCGTATGCACGCTTCCCGTTAGCTTCTATGCCAAACAACTCGCCAAGACGACATACCTGCTTGGACAGAATATCCATGGAGCGCAGAATCGGAGTCTTCTTATCAAGAGCCTCACCATGATACCCGCAGAACACTGAAGGTATACAAAGCGTCGAACCAGTTTCACCGGCCTTTATAAATGCAGGGCTGGTAGGATCCCAACCAGTATAACCTCTTGCCTCAAATGTGGCGCGGATTCCACCAGAAGGAAAGCTCGACGCATCAGGCTCACCCTTGATAAGCTCCTTACCCGAGAACTGCATGATCACTCCGCCATCACCGTCAGGAACAAGAAACGAATCATGCTTTTCTGCAGTCGCACCAGTTAACGGCTGAAACCAATGAGTAAAATGTGTCGCCCCTTTTTGCAATGCCCAGGTTTTCATCGCATCCGCCACCTCATCAGCTATCAAAGGATTCAACTGCGAACCATCTCTGATCGTCCCGGCAAGACTCTCATACGCATCTTTAGACAGATAATTACGCATAGTGCGCAAACTGAACACATTCTCACCAAACAACTCTTCAACATTGAACTCATTACTCATTCGTCACCTCTTTCGTAGTTTGTACTATAAATCATTATTAAACAAGCTATACGCAACTTACATGCCAAGTTTTTTGCATTAATCGTAACATACTGCAAATAAAGACTTTACAGAACATAAAATATCTAAGCACCTCACTTCCGGTAATTAATATTACATTTTTGCAATATATAAAGGCCGGATCTCACATTTTTGTAAGGAGGCGTTTTGCATACTGCCCAGCTCCCCGTGAGAGCCTTATACTGGTCGTGATGCAAACCCCGTGAGTCCATGACTGATGTCGCTGTCAACGTAAACCGTTGAGCAGCAAAGTAATGAAAGAAAATGCTGAACATTCTTTTTCGATTTGTTTTGCTCTGGGCATGAAAAAATCAGTACGCATACCCAACATGTCGGAGCAGCACCTCCTCGATGGAGTGAGTGTGCGGCTAATCTGTGACAGGGGGCGCAAGCGTTACGACGCGTTTCCTGACGAACAACACTACCTGAAGAGCGGTCAGCGGGACATCCTCGCAATCACCACTCTCTCTTCCAACCAGTCTATTGCCTATTTATAACACTTGACAGTTTCGCCCTTACTCCGCTAGTATCACGCGTTTTGTTAGAAAACTGAGGTAAAAATGAGCAATAAATTAATACTTGGGCTTCCCAAAGGTAGTTTACAGGAGGCCACTTACAGCATGATGGCTAAAGCTGGTTTCAAAGTGAAATCAGGGTCACGCTCATATATCCCGTCAATCGACGACCCCGATATTGACGTTCGCCTGATTCGCGCCCAGGAAATCAGTCGTTACGTGGAGCTTGGCACATTGGATGCTGGCATAACTGGCTACGATTGGATTATGGAGAATGGCTCCGACGTCACTGAGGTTGCAGAGCTTATCTACGCAAAGCAGGGACTTCGCCCCGTAAGATGGGTATTAGCCGTTCCCGAAGATTCTGACATTCAGTCCGTAAAGGATCTTCAAGGCAAACGCATTGCCACCGAAGCCATAGGACTTACTGCGAAATACTTGAGCGACAACAATATTGAGGCCGAAGTCGAGTTTTCATGGGGTGCAACTGAAGTAAAAGCGCCTGAGCTTGTAGACGCGATTGTGGAACTGACAGAAACTGGAAGTTCGTTGAGAGCAAACAATCTTCGTATCGTTGAAACGGTCCTGGAATCAACCACAAGACTGATTGCAAATAACGCATCATTTGAAGATAGCTGGAAAAAGCAGAAAATTGAGCAAATAGGAATGCTTCTTAAAGGGGCACTCCTGGCAGAAAACACTGTATTGCTTAAGCTAAACTGCAATTCCGGACAAGTTAAAGATGTAACGAGAATCCTCCCCTCTCTCCACGCCCCTACCGTGAGTTCACTTACGGATGACTGGGTCGCGATTGAAACAGTAGTAGACGAACCTACTGTAAGGGAAATTATTCCAAAATTGAAACAGGCAGGAGCTGAGGGAATCATTGAACTCCCTCTAAACAAGGTAATTCCTTAGTATCGATAATCGGTATTTCAGGAATTCAAGGAACACAAATGGGATCAATCAAGAAAAAGCGCAAAAAGGCGATGACAAAGCATAAATACCGCAAGCGTATTAAAGCTAGCCGTCATAAGAATAAAAAATAAGAGGGATAAAATCTTCATGCATAGACGCGTACTACCCGTGGTTTGCCTGATTATCCTCACTCTGCAGGGTTGTAAGTCAATTGCACCTCACACGCAGGAACCTCTCTCGCTAACCAAACATGAAAAGCAATTTGCCGATAGCCTTGCGCATTTCTCTCAAGGGTTACTCTATGTCAACCAGGATGGTTCTTTCTCAAAAAATGCCCTGACAGAATACGAAACCGCCTTTACGCTAGACCCCAAAAGCAGCGCGAACTATATCATACCAAGGCTTCTGCGTTATTCACTCTCATCAGCTCCCGATATGCCGTCAATAAAGGAGATTGACAAATACTGCGCCGATTATTACACAGACAAAGTCCGCAAAGACCCTGACAACCCTCTCTACTATGTAACGCTAGCGAGGCTCTACTTTCAGCAGAACAAAGATGACTCAGCCGTAGCGACACTTAAGCAAGGCCTTCGCCTTGCGCCACAAGACAATATCATCAAGATGTATTGCAGACACCAGGGTCAGGAATTTTTCAGGAATAATGAATACACACGAACCGTAGCATGCCTTGAACTCCTCTCGAATAAAGGTTCCGAGCAATACGAGCGATTCCACTATATTCTAGGTGAGTTGAATGAAGTGCTTATGCAGGAGGATGAGGCAATCAAGAATTACACCCTCGCCGCCGAGAGTGAATCGCCCCTGCCAGAAGCTTTCATTCAACTGTCTCTTATTCAATACAAGACAGACCCCAAAGAGGCGCTCAAGACCATGCAGAAAGCCACCCGGACATTGCCCGACAATCCAAAGATACTTTTCTTCCTCGGATACATCCACGGACTCAACAAGGATTACGAGCTTGCGATAAACGTCTACGACAAGATACCCGGCATTCTTGAAAAAGATACGACGATGATGACATCAGACTTTTATCTGTCATACGGTGCCGCCTACGAACAAGCCGGAAATATCGAGAAAGCGGCAAGCATATTTAAAGAAGGCATACAAAAACACCCTAGATGCCACCAGATGCTCAACTACCTGGCATACATGTGGGCAGAAGAAAGCATCAACCTTGACAAGGCACAGAGATACAGCAAGCGGGCATTATCACTCGACGATAAGAACGCTGCCTATATCGACACGCTGGGATGGATTTATTCTAAGCAGAAAAAATACCCACAAGCGCTTAAACACATATCGGAAGCACAAAAGCTTATGCCTGATGATTCGATTATCATGGAGCATCTGGGCGACGTCTACGACAAGATGAACGAAAACAACAAAGCTGTGCTTTGGTGGAAAGAAAGCTATATTGCCAACCCGGAAAGCGATACAGTTAAGAAGAAACTTGAATCAAACAATATCAATCTCCGACGTGTCAGGAAGGAAGCTGAAAAACGCAAGGAAACACGAAAGCAAATTGATCAACCATGAAAAATATTCATCAATTCGTAGCAGGATTTACTAACGGGGACGCAATAAGCAACGAGGCTCGGGTGCTCAGGGACATCTTCCGCTCATGGGGATACGGGTCTGAGATATTCAGCGAGCACAAGAGGATTCTCCCCGAAATCCGTCATGAGGCAAAAGACGCTGCCGAATACGAATCGGTCGCAAAGCCAGAGGACGTGGTCTTACTTCACCTGTCAATTGGAACAAGGGTCAACGAGATCTTTCATAACCTTCCCTGCAGAAAAGCCATCCTATATCACAACATAACCCCAGCACGCTATCTGGAACTGATTAACAAGCAGACTGCCAACAGCCTTGAGCTCGGCAGAGCACAAATAAAGGCTCTTGCCGGCATAGCCGAGGTCAACATGGCTGACAGCATCTACAACGCTGAAGAACTACAGGAGAAAGGCTATTCGGACGTAAAAGTATTACCGCTTGTCCTTGATCTTGAAAAGTTGACTAATGGTACCGACAGAAAAACAATGAAAAAGTACGACGACAGCATTACTAATGTGATCTTTGTCGGCCGATGCGTCCCAAATAAGAAAATCGAGGACGTCATCTCTGCATTTCATTATTTCAACAAGTATGTAGAGCCCCACTCACGACTCATACACGTCGGCTCATTCGCCGGAACCGAACCTTACTACCATCTCCTGCTAACTCAGATCAAAGAGCTGGGTCTCAACAATGTGTTCTTCACGAAATCTATTCCGCAAGCATCACTCAACGCGGTATACAAATGCGCTGATATCTTTCTTTCCATGAGCGAACACGAAGGCTTTTGCATACCGCTCATCGAGAGCATGGTGCATGACGTGCCCGTCCTCGCCTACTCTGCCGCCGCAGTACCCGAAACCATGGACGGCGCAGGCGTACTCTTCACTGAGAAAAAATACGAGCTCATCTCTGAAATGATGGGCCAAATCGTTCACAACACAACCTTTAAAAACGCAATCATAAAAGGTCAGCGCGAACGCCTCACCCGCTTCAAAGACCGCAACCTTGAATCCGAACTCAAGCAGCATCTCGCACCACTATTGTAGCGCCATGACCACTTTATCAGACATCGGAGAAGGTGAAGCAATCAAATGCTTAACAGCCCTACTCCCCGACGACGCCACTGTCACCACAGGCCCCGGCGACGATTGCGCTGTCGTGCGCCCTCCCGAATCCAGCGATACCGAACTCCTGCTTACTTCTGACCCACTGATCCAGGACATACACTTCACCATTGAGACTCCCGCCAATGCCATTGGACATAAAGCTATCGGGCGAGTTCTCAGCGACATCGCCGCAATGGGCGGCACACCTGCCTGGGCGCTTATCAACATTGTCGCCCCGCCCTCGACAGACATCGATTTCCTGTCATCCATAACTCAATCGGCAGCCGCGCTTGCCAAGAAGCATTGCCTCTCCATCGTCGGTGGCGATCTGGCACGAGGAGAACAACTGGAGCTACACGTTTTCGCCGTCGGGACAGTACCGACGGGAATGGCAATCCTCAGATCAGGGGCCTACCCGGATGACCTCATATACGTCACAGGACGACTCGGAGGCAGTCGCAGCGGGAAGCACCACTCCTTTGAGCCACGCATCCAGGAAGGTCTGTTTCTCAGATTCTGGGCAACATCCATGATTGACGTCAGCGACGGTCTCGCAACTGAGCTCCATCACATCACCAGCATGAGCAAAGCTGGCGCGACCCTGACCGCAAACCAGATTCCCCTCTCAGACGCCGCCGAGAGTGTTCAGAGCGCTCTCACAGACGGAGAGGACTTTGAGTTACTCTTCACAGTGCCATGCGACAAACAGAACGATTTTGAGGTGGCATGGCAAAAGGACATGGAAACAGAGATCAGCCTGATCGGCCGAATTACTGACAAGCCGGATATTATTGAAATTTCTGATGAGGACGGTAATATCACGCCCTTAACTCAAGAAGGATATCAGCACTTTTGAATTCAGACGAAATAATATCCAACAGCCCTGAAGAAACACAGGCGATTGCGAAGTCGCTCGTAGAAAGCAGACCTGATCTTTGCACAATTGCGTTGCATGGCGAACTGGGTGCAGGAAAGACATGCTTTGTCCAGGGGCTTGCCGCTGCCTTGGATATCAATGAGCCCATAACCAGCCCTACGTTCACCATCATTAATGAATATGATGGAACGCGCAAACTTCAACACATGGATCTCTATCGGCTGTCATCCCCTGACGAGGTTCTGGCACTTGGCTTTGAAGACTATCTTTCCG
Organism: Lentisphaerota bacterium; assembly: GCA_030590485.1. Classification (GTDB taxonomy): domain Bacteria; phylum Verrucomicrobiota; class Kiritimatiellia; order UBA8416; family JAUUYL01; genus JAUUYL01. Next base: position 3,992 of record JAUUYL010000035.1, on the reverse strand, counting down.
AGAATAGTATTATTGCCATCGAATGGCCCGACAGAGCAGAAGAACTGCTCCCGGCCGAGACCGTGCATGTATATCTCAAGGCAATGGATCAGCCTGATTGCAGATCAATTACAATAAGGAGCAAGAAATGATCGAAGAAAAGAAGGACGGATTGAAAGTAGCCTATCGTGACGCACCTACGGCAGAGGAAATAAAAACTATTCTCAGAAAGAAAAAAATAACTCAGACCATCCTCGCCATAATTTTTACTGCCCTGGCGGCGGCCGCAGGCTGGTGCGCGTACAGCAACCGTGCAGCGATACAGGGATTGGTACAACCGGCATCTGTAGAATCAACCTCAACGGAATAATCATCATGAACGGCGAACTTCAATCAGTTATCAAAAACATTCTAGATTCACATGGCGACAGTGGTTCACTCTGTGACTTCAACATTCCCTCAGACTTCACTGCTGATAATCAACCCATACGAAAACTGAACGCAGCTTTTCTTATTCTTATGGCAGGTGAACAGCATCCTTCATACAGCGAGGCAAAATCACATCTTTCCGACAGCACAGAAGATTTTTCTGGCTTTCTACAACGTTGTCTTTCCCTGATCGAGAAAGAAACAGACGCGCTGTCCACATCATCCGAGACATTCGTAAGTCAGCTTAAAGCCGCGTCAGATTACTGCGACGGCACATCTGAACTTAAATGGAATACCGAAACTCAAAAGGCGATATGGTCAGTCTTTTTCCCTGAAGGTGTTAATTGCCTGGATGACAGAGCGAATCAGATCAATAAACTACGCGACAAACGGACGATTGCTATTACGCAACTGAACGGCAGTCCAATATCTGATCCGGCGAAGGAGCTCCTATTCACATCCAACATACTGCTGACGGTACCCGGCTCAGAGGAGCAATTGGCACAGGCAGGCTTATCTGAGCGTCTGACCGAAGAAATACGTGCTGTCTCCTCAGAAAACCAGCTCTTCTGGTTCGATCATCCTATACAGATAGGTGTTGAGACGGACAAGAACGAGGTCATATACGGACTACGCGGGCTCAACGACACTTGCGCATTTGAGAAGGCGAGAGGCAACATGGCAGCAGAGGCCAAGGCATCGTGTGTTCTATCAGCCTCAGTGACCCATAAGGGCCTTCATAATGTCACTCAAGAATATCTCGAAGCTGAGTTTGCTAAAATCGAACCTCTGGAGCATTTGAACGTGTATATATTCACGGAACATGAGACTGAACGTTTAATTGATGAGGTCCTGACCCCGGCGGCGCAAGCCCTATTGCCCGGCAGAGATGCAAGTGTGCTCAAGAGGGTTTTCGGGGTGGATGGTGAATACGGCAGACACTACAGTTTTCTCAAGGCGATATCCGCGCTTTGGCAGGTAATGATCGACGAGCAGACAAAAGCCACGTTCAAGATAGATCTCGATCAGGTATTCCCTCAAGATGTGCTGGTCGAGACGACTGGCAAATCAGCTTTCGAGCATTACATGACGCCCTTGTGGGGTGCGACAGGAACTGACTCCTCGGGCGAGAATGTCGAGCTTGGGATGATAGCCGGAGCATTGGTCAATGAAGACGATATCGGCAAAGGTCTATATACGCCTGACGTGAAATTCCCCGAGAGCATATCTTCTAACGAGGGTGTATTCTTCATGAGCGGTCTACCCATGGCCCTTTCAACTGAGGCCGAGATGGGAACTCGTTATGGAGATAATAATATCGATGGAATAACGAAATGCATACAGCGTGTTCACGTCACGGGCGGAACCAATGGAATACTGACAGATTCATTGCGTAAATACAGACCGTTTACGCCGACATTCATCGGACGTGCTGAAGACCAGGCCTATCTGATGAGCGCCCTCTTCAGCAACGACGATATCAACCTTCGTTATCTCCATCGTGACGGCCTGATTATGCGTCATGACAAATATGCATTTGCGGGTGAAGCTATTGAGGCTGCACAGGTTGGACGGCAGACAGGTGACCTTGTGCGGATACTTTACTTCTCCGCCTATGCCAAGAGCTTGCCCTGGCCGGTTGACAAGACCAAAGACGCCTTCGATCCATTTACCGGGTGCTTCATCAGCAGGATGCCAGTAACCGTCGTTATGATGAGGTTATGTATATCCATTGCCGAAATGTTCGAAAAAGGCGATCCGCTCGCGAACGACCTTGCCGCGGTGGCAATACAGCGCCTTGGTGAAGCGACAGACAACCTTGACCTCTCAGATGACTATGCAGAAGAACGCGCAGGCTGGGACTTGTATTATGACATTCTTGATGCCATCGAAAACGCTGGTGATGAAATCAGCGCAATTCGCGAAAAAGCCACTGCGCTTATCCAGGAATGTTTGATCAAATAGAAAATTTACAACGAAAAGGAACTTATGGCTACCATTGAAAAAATCGTCGAGAAGGAGCGGACCTACAAGAAGCAGATTTCGGCCGTTCGCGACACGGTCCTTAGTTTTGCCGAGTCCAAGGGGTGGTCGCCGCAGAGCCGTGGACGCAGGGCACACGTCAGTATTTATGGACCCGTGAATGGACTGAAGGGTGTTATGGATATTGTCATGAAGGAAGACGACTGGGCTGTAATGCCAGAATCATTGCAACCAGACACCGATTTTGTTCTCTGGTGCTCAGCCTCTGTGAATCGCGACGGCGTTCGCCTCGCCGCAGACACTGAACTATTCTGGACGGTGCCCTTTTCAGCCTTACCTGAAACTGTTGAGCGTTTCATCGCTGATGCCTGGGAAATGCTCAACGGCCTAAACGACAGCCACCTGCTCACGGAGTTTCCCGGACGCTCAGAGAATCCAGATAGCCCACCAGATTTCGGGCCGCCACGCAAAAGAGGGAAAATCGGGACAGGCAAATAGTCCTTACAAACCCGTAAGGTTTCCCCTTACATAAAGTCGAGGCCATGATAATTTAGTCTCCTTCAATATGAACTGTTTTATCTATATATCTATAAAACCGCAAGCACTTCGGCATATAATCAAGCAAGATTTGGCAGAATGCTATTTGTTAATTTCAATAAATAATAAGTTGTTCGATTGAAAGAAAACGACAAAACGTCTTGACGTCATAACGTTATAATGTTATTCTCGCATTAAGAATGGAGGCTGTTATGAGCACTTTAACACAACGAGCCACAATTTATATGGATCCGGTCCTACACAAAGCACTTCGCCTGAAATCAGTCGAAACATCCAGATCTATGTCAGATCTTGTCAATGATGCCGTTCGAGACGAACTGGCCGAGGATGCAGACGACCTTGCGACCTTTGACGCTCGCAAGAAAGAGCCAACTCTTGACTTCGAAGACTTTGTGAAGGAATTGAAACGCAATGGCACAATATAAAGTTATTGTTCGAAAATCGGTTGCCAAAGACTTAAAGCAAATTCCTAAGAAAGATGTCCAACGGATACTTAAAGGGCTCCGAGCTTTGTCTGGAAATCCACGCCCACCACAATCCAAGAAGCTCTCAGGAGAAGAAAAATACCGTCTCCGTTGCGGTGTATACCGAGTACTATACGAAATCCAGGATTCACAATTACTTGTTTGCGTTATAAGAGCGAGACATAGAAAAGACGTGTATAGATGAAACCCGATCGGGATAGGCCCCCTCCCTATTGAGGGGCCCTCACCACTAATAGTACGGATCACGTAATTAGCAATCCTTGAAACGACAGGCTTATTCTCACTGGACGTGTCTATCGCCCCCGGCAGGACTTGAACCTGCGACATTCGGATTAGAAATCCGATGCTCTATCCAGCTGAGCTACGGGAGCATTAGTTAGAACCGCAGAGAGTAATTGACCAGCTCGAGATTGTCAATTCCGTAGTGAAGCTGTGTCATACCAATATGAAAATGTCCCCTTGTATCCAATTTAGAAATGTCCCCTTATAATACGCCTCCAAAAGGAGGAGTTATGGGAGAACTAAGAATGAGCATGAAGGAGCGTAAGCGATTAGAGT
>JAUUYL010000017.1 GCA_030590485.1 Lentisphaerota bacterium | reverse complement strand
ACTCTAATCGCTTACGCTCCTTCATGCTCATTCTTAGTTCTCCCATAACTCCTCCTTTTGGAGGCGTATTATAAGGGGACATTTCTAAATTGGATACAAGGGGACATTTTCATATTGGTATGACACATAGAGACTCCTGCACTTGACACAACACACAACACAACACTAGTCTACTCCTTCACATTGATTCGTAAAGCAGAAGATGCAGAAAATGACTGAAAATATTATTATACTGGACGGCTATAATGTCATACATCGCATACCAGAGCTACAACAGTTCCTAAACAAGGACCTGGCAACCGCTCGAACTCAATTGTTTCGCTTCTGCTCCAGCTGGCTCGCCACGCGAAGAGATTTCGGCCTCTTTTACATTGTCTTTGACGGCCAATCCGGCGTCGTTGGCAACGACTATCAACCAGGCACTGGAATCAGAACTATTTATACAAACACAGGCGAAACGGCAGATACCCGCATCCTGACAATGATTGACGAATTAAGCGCCACCGCGGCCATCACCGTGGTTTCTGATGACAATTTCGTCAAAACCCATTCGCGCGCCCGCGAGGCTACCATCATGTCCGCATCAAACTTTTTCACCACCCCCACTGCCAACCGCTCCGCTAGACAGCAAAGGCATTCAAACGAAAAGAACCTTACACCTAAACAAATAAAAGATATCAACGCTTCACTGAAAAACGAATGGAACATTGAGTAACCCCATTGCCTATTGCCCATTCCCTAGGCGACGCCGGAAACGAAGCAAAGTCGAGAAATCTCATCCTCATGACTCCGAGTCCCGGTGTAATCCATACCCTTAAGGAAACTGTAGTGGTTTCCCCTACACTCCCTTAAGGGAAAACCCTACAAGAAAAATCAGGGCCCAGCCTGATAGACAGAGCTTTCTTCGTTCGATACTATAGCTCCATTATGAAAAGGTTTATCAGTATATACTTGTGCGTCTTTGTCATAACAGCAATCGAAGGCAAAGTACTCGCGGACAGCATTTCTGTCACTTCCGCAGGCCTGCCGGTGCAGGAATCTTTCGACGAGTTTCTCGGAACTTTCACTTCACTGCCACACGGTTTCAGTGTATCTACGAATGGCCCGTCCGCGATGCAGGAAGACGACATTGATTTCAGAGGTGTAAAAACCAACTCAACGACAACAGGTGGATGTTACGCATGGGCTATAAGCAGCAATGATATAGCCATAGGGTGTCAACCGACTGCCATTGACTTCTCACCTGGCTGGTTCGCTGCATCTGTCAGCAATTCCACAGGAATCAGCATCATAGAAATAACAATCAATTACGACATCACAAGCCGTAACAACGCCGACCGCTCTTCAAGCATTAACCTTGAAATATCCGTAACAAACGACACGGCCCAAGTCATAAATGAACTTTCTTTTACATCTCCAGAAACGGGCGATGCCGACCCCTCCTGGATTATTTCCAAACGCTCAGCAAGAATCAAGCTGCCCACACCGCTACGTGATTCCCAAACGGTTGTCATTCGCTGGGTAATCGACGATGTAGCTGGCAGCAACACACGTGACGAACTGGGTATCAACAACTTCTCAATCACCCTCCATAAACCCAAGGCAACTGTGATTATGATTCAGTGAAAAAAGAGGGGGCGGGGAACAGGGGGGATGGGAACAGGATATGGAAGGAGGCACATTTGAGCAAGATTAGGGACTACAAAGACTTGATTGTATGGCAGCGCGCAATAGAGCTAGTAACAGAAATATACAAGAAAACCGCCCAATATCCATCCAGCTAAAAATTCGGATTGGTGTCTCAAATGAGAAGATCCGCAATATCAATACCAAGTAATATAGCAGAAGGTTATGGTCGATACTCAACGAAGGAATACATTCGTTTCCTGCAGATATCTTTCGGTTCACTCAACGAACTTGAAACCCAAATAATAATCTCCATGAAGCTTGGATACTGCAATAAGGAGCAATATGAATTCTTAATTACCTTTCAGAAAGAAATAGCCAGAATGCTGATCGCGCTAATTAAAAAACTAAAAAGTAAATAACACCTCACCCTGTGGTTCCCTGCATCCTGTTCCCTTTTCCCTACATCCTCCAGGTAACCACTTTGCCTTCTGTAATCATTTTCTCGCAACGACGCTTTAACCACATTCGCACCTCGGCACGCACAACGGGCACAAGAAGCAGAAATCCAGCCGTATCAGTAATCAATCCCGGCGTGATTAACAATACCCCGGCAATAATGACCATCATCCCATCCAACACCCGAGGCGCCGGCACCCGGCCTTCCTGCAAGTCACGCTGTATATCCCTAACAATCATAAAACCCTGCGCTCTGGCAAGAGCGGCCCCGATAAAACCCGTCACAACTACAAGCGCTATGGTCTCCATACTGCCAATGGCATGATGGACCTTAAACAATACCACAATCTCCAGAATAGGCATCGTTACAAACAAAAACAATAAAACTGTAAAAATCATCGCTTCTCCCTCGCTTCTCCCCCCTGTTCCCTGTCCCCTGTTCCCTGCGCCCTGACCACAAATACCTTGTCATTCTTGCGCACAGGCGCATCCGTCTTGACCGCGACCAGCATTTTCTTCTCCGCCTTCTCTGTCTGATTGTGATCAACCTCTATCGATGCCACTGCCTGCCTGAGAACTCCTGTTTTCTTACCTTGAAACATGACCTCGTCCCCTACCGTGAATCCGTTATCATGAATTAATATCTCCGCGACACCTGGCTTTGCATAATAATTTGTCACTATACCGGAATAGACCTTCTTCTTGCTTGCCGCACTTCCATCAACCTCCGTCCAGGCGTCCGCCGGCTTGCCCATAAAAAAGCCCGAGGAGAAACCACGATTGTAGACTTCGTTCATTTTCTCGACAAGCTCGTCCTTGAGCAACTTGAAATCATCATCAAATCCATCACTGCCTTTGTTCTCAAAGTAATAATCGACCACCCGTCTGTACGCGCCCGTAACTCTTGAAACATATTCCGGACTTCTGCCTCGCCCTTCAATCTTAAAGCGCTCAATGCCCGCATCAATAAGCTTCTCTATAAACGGCATAACACATAAGTCTTTAGGACTCATGATATAATTACTACCGACAGAGAAACTCACATCCTCCTCTTTGTTCTCAATTAAATACTCACGCCTGCAAGGTTGCAAACACTCACCCCTGTTTGCCGACTTGCCATATTGATAATGAGACAGAAAACAACGCCCTGAGAGCGAAACACACATGGCACCATGGATAAAAACTTCCAGCTCTATTTCGTCAGCCTTACCAGCAAGCTTCTCGGATAAATCAAATCTTATTTTCAATATATCCTCAAGCGTACATTCGCGAGCCAATACAAATCGTGTTACACCCAAAGTCTCATAAAAAAACAAAATACTCTCAGAATTAGATACACTCATCTGAGTTGAAATGATTGCATGCACTCCCTGCTTCTTGAGCTCCCGGAGCACAGACAAGTCAGAACAGATAACCGCATCAACACCCGCCTCCTTCGCTCTACCAATAATTCCACCCAATGCGCCGAGCTCTTCCTCATACACAATAGTATTCAGCGCAAGATACCCCCTAACACCCTTCTCCCTGCAGGCAGACATGATTTCCGGCACATCACTCTCTTTAAAGTTCGGCGCACCAGCCCTCATATTAAAACGCTCTACACCAAAATATACAGAATCACAGCCAGCATCCAACGCCGCTCGAAGACATACCCAGTCCCCCGCAGGCGCCATTATCTCAGGCCTGCGAACTATTTTGCTGTCTACTTTTGTATGCACCTTTACGCCCAATCTGCATACACCTGTATACTGTATGCATTTATTCGGTAATTCACCTGCGGAGACTCTACGCCTCTAACCGTCTCCATTGCAGGCTGTTACAGTTTTTATTCAAAAAAATCGCCACTTTGGCATGGTTCTAGCAATAGTACATAGGCGAAGTAATATTGCAATGAAAAAGGGAGACGTTCATGACAGACACTAACAGCACGTACAATCGCTACATTAAGGATATAAGCATGCACCCGAGGATTTCAAGAGAGAGAGAAAAAAAACTCTGTAAAATCATCTCCCAGGGAAAGAAGGCCGAATACGTGGAAGCTGCTGTTGACGAACTGACAAGATCAAACCTGAGGCTCGTTATTCATTGCGTTAAAAGCTTTACCAGCTTTATCAGGAGTTCCAAGAGCAGTATAACTATCATGGATCTTATTGCTGAAGGCAATCTGGCACTGGTCAAAGCCGCAGAGAATTTCAGCCCTGGGTACCAGACAGCCGAACATGCGGAACCCATTCGCTTCAGCGCTTATGCCTGCAAATGCATCAAGAACGCCATGAGAAAAGCTTTCAGGAAAGCGCGTTTCATTCATATCCCCGACCACCACTATGGATACTGGAAACAAATCAAAGAACTCACTGATGACACAAAAAACGATATATCCGATGAGTCACTGCAACAAAAACTTGATATCGGCGAATCACGCCTGAGGACAATCAAGCAGGGCCTGCAGAGTAACACGGTAATGCTTGAAGACTTCACATTTGAAGACGGCGAATCACACTGGAGCGATCTTTTCGCTGACGATTCTGCAATTAACCCGCATGACGAGACAGACAATACCGACCTCAGGGAATATCTCCTGCGACAGATGAATACCCTCCCCCCCAGAACAAAAGATATGTTGTCCATGATGTTTCTCAGCGACTACAAGCCCACATTGCATGACATGTCACAGGTATTCGGTGTATCGAAAGAACGCTGTCGCCAGGTATGCGCACGCGGACTTCAAATGCTGAAAAACCAGATGCATTCTACATGGGATCACATTGAGCATGTCGAACTGTTCGCCTCGCAGGGTCATCCATTAGAGGCCTTTGCCATCTTGGGGTGATGTTTTTGCATTTCTGAATCAATTCTCTCTGAGAGAAATACTTTCAGAAGTGACTGGTAAGGCACGTCTCGCTTGTTTGCTAAACCTTTGAGCTCCTCAAGCATTGTTGCAGGCAAGCGCAACGAGATAGTTTTTGTCGAAGGCTTGAGGTTCGGAAACACAGCTCGCTTGGCATTGGACCAGTCAACATACTCTGTTGAGTCGTGCTCAGCCCAGAACTTCTGTTCAGCTGCTTCGTTCTTGAATTTGGGTGTTTTTTTCATGACAGATACACCTTCCTCTCTTTTCTACTCATGTCCCGTGCGGAAATAACGCGTATGCGTTTTTTCCGAACTGTAAAAGCGATAAACAGGGGCCTATCTTCATCGGTTTGGCCCAGTACAAAATAACGTTTCTCTATTTTTGAATGCTTCGCATCGTCTGCGACGATCAGCGGAGCATTGAAGAATACTTGCTCCGTCTCCTGTGGCGTTACAGAGTGCTTCAGCCAGTTTTTATCAATATTACCCTGCCCCCACTCGAACCCTTCGAACTCTGGCATTGAAACAGTATCCATCATGTCAATAGTGTATATTATGGTAATATACTTGTCAATTACTATTTACGGCCTAACAGCTGCATTTGCGACAAGAAAATCAACCGATTGGCAATACGAACGTCAAGATCTTGACAGGAACCTTTGTATAGGCGGTCAGATTCTAGGGTGGTTATCGCGTCCCGCCAAAAAATGGTTCCACAGCCAAACTGGCTGTAGACATACAGGACCAGAGAGAGTTGATACACCTCGAGATAAAAAGATCAGCAAACAGATATTCTTAATAATGGGCTACGGGATACAACTTCCAACGCACCGGAAGATAACATGCAAGAGATTGCACAGAAGCTAAAAGAATCCATCGTGCTCATAACGGCAGAATAAGTAAACGACAGACAAATTCCAGGAGATAAAATGTGCAAGGTTTGTGCAGAGAAATCCGGATATCATGCACATTTATACGCATTTATGAGAAATTCGAGGGCGCAAAGAAAGCGCTGTAACCCATTCAGTTGCAACGCTTTAAGATGGAGGCGTGAATGGGACTTGAACCCATGTACCAGGTTTTGCAGACCCGTGCCTAACCACTCGGCCATCACGCCATCATATTCGAAAAAGGAAACGTATTATTTCTGAGCGGCTTCTCTAACGGCTTCTTTCTTCCGTTTCTTGCGACGCTCTTTACGTTTTCTTTTTACTCTAACTCTAAGTTGTTGTCCCATAAGGCCGGAATAAGTATCAAAATGGCTTTTCTTTGTCAAGGAACTCACGTATATTATCTTCAAGTAATAAACAACCACTGAGAATCTAAGATTGGAAATCATAAATGTGGGATTACACAGATAAAGTATTAGATCATTTTAAAAACCCTCGAAATGTAGGTGCTATCGAGAATCCTGATGGTGTCGGAGAAGTGGGTTCACTGGCTTGCGGCGACGCATTGAAGTTGACTTTTAAGCTGGGTGAAGACAAACGTATTGCTGATGCAAAATTCAAGACTTTCGGTTGCGCAAGCGCTATCGCTTCATCTTCAGCACTTACAGAAATTATCAAGGGAATGACTCTTGACGAAGCATCAAATGTCACAAATCTTGATATCGCAGAATTCCTCGGCGGCCTGCCCGAGCAGAAAATGCACTGTTCAGTTATGGGTCGAGAAGCTCTGGAAGTCGCAATTAAGAATCATTACACAGGCGATACAAGTAAGAAAATTCTGGAAGGCAAGGTCATCTGCACTTGTTTCGGCATCACAGAAGAGGAAATCGAACATGTTGTTAGAGAGAATAACCTCACGACGGTTGAAGAGGTAACAAACTATTGTAAAGCCGGCGGTGGATGCGGGAAATGTCTACCGGATATCCAGGCCGTTATTGATCGCGTACAGGCCGAAATAAACAAACAAACCGATTCTCCTAAGCCAGCAAAGATGACTATTATTGAAAGAATACGCCTGATCGAAGAAACCATGGATCGAGAAATAAGACCTCTTCTAAAACAAGACGGAGGTGACCTAGAGCTAATCGATGTATCAGGAAATAAAGTTGTAATTTCTTTTCGCGGCATGTGCGCAAAATGCCAGATTGCTGAATTTACAATGAAAGATGTTGTAGAAGCGAAACTTAGAGAATTTGTTTCTGCAGACATTGTTGTGGAAGAGGACAAATAGAGTGCTACGTGCATGATTGATGTTTATATGGTTAAGAGAGACGTACTGAAGATTTATTTATGAAAACTGTTTATTTTGATAATAATGCCACCACATGCGTTGCGCCGGAAGTAACAGAGGTAATGATCCCATTCTTCAAGGAATACTGGGGAAACCCATCCAGTATGCATTATTTTGGTGGGCAAGTACGTAAGCACATAGAAGAAGCCAGAGGAAAGGTCGCTTCCTTAATAGGAGCCGATCCGTCCGAGATCGTCTTTACCAGCTGTGGTAGCGAGAGCGATAATATGGCTATTAACGGAGCTGTTGAAGCCTCAGGTGCTGGCACGAGAATAATCACATCCAGAGTTGAACACCCAGCCGTGCAAGGCCCATGCAGACATCTCAGGGACCAGGGTTTTCATCTGACTGAAATCGGAGTTGATTCCGCAGGCATACTAGACATGGCTGAACTCAGAGAGTCCTTGCTCGAAGGGCCTGTCTTCGCAAGCTTAATGTGGGCCAACAATGAAACCGGAGTGATATTCCCGATTGAGGAGATATCTCAGATGATCAAAAGTGCCGGGGGCGTTATCCACACAGATGCTGTGCAGGCAGCCGGCAAGCTACCCATAGACGTAAGCAAGGTTCCTGTTGATATGTTATCAATATCAGGGCATAAACTTCATGCACCAAAGGGGATTGGAGCTCTATACATCCGTAAGGGCACAAAACTCAATACGTTCATGCTCGGTGGGCATCAGGAAAACGGTCGTAGAGCTGGAACGGAGAATGTCCCTTACATCGTGGGTCTGGGCAAAGCCTGCGAAATGGCTGCCGCCGGCCTGAAGGATGAGAATAGAATTGCCACCTTAAGAGACAAATTGGAAAACGGGCTTCTAAAGGCATGTCCTGATACCATGGTGAACGGGGATCGCAAAAATCGTTTACCGAACACCAGCAACATCAGCTTTCAGTACATCGAAGGCGAAGCTATCTTGTACCATCTGAGCGATTTAGGCATATGCGCATCTTCCGGATCAGCATGCACTTCCGGCTCACTTGAACCGTCACATGTCATCCGCGCAATGGGCATACCGTTTACCGCGGCTCACGGATCAATACGATTCAGCCTCAGCAGATACAACACTGAGGAGGATGTGGATTACGTGATTGAAAACATGCCGCCAATCGTAGATCGACTTCGCAAATTGTCGCCGTTCGTTTAGAAACATCCAAACGCATTCACGTGACGCGACCCCATCTGATATCAGACCTGAGCTACGCTCTGATCTTGTCTTCTTCACGCCGCTTCTTGATGACCTCTTCGGCAATTGAGAATGGGACAGCTTCATAACGCTCAAATTGCATTGTGAACTCGCCTCTGCCCTGTGTGAGAGACCTGATTACGTTCGTATAGCCAAACATCTCGCTCAGAGGAACCATACCGCGCACAACTTTTGAGCCGGCGAGCTCGTCCATAGCTTCAATACGTCCGCGTCTCTGACATATAGAGCCGGAAACTCCGCCCATATACTCCTCAGGAGCCACACTCTCTACAGACATAACAGGCTCAAGAAGTTCCGGTGAAGCCTGCATGAAGAGACTTCTGAAACATACTCGCGCAGCCTCAATAAACGCAAACTCACTGGAATCGACATCATGATACGAACCATCATAGACCGTAACGCGAACATCAACAACAGGATAACCGGCAAACGGCCCGCTCTCCATCGCCTTAACAACACCCTTCTTGACCGCAGTGATGTATTCGGATGGGATATTTCCGCCCTTAACCTCGTTCTCAAATTCTAAGCCCTTACCAGGCTCAAGTGGCTCCATCCTGAAGCAAACATGACCGTACTGACCGCGTCCACCACTCTGCTTAGAGTGCTTGTACTGCCCCTCAATCTTCTGTGTAATTGTTTCTCTGTACGCAACCTCAGGTCGTCCAACATCTGCAACGACATTGTATTCACGTTTCAGACGTTCAACTAGAACTTCAAGATGCAACTCACCCATACCGGAAATAATTGTCTCGTTGGTCTCCTTGTCGTAGCCTACTGTAAATGTAGGATCTTCGTCTGATAACTTATGAAGCGCATCACCCATCTTGTCACTATCAGTGCGGCTCTCAGGCTGAACACTGATTGACATTACAGGCGCAGGAAACTCAATTGATTCAAGAACAATAGGATTGTCCTTACAGCAAAGAGTATCACCTGTGCGCGTATCAGAAAGACCGACAATCGCAACAATGTCTCCGCACATTGCACGCTCAATGCTTTCCTGCTTAATAGAGTGCATCCTTATAATACGCCCAATCCTCTGGGTTTTCTGTTTGGTCGAATTGTAAACTGTAGCACCTGCCTCCACACAGCCAGAGTAAACCCTTATAAACGTCAGTTTGCCCATGTGCTTGTCGGCAAGAATTTTAAAGGCCAGAGCGGAAAACGGCTCATCCACCGAATGCTTCCTGACAATCTCCTCTTCACCACTTACATGAATGATCGGCGCTATATCAGCAGGTGAAGGAAGAAAGTTAACGATCCCGTCAAGCATGCGCTGTACACCTTTATTTTTAAAGGCTGATCCGCAATAAACCGGTATCACCTTACGACCAATAGTCGCTTTGCGTATACTATTTACTATCTCATCTTCAGTAAGTGTACCTGTTTCAAGGAACTTTTCAAACAGTTCATCATCCTGCTCAGCACTCTTCTCGAGAAGATTGGCTCTCCACTTGTTTGCCTCATCCAGCATCTCCGCCGGTATATCCTCTTCGTCGTATGTAACACCGCGATCCTCATTACTATAATAAACGGCCTTCATTTTGATCAGGTCTATCACACCTTTCAGATAATCTTCTTTACCTATAGGCAGAACTATCGGAACAACATTAGCTGCAAGCGTATCTTGAATCTGCGCTACAACACCGAAGAAATCAGCGCCAACACGATCCATCTTATTAATAAATGCTATTTTAGGAACTTCATACTTCTCACTTTGTCTCCAAACTTGCTCGGACTGAGGCTGAACACCGCCCACGGCACAGAATAGAGCTACGGCACCGTCAAGAACTCTTAAGCTACGCTCAACTTCCGCTGTAAAATCAACGTGTCCGGGTGTATCGATGATGGTAATGGTGTGATCATTCCAGGATGTTGTTGTAGCCGCAGATGTAATAGTTATACCGCGCTCCTGTTCCTGATCCATCCAGTCCATAATAGCTTCGCCATCATGGACTTCGCCTATCTTGTGCGTCTTGCCGGAATAAAACAATATACGCTCACTGACCGTCGTCTTGCCGGCATCTATATGGGCCATAACCCCGATGTTTCTAATTTTATGTAAATCAATCTCTTGTGACATTATTATTCCTTATTTCATTGCGAAGGAGCGAGACTATGGCGTCTTTACCCCTGAACTGCAAGGAAAAATGTGAATTTTATTGTTTTTCTCGGCTCCGCATTATAGGTTTCAAATGATATGACCAATAAAGACAACAATTTTATAGTTAGATCAGCAGGCTTTGAAGATGCCGAAGCAATCTTTGAACTCATAAAGTCTTACCCAGAAGAGCTCATCGCCCGCCCAATGAGCGATATAGTTGAGAATATTGACCGCTTCGTTATATGCATAACAGACAGCAAGGTCGTCGGCACCGTGTCCTGGCAGATTCTGCCCGAGATAGGCGCTCCAAAACAACCATCCGTCGAGATCAAGTCGCTGGCTGTGCATAAGGACCACCAGTCATCAGGCATAGGGAAAACCCTGGTTAATGCCGCCATAGATCACATCAAAACGCTTCACCCTGCACAGATAATCGCCCTGACATTTCACCCTGAGTTCTACACCAAACTTGGGTTCGAAGTGATTCCAAAGGAAACCCTGATACATAAAATCTACATGGGCTGCAAGAACTGCTCAAAATACGACTCACCGTTCACCTGTCCTGAAGTTGCTGTGGCAATGAAGATACAAAAGTGAACCTAACCTCAAAAGGAGACCCTCCTGCCATGAAAATAATCTGGAAAATACTTATCGCAATTGCACTCCTCCTGGTTCTGCTCGTCGTCATGACTCATTTCATCCTGCAAGCCAAGCTTGGTGAAGTCATCAATCGCGTCATCATTCCAGAAATAGAGCGAACACTTGATTTAGATGTAGATATGGACGATGCAGGCATCAACCTCTTTGGAGGATCACTAAGATTATCAGGTGTCAGACTCGGCAACCCAAACAACTTTCAAGAACCCACCATATTCTCTATGGACGACTGCAAAATCAACATAGGGCTGATCTCCACATTAAAGGGTATCACCGAGCTCACAGAGGCTCGCATCGACAATGCTATAATAACAATAGTTCGCAACAAGGACAACCAGGTCAATGCTATAGAGATATCCAAGGCAATACCGAAGCCTGAAACAACAGAAGAAACACCTGAGCTGCCACAACCAGAACCCGACCGACCCACGCAAGCTGAACCACTTGAGCTGCCTAAACTGCTCATCAAAGACCTTTCGATTGAAACAAAACTTGAGTATGTAGACCACAAACTAAGGGGTGAAATCACCCGTTTTGGCCTGCAAACAAAAATAGGCATCAAGAACCTCACTACTGTCGAGAACGCAGGCCTACCCAACGGCACTATCACCATCGAAGCGCATCTTGATGACAAGCCTGACCTGTTCAGGACAGATATCATAGGAGAGATTCTTCCGATTACAAATCCGCTTAAACCCACATTCACGCTCAAGGGTAGCATTCTAGCTATTGACCTTACAGTGGACGGGATAAAGGAACTCTTTGAGAAAGCCGATATACAGGCTGAGTCAGCTGATCTGGAAATACACCTCAAGTGTATTGACGGAATCTACCAACATCCCGGATCGGTCATCCTCCTTAAACTCAAGAATTGCCGACCCACTGGCGATCTGGCGAAGAAAAACCCTGATTTCCCCTCCATCAAAGAGCTGTCTGCCCCTCTGCCTATAGAGGGTCCCGTGCAAAGCCCACGTTTCGCCGAAAACCCTGGTGTAATAATAGGCAATGCTATACTTCAAAACCTCACGGCAAACGCGGATGTCCTGATGGACTTTTTGAAGAAAAAAACAAAAAAACACGACGGCAAAATTCAGGACGGCTCAAATAAAGCCGAAGAACAGATCAAGAAAGAATTAGACCGCGGTATAAAAAGCCTGGGCAAGTTTTTTGATAAGTTGTGAGAAAAAAGAAAACGTGAAACGTGATGCGTGAAACGTGAATAAAGAGCTCTGAAAATGCGGCTTAAGTTAGCACCATTTGGAACGTTCCTCTTTTTCAATACTCAGGGATGAGATGCTTCGACAGGCTCAGCATGACCACGCCGATGGCGTGGCAGGCAAAATCACTGAAGGAGTTGTCATCCTGCCTGTCCGTCCTCTGGAGGAAGCGAAGTCGAAGGATCTCGGCACACGCGCCCCCTGCAGGCCTTACCAATCTGTGAGCTCTTCCCTACTTGTCACGGCGTAGTTCTTGGACGAAGCCGGAAACCCATAATCATCACTTTTCACGTTTCACATCTCAGAAGTAATTCCTGACATCCTGAACAAGTTCATCCGGAATCTCTTCCACAAATCGTGAAGGCGAGCAATAGAACACACCTCCGTCACGACTGCGCCGTACTTCAGGAACAATAATACTGAGATCATCCTTAGCCCTGGTGACAGCGACATAGAAAAGGCGCCTCTCTTCAGAATCATCCCCGTCGCCGTCTTCCAAAGCACGTCCAGACGGAAACATCCCTTCGCAGGCCCATATAATGATAACGGCACCCCATTCCAGACCTTTTGCCTGATGAATCGTACTCAGGTTCAGCAAATCTTTATCTCCGCTAGCCTGCTTTTCGTACTGCGTATCAACGTTTGTCAACAACGCGACATCAGCAAGCATCTGCTTAACGTTTTCATATTTTGAACTGAACAGAATAAACTCCTCTATATCATCCAGACGTCGGGTCGAATTTTCAAATGCATTGACCGCATACTGGTCATAGAAACCGCTGACTAACCTATGGACAACTTCGCCTGGATCCTCGGACAGGTTGTCATTCTGGTACGCAGCCATAATATCATTTATCGGCTTCCATTTCTCAAAGGCTGCTTTGGGCAGGATGCCCATCAGCTTATCTCTGTCGGCGGCATCCTGTGCGTCGAATTGCCCACCCATCTTCTGCCATAGTTTCTCAACAGTCTTCACCCCGACTCCCGGCAAAAGCTGCAACAGCCGGTCAAACGCCAATTCGTCATGCGGTGCCTCCATTACCTTGAGAATACTGGACACATCCTTGATATGCGCCTGCTCAAAGAACCGCACACCGGAAGTTATCGAATAAGACATTCCTTCGCGAGCCAATGCTATCTGCAGTTCCATAGCATGAAAATGAGCCCTATACAGGACCGCTATATCATTGGCGACATAACCGTCCCGTTTAAGCATGCGAATCCGCTCAAGCACATACTGAGCCTGGGTCTCGCCATCACGAAGCCGAACCACGCGCGGCTTCACACCGCTCTCTCTCGTCGGCCTTAGGACTTTTTGAAATTGATCGGGGTTCCCTGCAATACATGCATTTGCTACCGACAGGACCTCCGGCACACTACGATAATTGGTTTCCAAAATGTATTTACGGCAATCAGGATACCGCTCCGGGAACGTCATGATATTGCGGAAATTAGCCCCTCGCCAGGCGTAGATACTCTGGAAATCATCACCTACAACAAGAAGATTTCTATGCTTCCCGGCGATAAGGTCCACTAACTTGGACTGAATTATATTAGTATCCTGGTATTCATCAACCAACACATGCTGAAACTGTTCTCTATATTGATCCGCCACCTTTTCATGCGTCTCCAGAAGCTGAAGGCAATTGATCAACATGTCATCGAAATCCATGGCTCCCATCTCAAATTTCCTGTGGCGATAGCGGTCAACAACCTTCAATACATCTTTAAGATTAACGCTCGTATCATCAAACCAGTTTTCAACGACCTCCTCTTCATCAGTTTGAGTGTTTGCCGCTGAACCAACAATAGCCAGAAGGACATCTCGCTTAGGAAAATCCTTACTTTGAAAACCAAGATCTCTTATGCAATTACGCATGAGACTGCGAGAATCATCCCTGTCCAGAATGGCATAATCAGACTTAAAAGCAATTTTGGTAGCGTAGCGTCTCAGCATCCGATTACACATGTGATGAAATGTCCCAGCCCAGAATCCGCCCGTCTCTGATCCTATAACCGTACGAGCACGTTCCAACATCTCATTCGCTGCGCGGTTCGTAAAAGTCAGTAACAAGATCCTATCAGGACTGATCCCCTCTTCAACAAGGTACGCAACCCTGTAAACGAGAGTCCGCGTCTTGCCTGTTCCTGCAGCAGCCAGAACCAATATAGGTCCATCAGGCGCCGTTGCGGCATTATACTGCTCTTGATTTAATACTTTTCGAAAATCCATAACAAAACTCAGGAGTTATACAATGTCCGCCACATATTTTTCGGACAGAGAACCGCCGATGCTACTGGTGGAAGTTTTAACAATTTGTTCAATAGCCGGATTAACATTCATCAACCCAAGCGCCTCAGGCTTTACACCTGATCCCATCATAGCATCGATCACGCTCCTGACTGAAACCTCAGAGGGAGGTTTGAGCATAACAAAACGACCCGGCTGTTCTCCAACGGACGCCAGAAACTCCAATCGCACCAATTCATCGACAATATCGTTTAAAAACCGCACCGGCACCCTGTGCGTACTGGCGAATTTCGCCACCTCAAAATAATCCGCTTTCCCCATCATTGCCTTACCCGCCTCGACAATAACCGACAGGCCAAGAATCAGTCGCGATTGCACATTCGCTCTCTTGGATCCATACTCCATCCTGTAGGTAGCGCAATTCTGAGTCGCAAAAGCCACTTCGGCACCGAACAACACTATTTCCCAACTGACAAACACCCAGAAGAGCACTATTGGAACAATAGCGAAACTTCCATACAAAGCGCTGTTCCTGGCAACCCCAACCTGCACCCTGGCGCAAAACCATAACCATAGCAGAAGAAGTAACGCCACGACCAGCCCGCCAATAAGCGCCGGCCGCCAATGCACCTGGGTGTTGGGCATGAACTTAAGCAAGAGAGTAATTGTAAGCATAATCAAAGTCAGAACAGCCAGGTTCTTCCAAATCTTAGTGCTGATAAGCCCCGCCATCTCTGAAGCCAAAGGAATACTTGTAAACCTCACCGCGAGCTCGGCAAGAAAGAACGATGCAAGCATACTGATCAGAAATGGCATCACAATAACCATAAAAAGATAATCCGTGATCTTGCGAAAGAATGGCCGCCCCTGAGTCACACCCCAAACAGTATTAAACGATCCTTCCACCTTACTGAGCACCACGATTACCATCCAAAGAAGTAAAATCAAACCCGCGCTTCCAAGTGCGGTGAAATTGACTTTTTCGACCTGCCTGAACCCTAAATCAACAGCCTTATTAAGCTCACTTGCAATTTCCGATGGCGTCCACACACCATCATCAACAACGACATCGACACCTTCAGCCTTCACTGCCGCCATATTATTCGTGTTTCCCCGAACCTCCAGGCGGCTGGTTATTTCTCCCACCACCTGTTTCAGCTGTGTTTCCGCGAGTTCAGCCCCGCCAAAAACCCTTGCCAACGACAATGATAAAGCAAGTATCGGCACAATGGCCATCAATGAATTGAACGTCAGTGCTGATGCGTGAAGCGGGCATTCATCATCTTTGAAGCCCTTAAAAACCAGATGTACTACCCGGAGCGACTTGACGCCCAGTCGCTTCAGCTTGGTAAGTGAGGTGAGCTCAATATCCCAAATATCCTCTCTTACGAACTTCCAAAATATCTTAAGTCTGTCTTTCATGAAATATAACAGGTCTTATTTTTCGTACATTCTGCTGTAATATTCCTGGTATTCGCCGCTTCTGATTCGCTTCCACCAGTCGCTGTTATCAAGATACCAGGAAACAGTCGCATCCATGGCATCCTTAAAAGAATAGTCGGGCTCCCATCCGAGGTCCGCCCTGATCTTACTGGAATCCATAGCGTAACGTCTGTCGTGACCAGGCCTATCCTTAACATGCTTGATTAAAGACTCCGGCTTATCCACCAGCTTTAGAATCAGACTCACAATATCCAGATTCGTCAAATCGTGTTCTCCACCGATATTATAAATGCTGCCCGCAGTTGCTTTTCGCAACACCAGGTCTATGGCTGAACAATGATCCGGAACATATATCCAGTCTCTGATGTAAAGCCCGTCGCCATACATAGGAAGCTCCTTATCCTCAATAGCATTCGTTATCATCAGGGGTATAAGCTTCTCTGGAAACTGATAGAGACCAAAATTATTGGCACATCTTGTAATTACAGCATCAAGACCATGTGTTTCGCAAGCCGCCCTCACCATAAAATCCGCCCCGGCCTTTGTCGCTGCATAAGGATTGTTGGGCTGAATCGGTGAGTCTTCCGTGAATAAACCCTCTGCGCCAAGACTGCCATAAACCTCATCTGTCGATACCTGAAGAAATCGCTCAACACCATGCTCTCTGCTAGCGTCCAACAGCACTTGAACGCCATATATATTTGTCATGATAAAATCGTGCGCGCCCATGTGAATGCTTCTGTCGACATGGCTTTCAGCGGCAAAATTCACAACTGCATCAAAATCATGCTCTTCAAACAAACTATTCATGCGATCTGGATCTGCAATATTACCGCGTTCGAGAGTATAACGCGGCTCATCTTCAAGACCAGCCAGATTCTCCAGATTGCCAGCATATGTCAGCAAATCAACATTAACAATCTCCATATCGCTATGCTTGGAAAGCATGAAACGCACAAAATTGCTGCCAATAAACCCCGCCCCGCCTGTAACAAGTATTTTCATACCCAAGACCTTACTCCATCATCGTAAGCTACACCAGTGGAAAATGCGCAGTAGGCAATTGCCCATTGCCTACTGCCTATATAATTCCCTTGCCTTTATTACCTCGTTACACTAATTTCACCGTCTGGCTACACATAATAAAAAACAACAAAAAGGTGCTCTATAATGTCTGTAATTATTGACGTATTCGCAAGAGAAATTATTGATTCACGAGGCAACCCAACCATTGAAGCTGACGTCCTTCTCGACTCAGGCTTTGTTGGACGTGCAGCAGTCCCGTCCGGCGCATCAACCGGCGCAAGTGAGGCTGTCGAACTGCGCGACACAAACAAGAAGCGCTACCTTGGCAAGGGTGTTCAGAAAGCCGTAAAGAATGTCAACGACATCATCGCCGCCGAACTTATTGGCTGGGACGTAATCGATCAGGTTGGCATCGACACAATGATGATCGAGCTCGACGGAACTACCAATAAGAAAAAGCTTGGCGCCAACGCCATACTTGCCGTCTCGCTCGCAGCAGCTAAAGCAGCCGCACAATATTCCGGACTTCCGCTCTTCCGTTATATCGGAGGAACCAACGCCAAGGTTCTACCTGTACCAATGATGAATGTTCTAAACGGCGGCGCTCATTCAGATGCACCTGTTGATATCCAGGAATTCATGATCATGCCAAAAGGCGCGAAGAGTTTCTCGCAGGCCGTGCAAATGGGTGCCGAAGTCTTTCACTCACTCAAGTCCACCCTTCGCGGAATGAACATGAGCACCGCAGTTGGAGATGAGGGCGGATTCGCCCCGGAACTCAAGAACAATGAACAGGCGCTTGAATTGCTGATGAAAGCTATCAAAGCCGCAGGATACAAACCAGGCAAGGACATCTTTATAGCCCTTGACCCGGCAGCCAGCGAGTTCTACAACAAATCCTCGAAGAAATATGTCTTCAAGAAAAGTGATAAATCTCGTAAGTCTTCAGCCCAGATGGTTGATTACTGGGCCGACTGGGTAAACAAATACCCAATTATCAGCATCGAGGACGGCATGGACGAAGGCGACTGGGCCGGATGGAAGAAAATGACAGAGAAACTTGGCGACAAGATTCAGCTGGTCGGAGACGACCTCTTTGTAACGAACACGAAGTTCCTTGAAAAGGGGATCAAAATGGGCGTAGCTAACTCCATCCTCATCAAAGTCAACCAGATTGGAACTCTGACAGAAACGTTAAACGCTATTGAAATGGCAAACAAAGCAGGTTATACTGCAGTTGTAAGTCATCGTTCCGGCGAAACAGAAGATACTACAATTGCAGACATAACAGTGGCTACAAACGCTGGGCAGATTAAAACTGGCTCGATGTCAAGGACAGACAGAATAGCCAAGTACAACCAGCTACTCAGAATTGAAGAAATGCTTGGCTCCGAAGCAATTTACGGAGGAGCCATATAACTCGGTAACGGTTTTGTGAAACATTGGAACAAGATCTATAAACTTGCTTGGGTATTATTGTGCATACTGGCGTTAATCACGCTGGTCACCATATTCCTTCCCAGGTGGGATGCCGTCAGAGAGCTCCAGGCACGAGCCTTGGCGCTCCAGCGGGAAAACATCAAGACCGAGGAGCAGACCAGAGAACTCAGACGAAAACAGGAGCGGTTTGCCTCTGACCCAAGCTTCGTCGAGCGTACAGCCAGGGAATCCGGCATGGTAAAGCCAAACGAAACAGTATTTAAGTTCACAAATACACAGGCAAAAACATCATCACCCAGACCAGGAATGTAATGAAAGCTGTATTTAAAGCTACTCTGATTATCGCCGTCATCTGCGCTATCTGCGCCATTACCGGCTGCATTCAAGCAGAACCGACCCTGATCCTTAAGGAAGACGGGTCAGGATCGTTCGACCTTGAGTACTCGATATCCGAACAATCAATCACCCAGTTTAGAGCCATGATGAAACTGAGGGATGAACTCATGGCTGCATCAGGCAAGCCCGCCGCCAAACCCGATGATCCTCTAATTATGCTTTTCTACAATCCATCAAAAGAAGCCTTCATTGCTTTTTTCAAGAAATACAAGGCAAACGGAATAAGGATTGCAAAAATCTCCGTCGACACACGAAACGCATCAAAAAAGACGCATATCAGACTGGACTTCGAAAGCCTGCCCCGGATGGCACAAACCGATCTTTTTACCAGCCACAGAATATCGCTTCAAAAAAACAAGGCTGGCGATTACATTCTAAAGCGAGATAAAGCCGACAAGGCCAGCAACAACAAAACACTGTCGCCGCAAGAGCATGAGGAGCTGACACCTCTACTTGGTGGTTTCGACGTAACAGTCAGAATCAACACTCCAGGAATGATCCTCAGGAGTAACGCAGCAAAGACTTCTCGCTTTACCGCGCAATGGGACTTCAATTACAACAAGAACCCTAACGCTATAACTGACCTGCACGACAGCCTCATACAGCTCACTTTTACAGGCAAAAATATAAAGCTGTAGGCTACTTGAGAAGTTTTTCCCATTTTTCCCACGCTATACGCAATGCGTTTGCCCTATGAGATATGCTGTTCTTAAGCCCGGAATCCATTTCCGCAAAAGTGTCTTCATATCCATCAGGCATAAAGAGCGGATCATAACCAAAGCCATCTTCTCCGCGCTCATCGTTCACAATAACACCTTCGCATACGCCTTCCACATATTGCGAAAAACCTTCAGGTGTCGACAACGCAATAACACATCGAAACCTTGCATTACGATCAGCGACGCCCTCCATCTCTTTCAACAGCTTCCGGTTATTAGCCTCGTAATCAACAGGTTCACCAGCATATCTGGCAGAATAAATTCCAGGTTCGCCTCCGAGCGCATCGACCTCCAGCCCCGAATCATCCGCCAACGTCCACATCTTTGCAACCATAGCCAACGTCACCGCCTTCTTTATGGCATTGAGCGCAAAAGTATCCGCGTCTTCTTCAACTTCCGGCAAACCTGAAAAATCATCCACCGTCAAAAGCTCCAAACCCGAATCAGAGAATATTTCCCGTATCTCAGTGAGTTTATGCTGGTTTCTCGTTGCTATCAAAATCTTCACTTCATCTCCTCCGCCACATCACATTTCACGTTCTTGTCTTGGCATAGCCAAAGGCGACGCCGGATCACGTTTCATTTCTCACTCTCTCAGCAACAGCTTTTGCCGTAAGCCCATATTTCTCCAGCAGGATATCGGCAGAACCATGCGGAATAAATTCATCAGGCCAGCCGCATTTCAAGACCTTTCCATCATATCCTTCAGAAGCAAGAAATGATTCGACCCCGGAACCGAATCCGCCCGAGATGACCCCGTTCTCCAATGTCACCACTGCCTTTGTACCGCGTGAGGTCTCTTTAAGCAGCTCACGGTCAAACGGCTTGATAAAACGAGGATCCACAATCGAACAGCTCACCCCGTCTGCCTCCAGAATATCCGCGGCCTTTTCTGCCAAAGGAATCATATCTCCAAGTGCCCAGAAAACAACCGCGCCATTGTCGCCGCAAGTCGCTGACTGCCGGATTATCTCTGCTTTCCCAACAGGGATTTCGCTTAGTATCTCGGGAACCTCCAAACCTGGCCCTGCACCTCGTGGATAGCGAATCACAACCGGCTTCTTCAGTTTGATTGCCGTATCGATCATATTGGCAAACTGAGCCTCATCTCTCGGCTGCATGATTATCAATCCCGGCACCGGCCGCAACAACGCTATGTCAAATACTCCGTGATGTGTCGGTCCGTCATCACCTACTATGCCAGCCCTATCGAGGCATATAACAACCGGCAGTTTCTGCAGACAAATATCATGAATTATGCAATCAACCGATCTCTGAATAAATGTTGAATAAATCGCAATAACCGGAGACATGCCATCGGCAGCCAAACCTGCGGCAAATACCACTGCATGTTCTTCAGACATGCCGACATCAAAGAAACGGCGAGAATGGGTTTCTGCAAACCCGGTCAATCCTGTTCCGCCGGTCATAGCAGCAGTGATTGCTACAATATCCTTATTCCCGGCAGCAAGGTTTGTCAGCACATCTCCAAACACCTGTGAATAACCCTTCCCTGATACAGCTACAGACGCATCGCCTGTCTTGATATCAAATCCTGCTGTTCCATGCCATTTCTCCGGGTAGGCTTCCGCAAACTCATACCCCTTCCCCTTCACAGTGGCTACATGAAGAATAATCGGCTTGTCATATTCCTTGGCTACAGTCAAAGCGTCAATTAAGTCATGAATATTGTGTCCGTCAATGGGGCCAACATACCGGAGTCCAAATTCTTCAAAAATGACGTTATTCAGAAACAGGCTCTTGATTGATTCTTCCATGCGATAGTAAGTTGATCTAAACCAGCCCAAGTGCGCTTTCTTTGCCGCGGTCTCAACACCCTTCTTCCATCTGTTATAACGCGGGTTGGCCAGCAAATGTCCAAGATAACCGGAGATTGATCCGACATTCTTCGAAATCGCCATCTCATTATCGTTCATGATCACAATCATACGATTAGTAGCTGACGCCAGATTATTCAATGCCTCAAGAGATATTCCACAGCTGACCGAGGCATCACCCGTAACAACCACAATGTCTTCATTCCCACCCCGCATATCACGGGAATACGCCATACCCATCCCGGCCGAAAGCGCTGTCCCTGCATGCCCTGCCCCAAATGCGTCATACTCACTTTCTGCCATCTTCGGAAATCCGGACAGACCTCCCGACTGACGCAATGTGCTGAACCTGTCTTTCCTGCCTGTCAGAATCTTATATGCGTAGCTTTGATGGCCGACGTCCCATACAATCTTATCATCCGGAGGACTAAACACCTTAAGAAGTGCTATCGTGAGTTCAACGACACCAAGGTTCGCGCCCAGATGCCCTCCTGTCTTGCTGACAGTCTCGATTATCAGCTCCCTGATATCGGCCGCGAGGTCTTCCATCTCATGAACATTCAAATCCTTCAAATCAGCAGGAACATTCACTCTATCCAAAATCTTGCTCATCTTTCGACCTCTCTCAACCGAGGATCCAACGCATCCCTTAACGCGTCACCAAGAAGGTTGAACGCCAGGACAATTGCCAATATTGCCAGTGTGGTAAACGTCAGCTCCCACCAGACCCCATACCACAACCTGAACCGGGCACTGTTAATCATCAAACCCCAAGATGGTTCTGACTGAGCTCCAATCCCCAGGAAACTCAGTATCACTTCTGTTTGTATAGCAGACGGGAACCTGAGCGAGAAGTTAATAATTATAATGTGCATGATATTCGGGAGTATATGTCGAAAGATAATCCTTGCATGGCTATACCCTAATACCTGAGCAGCCCGCACGTAGGTCTGATCCTTTCTCTTCATGACCTCACCACGAATAAGCCTGCATAAATGAACCCAGGTTGTGAAACCTATCCCTATGTAGACCCCCGTCAAACCCTTGCCAATAACCATAGAAATAGAAATTATAAAGAGCAAAGTCGGCATACAGGCGAAGGTCGAATACAACCATACAATCACATCATCAACCCATCCTCCAAAATACCCGGCTATACAGCCCAGTAGAACCGCTATGGGTATTGCGATAAGAGACGTGATAACACCAACCTGAAATGCAATCCTGGAGCCTTGAACCAATCTCTGAAACACATCCCGGCCAAGACTATCAGTACCCATTACATGAGATACCGAAGGAGACATATACCTGTTGTCAAGATCCTGTCTCTGATAAGGCGCAACCTGCCCTTTCACCCGGTCGGCCATAAGAACCTTTTCAACCACCACTTTTAAAGGCTTCAGCATCTGAGGACTCTCCGCATCGATGATGTTATAGCGCCAGTAAATGCAAGTGCCATACAAAGCGGTCAGCATAAAAAACACAATCACGACAAGACTCGCCATAGACAGCTTATCTCTGCGAATACTCGACCACGCATCAGCATACAGCGTCTTGCCATGCTTTTTCTTATTGTCCTCAATACTCATTTCAGTTTCACCCTTGGATCAACTGCCGCATAACATATATCTGTGAGAAGATTGGCAACCACATAGATCATTGCACCCACAAAAACCACGGCACGAATAACATCAAAATCGGAACTGTTAATAGCGTTTATACTCATACTCCCCAAGCCAGGTATGCCAAAGAATGTTTCAAGCAAAAGACTGCCCGTATAAAGGAACGGTATCGCTATCACAACACTTGTTAAAATTGGAATCATGGCGTTCTTAAGAACATGCTTAAACAGCAAACTTGGCTTACTCACACCCTTGGCAAGAGCTGTTCTCACGTAATCACAGTACATTTCATCGAGAATAACTGTTCTGTAAAATCTTATGTTTGACCCAAGACCACTAATCACGCCTATGATGGCGGGGAGAACAAGAAAGCGCATCGATTCAAAACCCCATATAGGGAACCAGTGCAGCCTATAAGCGAATAGATACTGCCCCAGAATAATCCACACCAGATAATTAATACTCATCAGCAGAATGGAGAACACGACAAAGAAACGATCCAAAAAGGTATTCCTCATATAAGCGCAGATCAAGGACACCACTATAGCCGTAATAAGACCCACAAGAAACATTGGTGCCGTCAAAGCGAGCGACGGCAATATCCCATCCTTGATCATCTTTGAGACCCTCTGATTGGTCTCATCCGAAACTCCGAAATCGAATCGCAGAATCTGGCTTATATAGAATACAAACTGCGAATCGAATATATGCCTTACCCGCCTCTGAATTTTGATATCCGTCACATCTAAGGATCCCGCCTTAATCACAATCAAACTCCGCAATGAAGCCTCGCTTGCACCTGCCACAAAAGGAATCCGTAAAGTTCTAAACGATCTTGATTCAGGAATTTGCACTGACGCCAACTCGGTGTCGCCCTCTTTAACAAGAAACCTGGCGTTCCCCTGATTACTCAAACGACATTTGACAACCCACTGGTAATCTTCACCCGGATTAAGCGGTAAACGCCTGTCTGCCTCATATTCTCCTGTTTTGGAAAGAACTATATAACCTTTAGCCCGTCCTGCGTATTCTACGCCCTCCAACTTTGACCAACTGCCAGCATTAACTGAGAAATCTGTTGCCTCATAAGCACGAGTCCTACCCCACATTCCCGCAAACAGCGGCTTATTCAATCCGCGCTGAACATCATACGCTTCCATGGTATCGGCAGCCGCCTGCTTGCCGAGCCGCATGAGAGCCGGATCACCACCCGCCATATTAAAGAGGGCAAAGGTAATCAGAATGACGCCAAACACCGTTGGCACCATGTACAACACCCTGCGTATTACATACTTTAACATTTGCCTCATCTCAAGCTCTACTCCCGCCAATGCTTTTTTCCGTAATTCCTTTGCCATTCCTCACGCATCACGAGATCAAGCTTACGGTATTTGGTCATTCCATACGGAAAATCATGATGCTTATAATTCTTCACCCAGGAATGATGAAGACCGAAAGACATAGGGTGGTCCGTAAATATCCACGGAGCATCTTCCTCCACGATGTCAGCCATCTTCCTGTATATTGCTGTCCGTTCGTGTGTGTCATTCATTGTGCGAATCATTTCGTACAACTTATCGATCTCAGGACTCTCATAATTACTGTGATTAGGGCCGGGCGAGCTGTTCGGCCCATAAAAAAGCTGTAAGAAATTTTCTGCATCCGGATAATCTGCAATCCAGCCGAGTCGGTAAAGCTGACATTGGCGACGCTCCATCTTCTGCAGGAAAGTCGGCCAATTATTATAACTGGCCTCCAGCAAGACTCCTATCTCTCTAAAGAACGAAGACATCAAGTCTATTGCCTCTCTGGTTTGCGGGTCAGCACTGCCAAGCTCAACCGTCAACCTCAATCGCTTGCCGGTCTCAGCACTTACACCATCGGGATACCCGGCTTCCGCCAACAGCTTTGTGGCCTTATCCAAATCATAGGGATACTGCGCTGGTTCATCTTTAAAACCCGCTACACCGGGAGGGATTGGTCCTTTCGCCCGAATTATCCGACCATTCCAGAATTTAATCCACGTTTCACTGTTAAACGCACATGTCAGTGCTTGCCTGAGTTTTTTGTGCCCCAGATCCTTGGCCTTATTCTCAGACATACCTACAACCGGATCATTCATATTAAAACCCACATAAAAGACATTCAGCGAAGGCTGTTTGTTGAGCCTTATCCCCCTCTTCTTCAGACTCTCAGTTAATCCGCCTCCAGGGGAAATAACAGCATCCCAGTTGTCTCTCGAAATCGCCGACGACTCCAAACCGCCAGTAACAAATTTCAACCATTGCGTTGAGGGATCGGAAATAACGTATTGGACTATCCTGTCAATAATCGGAACAGCTTTCCCCGCATCATCAAGAAGTCCACTCGCTCTGTCCTTTTCCTCACCCACCGAAGGATAGAGCTCTATTCTTCCCGATTCACTCCATTTAGGATTTCTCACAAACTTAACACAGTAATTTCTCACCCAGTCTTCGAGTACAAATGGTCCCGTTCCAACTGGATTATTCAGGAACTCTCCGCCATAATGACTCACTGCTTCACGAGGCACCGCGTAGCCATAATGCATTGTCAACACCCAGAGCAATTGAGGGTAAGGCGCAACAAGCCTGATCTGAAGAGTATATCGATCCAACGCTGTCAGCCCTTCAACAATTGAATCATAATCAGTAGACTCAGGATCTTTTGATTTATCGCGAAAGTCATCCAAACCAACTATACGATTGTTATAAACCCAATAACCTGTCGACTGATTCTTGACATCCGCCACACGCTTGATCGAATAGACGAAGTCCTCAGCCGTAAGCTCTCGTCCCTTCCCATTGGATTTCCCAAAACAGGGGTCATCCTGAAAAAACAAACCATTACGAATCTTAAACGTGTAAACAAGACCATCCTCGGATATGTCGGGCATTGATTCGGCAAGATTCGGGATAACCTTGTATGGTCTTTCGAGATAGGAATACTGAACGAGTCCTTCGTATATTTTGCTAATAGCCATGGCGGATGAGACATCACCAGCCTTAACGGGATCAAACCCTCGTATACGGGTGGTTACGCCAGAATACACCATCTCGTTTTCAGCCATCACCGAGCCATCGTTGTGCCCGCAGCCAGAAAGACAAAATAACACCATGCTCAAAAGAGAAAAAAGCCCCACGGTAGTGGGGCTCGCAAAAGCATTATTATTTCTTTTCATTATTCCACAGGTGCAGGCACTATCGGAACCGTCGGAATTGCTGGTGTCGTACCCTCAACAGGTGGAGACATCGGCACCTGAGACTGCATCGGCTGATCCATCGGAGCCGAACCAGGAACGTCGGATATCGTATCGGCAATAGTCTTGGGCTCGCCGCCTATTGGACCAAGCATAGCCAAAATTGTCGTATTAACCATAAATACAATAGCCAATACTACAGTTGCCTTGGTAAGCACATTACCCATCTGCGCGCCAAACAAGGACTCACCCATAGCACCGCCAAATGCCAGGCCCATACCCTGGCTCTTGGATTTCTGCATAAGAATAATAATTATGAGAAGAAATGCGCTCAACACCTCTACAACCATCAAAAACCCTTTTAATATCGCTATACCTGACATTTTAACACCTCTACATTGCTGCTTTGACTATTTCGGCAAAGGATCTAACATCGAGAGCCGCGCCCCCAATCAATCCTCCGTCAATATCCTGCTTTTCAAGCAGTTCAGCCGCATTAGCCGGCTTCATGCTGCCACCATACTGAATTCTTACACCATCTGCAATATCAGAACCACCAATCTCGGCTAAAAGCTTCCGGATGAACGCATGTACATCTTGAGCCTGATCCGGCGTAGCAGTCAGACCAGTTCCAATAGCCCACACTGGCTCGTAAGCAACAACAATCTTAGCAAGATCATCATCAAGCCCAGCAAGGCTGTTCTCGACTTGATCACGCACAACGGCTTCTGTGGTACCCGATTCACGTTGCTCCAAAGTCTCGCCCACACAAACAATCGGTATCAGTGTTGCAGCAATGGCCGCTTTGACTTTCTTGTTCACCGTTTCGTTTGTTTCGCCAAAATACGCGCGCCGTTCGCTATGCCCAAGTATTACATAATTACAATACAGATCTCTCAACATGCCGGAGGAAATTTCGCCAGTATAAGCACCTTCAGATTCCCAATGCATATCCTGCGCGCCAAGCTTCATATGACAGTCATCAATAATACCGCTCACGGCACTAAGTGCTGTAAAAGGAGGGCACAACACAATATCCACATCCAGGCAATCACCCAACTCTAACTTAAGACCCTCTGCCAGCGAAGCGGCATCAGCAGTCGTCTTGTTCATCTTCCAATTACCAGCAATTATCTTTTTTCTCAGTTTCTTCATATCTCCTACTCACCTGATATACTACAATTTAAAACAAACATCATGCTTGCATGCACAATAATCCAGTATAGATTCGCTCTTCTTAACCATTAACCATTCTACCCGAAAACACCTTTTCGGGTGGTCTCTATTTATCACTCAACGCTACAATACCGGGCAATTCCTTACCCTCAAGAAATTCAAGGCTAGCCCCGCCGCCAGTACTGATATGGGTCATCTGATCAGCCAACCCACTCTTGTTCACAGCACTCACACTATCACCTCCGCCGATGACGCTTACACAATCCGTCTCAGCAAGCGCCTTAACAACTGACATTGTACCTTCGGCAAAAGCAGGAATCTCGAAAAAACCCATCGGACCATTCCAAACAACAGTTTTCGCTTTTCTGACTTCCTCACAAAATGCGGCAGTGGATTCAGGACCGATATCAAGAGCCGTCCAACCATCATCAATATCTACTGATGTTTTCACAGGTATATCTGACGTGAACCCACCGGGAAGCGAAATGCCTTCTGGAAGCATTGCTAATACGTGATCCGTGGGAAGAAGAAGCTTAACACCCTTCTCCTCCAGCTTCGCCATCGTCTCTCTGGCCAGATCGACCTTGTCTTCTTCCAGCAGCGAATTGCCAATCGGCGTCCCCATGGCCTTATAAAAAGTATAAACCATACCGCCACCAACAATAATCGAATCAACCTTGTCAGCAAGAGACATAAGAACGTCTATTTTACCACTTATCTTTGCACCGCCAATAATGGCGACAAACGGCTTTTCGGGACTGGCAACAGCGTTGCCAAGATACTCTATCTCTTTCTCAAGAAGCAAACCTGCTGCACATTCCTCAAAGAACTCAGTCACGACAGCCATGGATGCATGCGCACGATGAGCCGTTCCAAATGCATCGTCAACATAAACATCACCAAGCTCAGACAACTGACGCGCAAACTCTTTCTGCGCGTCCAGCTCAACATTCTTGCCTTCTTCTTCAGGATGAAACCGAAGGTTCTCAAGCAGAAGCACATCACCAGGCGTGAGCACTTCGGCCATAGCCTTAACCTCATCACCTACGCAATCAGGAGCAAACGCCACATCTTTACCCAAGAGCTCAGACAAACGGTCTGCAGCCGGTTTGAGACTGAATTCAGGCTTCGTTTCACCCTTCGGCCTTCCGCAATGGCTCATCAGGACAAGCGATGCGCCCTGTCCAAGCACATATTGAATAGTGGGCATCGCCGCTCTTATACGCGTATCATCACTGACCGTGACGCCGTCCAGCGGCACGTTGAAATCAACACGCATAAGCACGCGCTTACCGTTCAAATCAAGATCGTGAACAGTTTTTTTTTCCATGAAACCATCTCTCCATAATCAGCCGCCACTCAATGTTTATTGAGCAGCGGCCTGATAATTATTTTACGGAATCCATATGGACGATAAGATCAACAACCTTACTGGAATAACCCCACTCATTGTCATACCAGGATACAAGCTTAACGAAGTTGTCGCTGAGCGCAATGCCAGCTTCCGCATCAAATACGCTGGTACAGACCTCACCAATAAAATCAGATGATACTACAGCCTGCTCTGTGTAACCAAGAACACCCTTAAGTTCGCCTTCAGAAGCGTCCTTCATGGCCTGCTTGATCTCGTCATACGAAGCACCCTTCTCAAGGCGGACCGTAAGATCTACTACAGAAACATCCATTGTCGGCACACGAAACGCCATGCCAGTCAATTTGCCATTCAGATCAGGAATAACTTTACCAACAGCCTTTGCAGCACCTGTGCTTGAAGGAATAATGTTGTAAGCTGCCGCACGACCGCCGCGCCAATCCTTCGAAGAAGGCGCATCCGCTGTCTTCTGAGTAGCTGTTACAGCGTGAACTGTAGTCATCAGACCTTCAAGAATACCCCACTTGTCGTGCATTACTTTTGCAATCGGAGCAAGACAGTTTGTCGTGCAAGACGCATTTGAGACAAAATCCATATCAGCCGTGTATGTCTCATGATTAACGCCCATAACAAACATCGGAGTGTCATCTTTGGAAGGAGCCGACATTACAACCTTCTTAGCACCAGCGTCCAAATGACCCTGCGCCGTTTCCTTAGTAAGGAATACACCTGTAGAATCTACGACATACTCTGCATCACAATCGCCCCAAGGAATCTCGGACGGGTTCATTGCACTGTAAACAGGAATCTTTACGCCATTAACGACAAGATTATCACCATCGTTGCAGATATCACCTTTGAAGCGACCGTGAACCGTATCAAACTGGGCCATATAAACCATGTAATCAGGATCTATGAAAGGATCATTGATTCCTACTATTTCGATGTCGTCACGCTCTACCGCAGCACGAAACACAAGACGCCCAATTCTTCCGAATCCGTTAATACCTACCTTTATAGCCATAACCTTCTCCTTCTTCCTTTTGGAATTAATACTTAACTACTTGTATAAAGAACGTGTACGGTATAGTAGCTGGAGCGTAATAGTCAATAATGAATTAGCATTTTTGATCTTTTCACAGCCATCGGCCTTTATCTGCGTTTGCATATTGCCATATTATCATGCTATAAGTACTCCATATGAGAATCATCAGTAAATACCTTTATCGAGAATATATGAAATCCATTGGATACTGCCTAATGACTTTCATGTCTCTTTTCACCATTTCTGATCTTTTCGGACGCCTTTCCAGGTATTTGGCAGCCGACACCCCAAAACAACTGATATTACAGCTATACCTCTTTAAACTCCTTATGACACTGGAGTTTATCGTGCCTGCATGCCTGATGCTCGCCACCCTCTACACATTGTGGCAATTAGCCAGACACAACGAACTTATCGCCATGCGTGCCACAGGAATCAGCATTCTGAGTATCATGAAACCTTTCATTGTCATCGGAATATGCTTCAGCATCACCATGGCTATACTAAAAGAAAACGTCACGCCCTACACCAGTATGTGGCTCAGAAAACTCTCCGACAGCAGATATGACGCTGCAGCATTCGAGGAGAACATGAACAGAAGCCTCACTGACTACCCCTACTCAAACACCGATGACCACCGGCAATGGCGGATTGACGCGTTCAGCGAAAGTCACCCCGAACAACTTACAGGTGTCGTCCTTACTAGAGAAAAAGCCGACGGCACACGTGTAGAAAAATTAACAGCTGATAAAGCCGAGTGGCTTGACGGAAAATGGTGGTTCTACAATGTAACCATACAAAAGTTCGACGACAACGATAACCCTGTCGGCAAGCCCTTCGCCCCTATACCAGGCGAAAACACCATTATGGAAATACCCGACTTAACCGAAGAGCCGTCAGACTTCGCCAATTCAGCCAGAAGCCCGGAACACCTCTCATCTGCTGACCTGCTCCGTTTTCTCAATACTCACAAATTTCTGCCTCCATCCGAACAAACCAGGCTGAAAGTAGACTTTCACGCCAGACTTGCCATGCCATGGGCATGCATTATCGCCACTCTTTTCGCCATTCCCGTTGGTGCCAAAAGCAGCCGACAAAGTGTCTTAACAACTATATTCATGGCTATCGCATACCTTTTTCTCTTCTACGCCACAATTCAGTTTGGAATGATTCTCGGCAAGAAACAGGTATTATCACCTTGGCTGGGAGCATGGTTATCTAATATACTGTTCTTCATCGCAGGAATTGTTATGACGAGAAAAATAATCTAACTTCAGGAGGAAACATGTCAGTTCTTCAACCTATCCTTGCTAAAGCCGTCAAAATGGAAGCATCTGATATCCACATCACCCACGACCAACAACCCATCTTCCGCGTTCACGGCGACCTGACAGACAGCGGCTTTGAAAAAGCTACATCAGAAGATCTCGCAAATATCATTAAAGACATAATCCCACCGCATGTTGCCGAAGTTTATCAAAATGAACACGAAGCTGATTTCTCGCTGGAAGAAGAAGGTTGCGGCCGATTCCGTGTTAACATTTTTAATTGCCAGGGCGAACCGACAATTGTCATGCGTCATGTAAAAACCGCGATTCCTACCTTTGAGGAATTACGTGTACCGGAACAGCTGACTGATCTTGCCCAGGCGCAACGCGGTATCATCCTGATGGCTGGAACCACCGGAAGCGGTAAGTCAACCACATTGGCCGCTATCATCGGAGAAATCAACAGGACACAACGGCGCAGGATAATCACTGTGGAGGATCCAATCGAATACACTTTTAAAGACGACCAATCTGTTATCTCACAACGCGAGATCGGCCTGGACACCCTGTCATTCGACAAGGCGCTAAAGCACCTGATGAGGCAGGATCCCGATGTTATACTTATCGGTGAAATGCGTGATTCAACCAGTATCCAAACAGCTCTACTTGCCGCAGAAACCGGTCACCTCGTGCTCTCCACACTGCATGCAGGAACAGCCGACCAGGCAATCCCCAGAATGCTGGATGTTTTCCCTGCCGCAGAGCAGGATCAGATACGTGTTGGTATCGCAGGAAACCTTTATGCAATCATTTGCCAGCGCCTGGTTCCAGACACTCAGGGCGGTGCTATTCCCGTCGTGGAAATCATGATAAACACTTCCACCGTACGTAAGCTCATCCAGAAAAACCAACTGGATGTCCTGGGCGCAGCTATCGAAACAGGCGGTGACGACGGAATGCAGACATTCAACCAGTCAGTCTACAACCATATTAAGGCCGGATTAATAACCGAAGCTGACGGAATGCGTTTCGCAACAAACGCGGAATCTCTGAGAATGAACCTGCAGGGAATCTTCCTCGACGAAGGCAGCCGTATCCTTGGCGATATGGTTTAGGAGAAGGCAATAGATCTCAATGGTTCGTGGTCACGCCCCACAGTCCACAGTCTATATTATCACATCCAGAGGCCGCCGTTGACATGCAGTACCTGGCCTGTGATGAAGCTGGACTGGTCAGAAAGTAAAAAACAGACAACAGAAGCCACTTCCTCCGGCTTCGCTAAACGACCCAAAGGAATACCCAATCCCTGCTTCATCTCCTCAGAAAGCGAGGCAGTCATATCTGTGGCAACCATACCTGGCGATACCGCATTCACACGTATGCCCAGTCTGGCGGCTTCAAAGGCTAATGTCTTTGTCAAACTTACCAGTCCCGCCTTGCTGGCCGCATAATCGGCACCCATCCACTTGCCTGGTCCATGCGCCGCAATAGATGCGACATTAACAATACAGCCTTGCTTGCTCTTACGCATCAACACATAAGCCTCACGTGACGCAAGCATGGCAGCTTCCAGGTTCGCACTGAATGTGTTACGCCAATCTTCAAGCTTCATCCCCCTGAAAGCCACAGCCTTACCGCCGCCCGCGTTATTCACAAGACCATCCAAAGATCCTGCCTGCTTAACAAAACGCTTAATCAGACCAACAGCCTCATCAGGATTACCGAGATCAGCCGCAACAGGAAACACGGAAAACCCCTTAGCCGTCAACGTCCCGGCAACTTCCGCAGTCCGCCCTTCATCTCGCCCATGAATCCCGACAACAGCACCCTGCTCCGCCAATATCTCAGCTATAGCAAACCCTATCCCCCGAGTCGACCCAGTCACCAATATCTTCTTATCCTTAAATCCATTCATAACATTCCCCGCTCCACCCCAATATCGAATATCGAACTCCGAATTTCGAATTTCGAAGGGAAGAACTGTACCTATAAGTAAAAACACATGTACCTTCGATATTCATTATTCGACATTCGATATTCATCATTAAAACTCCCTCATTTCCATCTCCTGTGTGCCCACAGATACTGTTCAGGATATTCCCTTATTGCCGCCTCAAGCTCCCTGTTCAACGATTCAAGAACTGCGCGCGTATCAGCATTCCTGTCCCCTGTCGGCTTAAACACCATCGGCTTCGTCGCCTTAAACTTGAATGACATGCTCCCTGTCCTGACGCAATACCCGAAACATATCGGAGCTTTTGTGATAAAGTGCAGCATCGCCACCGCCGTATGTGTCTCCGCCGGAGAACCGAAGAAATCAACCTTCATACCTCGATCTCTTGCATATTGGTCGTTCAAAAGCGCCAACACTTCACCGTTTCTTAAAACATTAAGAAATCTCCCGCCATCCGCACTGTGCTTCGGAGTAAGAGTCAATCGCTCGCGGGATTTACGCTTCAAAATCAAATTGTTGCTGTAAGGATTATTCATGTCACGAGTAATGGCCATAACCGGCTTGAGATACGACAACAACTGCGCCGCGACTTCCCAGTTGCCCAAATGCCCGGACACAAGCAAGATTCCCTGACCAGGTTTCTTCAACAGCTCCATGGTCTCTTCCGGAATATCCATCTCGACCTTATCACGCCAGTTCTCTTTGTCGAAAAATCGGTCTGATTTAATCGACTCAATGATCAGCACTGCAAAATGGCGAAAAGAGTCACGGGCAATCCGCCTGGTCTCGTCATCGTCTTCCGCGATACCACTACGCTTGATGTTGTCAATAGCAACTTGACGTCTCTTTACGTTCAATTCGCAATAAATATCCGCAAGAAACCTTGCAAAACCTTCCGCGACAGACAGCGGCATAACATCCACTATTGCCAAAGCAATTCGCAACAACACATATTCCAGAATATATCGTAGTGTTCTCAATAAAACCCAATAACGTTACGACTGCAGTTTGCCCTGAAGAAAATCCACCAATGAACCAACAGTGCTAACACCAACCATCGCCTCAGCCTCAAATTCAACGTCGAACAACTGCTGAACATCATAAATCAAATCAAGGATAGACAAGGAATCAAACCCTAGAGACTCAATCGTCGACTCCTCTGAAACAGAATCCCAATCGACCTGAACCTCGGATGAACCCTTCATCGCCTCTTTCAGTTTCTCAATAATTTCTTCTTTATTCATACTCTCCTCTCACCCCATTAACCATTAACCATTCTTAAGAATAAGCACCGCATTATTGCCGCCGAAACCAAAACTGTTCTTCATCGCTATCGGCGATGATATATTCATTGCTTCCGGCCCGACAAAATTTAAATCGCATTCAGGATCGGGATTGTCAAGATTCCGGTTTGGCGGCACTTTTCCAGCTGCCAGACCAAGCGCAGTCACAATAACCTCTGCCACACCCGACGCGCCAAGCATATGACCGAAAAATGATTTATTGGACGCCATCAACACTTTGTCAGCATGCCCGCCAAAAACCTGCCGCACCGATTTACATTCACATGAATCGTTCGCTCTTGTCGCCGTGCCATGACCATTAATAAACCCTACATCCTCCGGCTTCAGCCCGGCATTATCTAATGCCATTTGAATGGCCTTTGCCTGACCTTCAGAACTTGGCGTAGTAATATGGGTCGAATCAGAAGACTCACCATATCCCAGCAACTCAACAAGAACTTTCGCGCCCCTTGCTTCCGCGCTTTCCAAGGACTCTACCAGCAAAGCACCCGACCCCTCTCCCAACACACAGCCATCCCTGTCCGCCGCAAACGGCCGACAAGCTTTCTCGGGATCAGGATTCTTAGACATCACACCGAGATTATTCCAGGCCGCAAATGAAGCTGGATCAAAAATAGCATCGGTTCCACCGCAAAGCGCTTTCTCTGTATAACCATCCTGAACCATCCTGAACGCATTCCCAATAGCCAACGTCGATGACGCACAGGCCGACACCATCACATAATTAGAACCCGTAAGCTTAAAACGAATGGACATCTGCGATGACAGTACATTAGCCATGCATCTGGGCACTGTTGTGGGGCGAACACCCCTGCGACCTTTTTCATGGAAAGCCTTATGCGATGCATATACAGCGTGCGTAGGACCCACCGCGGAACCTAACACAACCGCCACATCCTGATTCTCATACTCCTGCCCAGGAACAATCAGCCCAGCCTGCAAAAGCGCTTGATGTGTAGCTAACGTTGCCATATCGACAGTTCGCTCAAACGGTCTCACCGCGACTGCGGCGAGAGCCTCAGTCAACTGGTCGGTGTTAACAACACCGCCATACGGAGTCTTACATTCCGATACATCGATATCTACAACAGGTTTGATCCCGCATTTTCCTGAAATCATATTTAACCAGAATGATGCTGTATCCAGCCCGAGACTGGATACAATTCCCATACCAGTCACAACAACTCTGCGTTTCTCCACCATAAAATGAACTCCCTTTCTAGAGCCTGCCCAAAAGGCCAGGCTCAGTTATTGGTTAACAGTTAAAGGTTATTAGCTTCCAGCATACCAACACATTAAAGCCAATCTAAGCATTTTGCGCTAACATCAAGTGTAGTTGATGCCTTTCCCGAAGAACCCTTACTATTAACTGCATCCGAAATCCTTTTCGGATGCTTTTCTCTATTTCCCTATACAGTATAAAGTCTCGGTGGTGCGAACGAAAAGACATCCGTCAGACACAGCAATCGAAGATCTACAAAAATCCCCGCCCATCTCCATCGTCGCCAACACCTTGCATTCACGTCCCGCCTTAAACACTGTAACCTTACCGTCTCCACCTAAACAATAAATTTTTCCATCTGCACCCGTTGGCGATGCACGATAAACCTTCTTCGATGGTAGCTGCTCATTCCAGAGCGTACCACCCGTTCCAGGATCAATAGCATAAAGTCTCTTCCTATCACCATCAACCACATAAAGAATACCATCATAATAAAGAGGTGTCACGGTATCGGCACCACCAGAAGCTTTCCACAAGAAATCCCTTTCCCCGACTTCGCCATTTTCGCCTATTCGCAAAGCATAGACGCCCCGATGCCGGGGTGCGCAGACTATCACCATCTCACCTGCGACCAGTGGAGAGGCTATCAGCCTGTTCCGGTCACTGTTCTTCTCATTGTACCCGCTCCAGCGCCACAATTCATCGCCTGTCTCAGGGTTATGCCCCGTAACGCAGTCGCCACCAAGAATAATTATTTCCTTTCGCCCCGACGCTTCGCAAGGCACAGGCGAGCTGTAAGCATCCTGAGATTCATCATCGGCATTGGTCGGACGAACATGCCGCCATATTGTCTTCCCATCTTCCGGATTCAAGGCAAGTAGATACGCATTGCGGGCAATCTTACCTTCCTTCTTAGGCCACAACATCTTCTTGTCAGGACGAATGGCAGTAACATACAGTTTTCCCTCATACAGAAGAGGTGTGGAGCTATAACCAAATTTAATATTGTTAGCCCCATAATCCTTTTCAAAGTCCCGGGTCCATTTGATCTTTCCGTCAAAATCCATCGCAGTAAGAACACAATTGCCGAACATGAAATATACGGCCCTCCCGTCTACCACTGGTGAAGGGGAAGCCATGGTGTTCCTGGGTATTCTTGAACCCTTACTCAGAATCTGCTGCCAGCGGATTTCTCCAGACACCCTGTCTACACAAATAGCCGTAAGGTCTTTACTCTCGCCAACCTCAGCGCTAAGAAATATGTTGCCATCAGAAACTATCGGTGACGATGCGCCATTACCCGGAAGTTTCGTCTTCCATCGAATATTCTCTGTCTCACTCCAGCTTGAAGGAAGGTTTTTCTCGTCACTGGACCCGTTATAATAAGGCCCACGCCAATTGTTCCACTGCTTACCAGCGGCTTCAGCAGTGAACACGCACACCACTGCAATAACGCAAGCAGTCAGACATTTCGTTATAGACTTCATAAAAACCCTTGAATATCACGCGCGATTACATATTATTCAGAACAAACTCAGCTATTAAAGGAGCATAGTATGAAACGTACGTCAATTCAAGCAGTGTTACTTTTTACATTTATCCTTTCTGCGCATAACATCATTGCAGACGATTGGCCTGTCTGGAGAGGTCCAAACAGAAACAGCATATCCAATGAAAAAGGATGGAACCCTGCCGCACTGAAAAGCGGTGCCAAGATAGCCTGGGAAGCAAATGTCGGCAAAGGACATTCCTCCGTCTCAGTCCAGGGCGACAAGCTCTACACCTTGGGGAACAGGGACGGAACAGATGTCATCTCCTGCCTCAACACAAAAAACGGCTCCATAATATGGGAACAGTCATACAAATGTGCAGAAGGTAATTTCCCAGGACCAAGATCAACACCCATTATTGATGGAAACAACGTCTACACTTTCAGCCGTAACGCCAAGGCTTATTGCCTGAACGCATCTTCAGGCAAGGTTATATGGAATCGCGACCTGATCGCAGATGACGACGCAAAAGAACCAAGATGGGGGCACGCAAGCTCACCTGTTATTTATAATGATCTGGTCATCTACAACGCCGGCGCTCACGGCATCGCATTGAACAAGAAGACCGGAAAGACAGTATGGTCCAGCGGCAAAGGAAACGAGTCTTATGCCAGCGCTGTCGTATTTCAATCGGGCGGAAAAGATCTCGTCGCCATTTTCAGTGGGAAAGCAGTAAACGCTGTTGACCCAAAAACAGGAAAGAAGGTTTGGTCTTACCCCTGGACCACAAGTTACGATGTTCACGCTGCAGACCCAATCGTTGACGGAAACCTGATGTATATCTCTTCAGGCT
Source organism: Lentisphaerota bacterium (assembly GCA_030590485.1). Taxonomy (GTDB): domain Bacteria; phylum Verrucomicrobiota; class Kiritimatiellia; order UBA8416; family JAUUYL01; genus JAUUYL01. The sequence continues at coordinate 733 of JAUUYL010000017.1, read as the reverse complement.
ACAAGACTGGCGCGAGCCTTATCGATTTCAGCGGTTCAAAACCCAGGCAAGTCTGGGGCATTCAGGCAGAAATGAAAAATCATTTCAACACCTCCGTTCTAATCGACGGCAACCTATATGGAATAGCCGAGAACACGGGGAAAGGCAAGGTCACATGCATGGACTTCAAAACAGGCACGATAAAGTGGTCGAAAGGAAAAGGCTACGAAGGCCTGATGGCTGCCGACGGCAAGCTGATCATCATGGACAAGGCTGGTGATCTTACGATAGCAGAAGTAAATCCTAATAAATTTGTCGAGATATCCAAAGCCCAAATCCTGGGCTCAAAACCGCAAAACTGGACAGTTCCGGTTCTTGCCAATGGATCTATCTACTGCAGAAAAAGCACCGGCAGACTCGTCAGCATCGATGTGAGCAAGTAGATTAACAACCATTAACCTCCGTAACAGTTTAGCTGCTTCCGGTAAGTTGGCCTCCATAGGGGTCAGGTCTAAACATTCAACATTACCTTTCTGAACCCCTGTACGTTCTTAGCCAGGGACTTATCAGCATTCACCCTCTTCTCAAATCGTTTAAGCATTACCGAGACGGCAGCGTAATCCCTGCCGCCGATATCCTGCGTAATACTTGTACGAACTCCACTTGTAAGCCCGTAGCTTTCCCAGCCTTCTTTTGACCTGTTCTTTATTTGGCTTCTTCCATCCCAATGATTCTGCTTTTTTGCCGGACTTGT
>JAUUYL010000087.1 GCA_030590485.1 Lentisphaerota bacterium | reverse complement strand
CGAATTGTATTGCCGTCCTTCATTACAGAATCCGGCACCCATGCTTTATCCTCGCCATACGAGAATTCAACTGCAGATACCTGAAAACAGCTCAGCATCAATAACAGAAAAACAAACAGTCCCCTCAAGCGACGACTGATCATGTTTTGCAAAATAAGCATAATATATTTCCCTTAATGTTTCACTATAAACCACCGGAACCGTTTCATCCACGTCTCCGCCACCAGTAGAGGTCGAGGACACATCCTCAAAGACCGACCATCGTCAACATAAGTCTTTTTCTCATAACCCCCCTTTACAGAAAAATTTCGCTCCAAGATTTCTGATTCGAATACTTCTACCACCAACCCATATCATTGTAATATATTTGGCGCGTTGCGCAAGAATAAAACGCAACGGTTCCAAATATGCGGCCGTATTGGGGTGATTGTCGTGGTGAGCTGGAAAGCGCGCGGGATCGGGGCACGAAAAGAGGGCCGATATGTGTTTGATCGGCTGCGGAATCTGATTTATGGTTGGGTATGGGCTGGAGTTACTTCTGTCACGCGGGTCGTTATCCCGGTGCGAACCGGATCTGCCCAATGCGCGGAGGATCCGGGGAGATGGGAGCATAGAGCAATGCAGCGAACATTAATCGTACGAAGCCGATGTCTGTTAGCTTACGAGCGAGGTGTTTGAGGCGGACTAAGACACCATAAGCATGATGTGATAGTTCTTGGATGCTGTGGTTTGCGTGCAGAAGGCGTGCTCCAGCCCATACCCATTGTTCTTGAGCACATTAAAATTCTCTTCTTGTCGAAAGCGAGACTGTCCACCAGCGACGATAGACGGAATTCTTTCGGCATCAAGCCTGAGGTTGGTGACCCATACCCAGAGCGTTGCTGCATGCGGAGCTATTTCTCCAAGAAAGATCACATTGAGTGGATGGCCTGAAACGGGAACCTGTTCTGACCATCGCGCGGTTTGCTCAACCATCCCGTCTTCTCCCATACGTTTGCCTTTCCACAAATGAGTAGGGCTGAGCAACATGGTCTGGATCGCTTCGTTAAACGCGGTAGGCTGACGCCCCTCCTTCATCGTAATGATAAACTTCCATCCATAATCCTTGCATCTGCTGAATACGGGCTCAACAGCATAGAGGCCATCCAGCAACAGGCAAATTGACAAGCGCGGAAACTCGGTGCGCAGACGACGAGTCAATCGGTCAAAGCCTTTTAGTTCGCAGTCTCTCTTGTCTCGAACGGGATCGTGAACATCAAGGAACTCGACCATCAAAGGCAGTTCAATACCACAGGGACCAATCAGGCGCGCCTCCAGAATCATGCGCCAACGCTTGCGTCCTTTCTTACCCGCCCGTTGCTGTAATGTTCCATCCATGGCAATGCACCACCAAGAACCGAACAGTCGACCTGCATCGAGCATGCGCATGCCCATGAGGCGACGTACCATTTTCAGAGGAATCTGCGCCACCTCCGAGGTGTCTATACGGTTGGTGTGGTGTACAGCGTTTTCCGAGCAGGTTACGGTGCGTTTCTCTCCCAGACGCTCTTCGTTCCAGTCCTGATCACAGATGCGCTGGATATTCTCAGGCAAGAAGCCCATATTACGATTCTCGTCGAAAGCGTTGCGAGAGCCGCCACGAGTCAGGAAAGTCATAATCACCTCCCACCATATATGGGCGCCGGTATAGCGGCACATCGCCTCAAGCCGGGGATCAGTAAGATCATTGAGCCAGCGGTTGAGTTCCGGCCAGCAGTGGCGAGTCACCCCCGTCAGCATATCAAGGATGGGCGGGATCTTCTCTACGGCTCTCGGCTTGCGGCCTGCTGGCTTGCGGTGTATCCGTGGATGATCGCCAGAGACTGTTTCGTTTCTTTGCGAATCAGTTGTTTGAGCCGTTTGTACTCCTGTGTCCATTTACGTACCTCCTCTACCATCTCGACTGGTACGTAGACGGTCTTTGTTTTGCCCTTCACCTTGTATGTCAGATGCCAGGACGAACTCTTTCGTTCTGATCGTTTGTACTCACAGAGCGATCCCTCTACGAACGGCCCGATCTGAGCGATTTGTTCGAGATGAGTGTTCTGAAGTTTGTGATGCCGATTTTTTGATGTGGGTTTTGTTTTCATGGTCAAAAGTATATCTACTGCCGACAAATAGGCAAGAAAAAAACGTGCAAAAAGAAATACTTTTTCAGCACGTCCTTGAAAATCCTCGATTTCAGCTATCTGCTACGGGTATCAGCCCATCCCGCAACTCGAAGAATTTGTAATTTGGAACCGTTGAATAAAACGTTACCGAAGCAGGCTCAAATCAAGAGTTATCCTTCACAGATTCCCTCCTATTTTGCCGCCTGATTCCAGATTTTCTCAATTTCCTCGAGAGTCTTGCCTTTAGTCTCAGGTACAAGCTTCTTCACAAACAAAAAGAGTACCACACAAAACGCCGCGTAAACAAAGAATGGAAAACCGTGATTGAATGTCTCTACCAGCAGAGTGTTCTCATCCATCATCGGAAAGGTCTGTGACACAATAAAATTAGCAACCCAGAGAGAAAGTGTGGCAATCGCCATCGCACGGCCGCGTATCTTCGTTGGAAAGATCTCTGATAATATCACCCAGGTCACCGGCCCAACGGACATAGCAAAACAGGCGATGTAGGCCATCATGCAGATCAGCATCCAAATCCCCACCGCATGCATGCAGGCCGACACACCAATTGCGATCAGCGACACACACATTCCCGCCGCACCTATCAGCATCAGCGGCTTGCGCCCGGTCTTGTCGACCGTCCATATAGCCAACAGAGTGAACAGCATGTTTACCGCTCCGACAACCACCGTCTGGAGTAACGCAACATTCATGCCCGTCTCTGAAAAGTTCTTTAGTATCTCCGGCGCATAATAGAGAATCACGTTAATACCCGTTACCTGCTGCAACACTGCCAGTGCAACACCTATCAGGAGAACCACCCTCATCTGCGGCGTAAACAATTGACTCAACGACTCGCTCTCCTGCGCAATAGCCGCCTCTATTTCAGCCATCTCACTTTCGGCATGGGTCTCCCCGCCGACCCTCGCCAACACAGAGCGCGCCTTGTCGGATTGCCCCTTTTCTATCAGCCAGCGCGGACTCTCAGGCACAATAAACAGCAGCAAAAATAACGAAATCGCCGGCAGACTCTCCGAACCGAACATCCAACGCCAACCAGTAGCAACATTCCATGCCTCGTCGCCCTGCCCGGCAATATGGTAGTTAACGAAGTAGACTATAAGCATGCCGGTTACGATCGCCATCTGGTTCAACGATACCATCCGCCCTCGCAAGTGCGCAGGACTGACCTCGGCAATGTACATTGGGCTCGTCATCGACGCGGCGCCTACACCAATACCGCCAATTATACGAAAAATCACAAACTGCATAAGCGTACCGGGAAACGCCGTGCCTATAGCTGAGACCAGAAACAACACCGCGGCAGCCATCAAGGCGCTGCGCCTGCCGAACCGATCACTGACCGGTCCTGCCATCATAGCGCCAAGCACGCAGCCAACCAAAGCACTGGCAGCAGCCCACCCCTTAAGCGCGGCACTCAGCTCAAAATGCCTCTGAAGGAAGCCTATCGCACCAGCAATGACCGCCGTATCATAACCAAACAGCAAACCGCCCAGCGTTGCCACAACACAAATCCGAATAAGATATGACAGCGAACCTCTGTTTTTAGAACCATCACTCATATAGATCTCCTTTAACCATTAGCCCTATTGCCTACTGTCTATTGCCCATTGCCTTCTTCTTATTACACATCGCGCCCGACAGCCCGGAACATTGCGAGAATATTCTCTACAGGCGTCTTGCACTGTATAACATGAATCGAGTTAAATATAAGACCGTTCTTCCTGGAAAATATCTCTACTCGCTCTTTCACCTCGGCTTCGACCTCTTCCGGTGTGCCAAACGGAAGCGTTTTCTGCGTATCAACACCGCCGCCCCAGAACACAACATCATCACCGTACTTATCGACCAGGACATTCGGATCCATGCCAGCAGCTGAACATTGCACCGGATTCAGGATATCATAACCGGCCTCCATGAACTTACCTATCATCGGCTCGCATGCTCCGCAGCAGTGCTTAATAGTCTTCCAACCCGTGTGCTCATGAATAAAGTCGTTTACTTTCTTCGCATGAGGAAGATAGAGCTCAGCGTAAGCGTCAGGAGAACAAAACAGGCTCTCCTGTGTCGCGAAATCCGTTCCATCCATGTTCACCATCTGGACTTTATCGCCGACGGCTGAGTGTATCGCCTTTACGTTATCAATGCATATCTCCGCCTGACGGGCAAAGACCTCAGCCAAATAGCCCCTTCGAATCGCCGTACTTATATACCACTCTTCGATGTCACGGATTCCCTTCGGATGCTTCAGCCATGGAGCCGGTACGAGGGCAATATCTCCAAACGCCGCGCCCGGGATACCGATCACCAGCCCTAGATCCGTGTTCTTATAATATTCATCCACATTCTTCTGCAGCCACTCCAGCTCAACATCCGGGACAGGCACAAATTCCTCTAGGTTATCTTCCGGATTCAGCTTGTCATCATCAATCGGCCCCTGCCGGATAAGCGCATCCATATAGAAACCGTCCTTGGGCATCTTTCCTGATGGCGGAACCGAGTGATCCCCCTCAGGATACTGCAGGATATTGCCGAACTCGTCGGGTTCCGTGTTAAAGAGGCCGGGAACAAGAACAGGTGTCCCTTCAAAAGTCGTCCACGGTTTCCAATCATTTAGAGGAAAGCCGAACATTGTGAAGTAAGACGGGATCATTGCTATATCAAGCTGAAGTTTATTAATGAGCTCCAGGTCAATATCGCCTGCCATCTGGTAGCAGTCTCGCACCTTAACAGGTGTCCCCGGCTCGTCGAGTCCCAGCGCCTGCCTCAGAGCATATATCACACTGACGTGCCCGCCACTGCAGTGCATGCCGCCAAGGTCTACTACAGTCCTGTCCGGCGTCTCATGATTCAGTACTTTTGCAACTCTCTCTCTGCTTGTCATACCATTACCTCCTTAAACAGGTAATGTAGCACTTCACAGAGCAACCATACATAGCCCACAGTATCGTTTTATTGCACATTCTTCGCATCAACAGCACTCTTATCTGGATTATTTGGGGATTTGACTGTATTATCCTCGCACTATGACCACCGAAAACCGAACAGAAAGACCTCTCAAGTTACGCTATATACACGGCGGGTCAACGATGTACAGGTCGGGCCAATCGCTGGGTCCGCGCGTACTGACCGACTACGAGCTGGTACTTATTGTGGACGGCAGCATAACCTACACAGCCGACAGTAAAGCCTATCAGCTCTCGCCCGGAGACGTGGTACTCGGCACACCCGGCACAAAAGAGACGTACTTATGGGACCGGAACAATCCTACCCGTCACGAATATGTACATTTCCATGTTGAGCATTGGCCGGAGGACTGGCCTCATATCGACACTTGGCAAAATGTGTTTCACGAGCCGGACAGTGCGATCATACCACTGTTCAGACACATGCTTAAACATCTCAGCGACCATGACGACTGGCCGGCCGCCGCACCGGGCAGATCAGAAGCTCGCCTCGTTGAGACTATGCTGGATATACTTCTCAGACCCCATCACGACAGGGAAACTGGATTCCAGCGCGATAAACTGCCTGAGCCTGTAGTGAACGCGCTCACGCTTATGAAGCTCGGGCTCGAAACAATACCGGCGACAAATTACGCCCTGCAAGAACTGGCAAACGCATCGGGCAAATCGGACAAACATCTCTGCCGTCTATTTACCGACAGCCTTGGCATCTCACCCATCAAGACATACAACCTGATCAGACTTCATTTCGCAATTGCGTTGCTGACCCGCTCAAACATGAATATTTCAGAAATCGCAGAACGCTGCGGATACAAGAGCAACTACTACTTCTCGCGCTCCTTCCACAAGGCTTTCGGGAAAGCACCTACTGAAATGCGCAGAGACCTGCTTGCAGGAACGAAACTTCCGCCCAACCCGCTTCCCTCAGTCCACATGCCGAGAATGTACTGGTAAGATCTCAAATGCCATATTAAGGATCTTTTATACACGAGATAAGGTTGTCGTGTCATATCTATTGTACTGAGCTCACATATGAATACAAAGTAGTAACACAGATGGGTAACCAGGGGCATTCAGCATCGTCTACTTCTGCATAACAGGCCCAGCCCTTATCGCAACGACCAACGGAGTCCTCGGCACCATGGCGCGACACAACTCAGGAATTGCCTTCCGGATAGCTCTATCGAAGAAGGCCTCATGGTTGCCGAGTGTCGGGTAATTGGGCTCCATCAACGTGACATCATACTCATTGATGGAGAGGTATTGTCCAATCCGACGCCCCAGTTCTTATTCGGCTCCGGGCCCAACTCCAGCACCAGCTTGCCCCCGCCGACTAACTGCTCTTGATAAAACCACACCTTATCAAGAAGTTCTCCATTAAGAACCACCGATTGAATATAAATATTCTGTAGATCCTGTTAATCCCGTCTGAAATTCTTATCTATATGCATCGGCGTTCATCGGTGGTTTCCAATTCTTACTCATGAAACATCCGGGCTAGTTCTATTCGCATGGCTCAACCCGTTTCGGCTCGGCGGCTTTGCTCCATGGATACTGAACACCATAGATAGGTTGGCACGAAGCGCATCGTAAACATCGTTAAGCCCCAACGCATGTGTGAACTGTGCAAATAACAAGCTCACAGTGTGACTCCACGGAGTAAATGTTCTGGCTGTAATTCCATATTTACGCGCAAGTTTCGGGACCAAATGTGAAGAGATTAGTTCGCAAATCTGACGGAATATGACAAGATGCTTCTTGACTGATTTGACTGGCATAATACAATCTCCTTTGCTTGATGGTTTAGAAGATTGTAGCCAGTCGGTCGGACACTATAAAGACTTTTCGATTATGCATGGGACGCTAGCGAATCCTTATCAGCTATAACCTTGAAAGAGAATATTGGAGAACAATGGAAACATACAAAAGAAAGAAAAATACAGGCAGAGCAAGAACAGTTAGATTCTTAATGTGCTTGTTGCTGATGACATGTATGTCGTTTGGCATCAATAAAACCGCTTGGTCTGCAGAAAAGAAGACCCATCTACCTAAAGTATATGATGACAGGGTACCTCATCCGGATCTTGAGAATCCCGATGTTCTGCATCGCAATCGCGAAAAGGCTCATGCAACATTGTTGCCTTATCAGAACAGGGAGTCTGCTCTGACAGGAATACGTGATGCGTCTGCTTATCATCAATCTTTGAATGGAAAATGGAAATTTCATTGGGTTTCGAGTCCGGCAGAACGGCCTGCAAACTTTTATAAAGATGATTTTGATGTTTCAAAATGGGTTGAAATAGATGTTCCCCTGAGTTGGCAAATGGCAGGTCACGGAGTTGCAGTCTATACGAACAACAAATATCCGTTTGCGAATAAAGCACCCAGAGTGAT
>JAUUYL010000042.1 GCA_030590485.1 Lentisphaerota bacterium | reverse complement strand
AGTAGCATCCCATAGGATGCAGACTGTAGGTCAATAGACTGTAGACTGTTAGGAAAAAGACATTTTTATAACCCTTTACCATAATATACGTTTGATAATTCTGAGTGTAGTTCACAGTGCGTTGGCCTAATAGCCTATAGCCCTAAACTGCTATAGCCTTTGCATCTGATGGGCTCTGGAATGGGTTGTCCGCCGCTCCCTCCGTCGCTTCCGATTTCGTCTTCGAACTACGCGAGACAAGAGATGTCCGGGATTAAGCAGATGAGGGACTTGTAGGCTGTGTTGGGACTAAGTGTAGAGTATTAAGTGTGGTGGTTTCTGGTTGAAAGTTGGGCTCTTAGGCTGTAGAGTTTCGGGGTTCTAAACTTAGTGAGGGAGTATATTTTGATTAAATCAATTGTATTATTGACGCTGATTACACTTGTGCCGGCACTGGAGCTTAGGGCGTCTATTCCGATGGGGATTTTCAAGATGGCCGAGACGGTATCGTGGCCGGTAGTGGTTGCAATTTGTGTTGTGGCGAATATCATTCTCGGTTGGGTGGTTTTTGGGATTATGGGTCCGGCTTTTACGTTTGTCAGGAAATGGGGCTGGTTTGAGCGCATGATCTGGCCGATTCTTGAGAAGACGCGGACGAAGATACATCCGTATGTTGAGAAGTATGGTGAATTTGGTGTGGCATTTTTTATTGGGATACCTCTTCCTGGGTCTGGTGTGTATACGGGTGCGTTTGGATCGTATCTGCTTGGTTTGGATAAGCGGAAGTTTGCCGTCGCCAATGTTATAGGTGTTTTTATTGCTGCTGCTGCGGTGACGGCGCTTTGTCTGCTTATTGACAAAGGAATGCTTGGTGATGATAGTTGGTTTGCCGAGCATGCTGGCTTATTTATGAAGCATCATTAAGGAAGATTGGATGACTGAGAAAGCTAAATATGTAGTATCCGTAATGGTTTCTGACCGTCCTGGTATTATGCGCGGGATAACATCTGCCATAACTGATATGGGCGCTAACATTGATGACATAAGTCAGACGGTAGTTGAGGGGTATTTCTCTGTCATTCTGACGGCAACATTTGATTCGGAATGTGAGCCAAAGGCGATAGAGGCGGCTATTGAGTCTAATTTCGGAGTTGGTGAGTTATCGATTATCGTTCAGGCTTGTAGTGAGATGGCCAAGCCGGCACCTGTTGTTGATGGTGAGGTTTACATGATGATCGTTGTTGGCGATGACAAGCCGGGCATACTCAAGAAAACTACTGGGTTTCTGGCTGACCGATCGATTAACATAGAGGATTGGGCGTCTTGTTTTGATGGGGGAAGTGTCAGTTATATAGGGAAGATAACGGTTCCCAGAGGTGTTGATGTCAGGCAGCTTCAGATTGATTTGAAGCGTGAATTGATTGATTTAGGCATGAATGCGAGTATACGGCACGAGAATATTTTCAGGGCGACCAACGAAGTCGGGCCGATAAAGTCTCTTTTACGGTGAGGTGTTTAAATGATTGGCAAAAGTGAAGTGATGACTACCCTGCGCATGATGCAGGAGGAGAATCTCGATGTTCGCACAGTTACGATGGGTATCAATCTCAACGACTGTCGGCGTGATGATATTGCAGAGACTGCACGGGCGATCAAGGAGAAGATAGCACAGCGTTGTGGTCGGCTTGTGGCTGTTTGTGACGATTTGAATGTTGAGTATGGGTTGCAGATAGTAAACAAGCGGCTTGCAGTTTCACCTGTGAGTATTCTTCTTGAGGGGCGTCAAAAAGAAGATGCGCTTGAAATTGCGAAGGCTCTTGATTCTGCAGCGGAGTCTGTCGGGATTGATCTTATAGGTGGTTTCAGTGCGTTGGTTCACAAAGGGATGACGCCAGCGGAGCGGATGTTAATAGAATCTTTGCCTGAGGTGCTTTCGTCGACTCAGCGGGTATGTGCGTCTGTTAATGTGGGGACGACCAAGGCCGGAATGAATGTGGACGCGATTAATCTTGTCAGTAAAGCGATTCTTGATATTGCTGAGGCTACGAGTGACAACAGTGGGTTTGGTGCTGCTAAGATTGTTGTGTTTGCTAATATTCCTGAAGACAGTCCATTTATGGCGGGTGCTTACCTTGGTGCTGGTGAGCCTGAATGCGTGATAAATGTTGGTGTGAGTGGGCCCGGGGTTGTGGCGCGTGCTGTTGAGCGGTTGAAATTGGAGAATCCTGATTGTACGCTTGATGATATTGCTGAAGAGGTAAAGCATACGGCGTTCAGGGTGACTCGTGCGGGTGAGCTGATTGGTCGTGAGGTAGCCAAGCGTTTATCTGTTGTGTTTGGAGTGGTTGATTTATCGTTGGCGCCTACGCCGAGGGTGGGTGATAGTGTGGGTGAGATATATCAGGCTATGGGCATTAAGCGGCTTGGCGCACCTGGAACTACGGCTGCGGTGGCATTATTGAATGACGCAGTCAAGAAGGGTGGCGCATTTGCGTCAAGTTCGGTAGGGGGTTTGTCGGGTGCATTTATACCGGTCATGGAAGACCATGCTTTATCTGCTGCTGTTGAGAACGGTGATCTTACGATTGAGAAGTTGGAAGCTATGACTGCGGTATGTTCTGTGGGGTTGGATATGATTCTGATGCCGGGAGATATCAGGCCTGAGCTGATAAGTGGAATCATCATGGATGAAGCGGCTATAGGTATCATTAATCGCAAGACGACGGCTGTGCGGATTATTCCGGTTCCCGGCGGTAAGGTCGGAGATAAGGTTGATTTTGGTGGTCTGTTCGGGTCTGGTACGATTGTTCAGGTCAACTGTCCGGGTGGCGCAGAAGAGTTTGTGCGCCGCGGCGGCAGAATTCCCGCCCCATTGCAAAGTTTGGGTAATTAAATTTGGTCGGGGTGCTGGGAATTGAACCCAGGACCTCTTCGTCCCGAACGAAGCGCGCTACCAGGCTGCGCTACACCCCGATTAAGAAAAGTGAACTTTAACGAATTATTCTCGTTAGTCAAATCCAAAGCAAGATATCATGTGAATATAATTATCTCACATTAGCGAAGCCTGTGCCTGTGATCTGCAATTCTGTGTATTCCAATTTCCCTGATCTTTACCTTGCCGCTGAACTGTCCGCATATGTTCAGGGTTATCGATGATGTGTCTGATGGTGTTTTGAATGTGTGCTTGGCTTGCATCCAGCCATTTTTGCGTTTTATGGATGGTTCTTTTGTTATGTACTTTTTCAGAACAGATGTGCCTTGTTTCTCTGTTTTTGTGAGGTCGATACTGAGTGCAATATAGCCTCTGAAATCAGGGCTTTTCAGGAATTCGGCAGTGATACGGAATTTGTCATTTTTGCGTACTTTTATTGAATGAGTAGATAACCGTATAGAGTCCTCTTGGGCTATGGATGTCAGAATCAAAGCCGAAGCGTTCAGACTTGAATCTGTGTTTTCTGCCGTTTGTCGGTGTTTGTTGGTTAGATGTACGTGCCATTCGGGAATGTTTATTCCTCCCGCGTCTCCTGTTTGCGTGCTGTGATGCTCGATGGTAAATGTTTTAGCTTTTAATCTGCTATGTAACACGAGAGTGGTGATGATTCCAACGGAGAGCATGGCGGTTAATAGAATTGTAATCGTCAGTTGTTTCCAGTGTTTCGCTTTTTTCTGGAGATCATGTATTGATACTGACTCTACAGTGTTTTGTATAGGCGCAGTTTTTTCGGTAGGTGGCGAGAAATCCATAGCTTCTCTGAGCGATTCGGTATTTTGTCTAGGATCCTTCCATTGCATGTGTTCTCTGGCGTTTGGCATATTTATGTTTCCGAGAGCTTGCCAATAGGCATCGATATCGAATGGTATTCGTCGCCATTGTATTGTCTTGGTCTTTGTGTCCAACATGCAGTAGCTTGCTCGGGCGTCATTGTCGCGTGGCTGGCCAACTGAACCTATGTTGATAAGATAACGTTCGTTCTCTCTAATCTTTATATCCGTGACCGCAAATTCTTCAACTGCATGTGTTGTATTGTCTAGTATGTATAAGGCGGGTTCATGTGTATGCCCGACAAAGAGCAGAGGTTCTTTTGTGTCTTGCAGTGACGCTAAAGTGTCTTCAGCGCTGAATATGTAATTATATGCACCCGGGGTAGAAAATTCTCCGTGTGTACACCGGAAAAGACTGCTTTTTAGTACCAGCGGCAGATCTGCGAGAAAATCAATTGCGTTTTTGTTGAGATTCGAGATTGTCCAATCAATCATTTCTCTGGCATGGTCATTAAAAAGCGTTGAATCCATTTTTTCGCAAACAGCAGCATCGTGGTTGCCGAGCAGAATATGGTCGACATTGCTGTGTATGGATTTGAGAACTTCTGCAGGGTTGGGCCCGTACCCAACTATATCACCAAGGCAGATTATATGATCGATATTATTAGATCGGATATCGACAAGAACAGCGTTCCATGCTTGCAGGTTAGCATGAATATCGGATACAAATGCAAATCTCATTTAGAAAAGATAGCATATGAAGAAATCTTTGTCTGTCGGGGAAACCCTGATTTTTTTGTAGGGGTTTCCCTTACAAAATTACTCTCCCCACTTGCAGATGGTGCAGTGGCGGCAGTCGAGGTGTTGAGGTGGTGTGAATGCTTTGCCTTTAGCGCGGGCTATAAGGCTTTGTATATGGTTCATGAATCCGAGCAGGCAGCCGAGAGCTATAAAGCCGCCTGGCGCTAATATCATTAGAATCATTGTTTTGTCGGCTAACCAGCCAATTTCCCATTTAAGTCCGGCTTGTTGGAAGAGTGTGATGCTGCCGGCTCCGAGTATTTCTCTGCAGAGGCCCAGGACGGTGAGTCCGAGTGTGAAACCTATGCCCATGCCGATGCCGTCGGCTATGGAGAGCATTACGGGGTTTTTGGATGCAAATGCTTCTGCGCGGCCGAGGATGATACAGTTTACAACAATGAGTGGTATAAAGAGGCCGAGGTTATTATGGAGTTCATGGGCGAAGGCGTTCATCAGCATATCCACTATTGTGACAAATGTGGCGATGATTACGATAAAGCAGGGTATACGTACTTTGGATGGTATCAGGTTTCTGAGCAGTGCGATAACGATGTTGGAGCAGATCAGGACAAATGATGCCGCGAAGCCCATGCCGAGGCTATTTTCGACAGAAGTTGTTACAGCGAGGGTGGGACACATGCCGAGGACGAGACGGAAGATAGGGTTTTCCTTCCAGAGTCCTTTTATCATTTCATTGTAGAATGTCATTTCTTTATTTCATCCTCATTTGCGATAAAAATATCGAGTCCCTGTTTGACGGCTTCAACCACAGCGCGAGAAGATATTGTAGCTGCACTGATCTGGTCAATATCGCCACCATCCTTGGCTACTGCCCATTTTGTTTCGTTTTCATTTATGTCCTTGCCGATAAATTTGCGACGGAAGTCATATCCCGTGATTTTGGCGCCGAGTCCTGGTGTTTCCTTATGAGGTGTCAGGATTTCGATTGCCAGGATTTTATTTTCTGCAGTGACGCCGATCATGACGTGAATGTCGCCACTGTAGCCTTTATGAGATGTTGATGCAAATGCTGCGCCTACGAATTGAGATTTTTGTTTTGCGACGAAAAAGGTCCAGTCTTTACCGTTTGCCGAAATTACTTTTGCGTCTTCGACAGGGTTGTTATCGAATTCCGGCAGTACGCTCTTCATTGCTTCGAGTTTTGCTCTTTCATTAGCCTCGCGTATGAGGTCTTTGGTCATGTCGTTGACAAGTGCCATCAAAGACCCAGATACGGCGCAAATGATTGTCAGAACGATTATAAGTTTAGCAATATCTTTCATTACGCTTTCTTAACTCCAAATACCCTTGGTTTAGTGGCTCTGTTAATGAGAGGAGCCACGGCGTTCATGAGGAGAATGGCGAAGCTGACGCCCTCAGGATAACCGCCCCATTTACGTATAAGCATTGTCAGGACGCCGCATCCGATACCGAAGATCAGCATTCCTTTTCTGGTTACTGGGGATGTGACCATATCTGTTGCCATAAAGATGGCTCCCAGCATGACTCCGCCGGCGAGCAGGTGGAAATGAGGTGGCATATTGAAATCGTCGTTTATGAGCCACATAATTCCTGCGATCAGGGCAACTGTTCCCAGGTAGCTGACGGGGATATGCCATGTGATGACTTTGCGCATGAGGAGATATGCACCGCCAAGAAGCAGGGCAGCAGCGGACACCTCACCGATACAGCCGTTCATGTTGCCGGTAAAGTAGTTAAGGGCCATGGCGTCATCAAATCCGTAAACGCCTTGTTCCTTGAGCGTACCAAGTGCCGTAGCGGATGTGGTGCTGTCAAATGGTGCGTACCATGTTGTCATTGCGGCGGGGAAAGAGATCAGTAATGCAACCCGGCCGATCAGGGCTGGGTTGAAAGGGTTGTAACCAAGTCCGCCGAAGACCTGTTTGGCTATACCTATGGCTATTACGGAGCCGACGACTGCCATCCATAGCGGCAGGCTTGGCGGGAGATTGAATGCGAGGAGTAGGCCGGTGATGATGGCACTGAAATCCATTACGCCAGCGTCACGCTTCATTAACTTTCTGCAAACAAGTTCAGTGATGACGCATGATACGACGCAGACGGATACAAGTTTTACGGCATCCATGCGGAAGAAGTAGATTGCGACAGCAAGAGCTGGAATCAGGGCGATGATGACATCGAGCATGATTCTCTGCACAGAGTCACCTGAGTGGGCGTGCGGAGAGGAGCTTACGATATATGTGGGCTCTGTTTCTTTTGTTTTTTCTTCGGTCATATTAATTCGTTCAAATCGTTGAGTTGTTGAGTTGTTCCCGCCACAGGCGGGCCTGCCTTCGGCAGGCAAATTGTTTTTCTAATCCTTTGTTTTTTCTGCTTCTTTCTCTTTTTCTTCCCGCATCATTATCATTACCTGTCCTTTTCCTTGGCGCATGTGTTGGACGAGTGGGCGGTGAGCTGGGCATTGGAAGGCGCAGCATCCGCATTCTATACAGTCCATAAGGTTGATTTCTCTGGCTGCGCTATAGTCCTCGGCTTCGATCATCTGGCTGAGTTCGCATGGCATGAGGTACATTGGGCAGCCGTCTACGCAACGTCCACAGGATATGCAGGGGGTAGAGCTATAGTTGGTGACGAGTTTTGGAGGCAGTAGGAGCAGTCCTGATGTCGTCTTTGTTGTTGTGACTTCGAGTGAGCTCTGGGCAAAGCCCATCATTGGCCCGCCTGAAATTATTTTTGCGGTATCGCCCTCTGTTCCTCCGCAGAATTCGATAAGATCCCCATAAGATGTTCCGATTCGGTTGCGGATGTTGCCAGGTTTGCTCACGGGTGTTCCTGTGACGGAAGTGACACGTTCTGTCAGGGGCTTTCCGTTGACTACGGCATCCCAGACAGCGAGGGTGGTTCCGACGTTTTCCACGACTGCTCCGACATCCATTGGGAGTCCGGCGGAGGGGACTTCCTTGCCTGTTATGGCGAAGATCTGTTGTTTTTCTGCGCCCTGTGGGTATTCGGTCTTTAATTTGACTATAGCAACATTGCCTTCAGTGCTTGCCATTGCCATTTCCATTGCTTCTATGGCTTCGGGTTTATTGTCTTCTATGGCGACGCGGACGGTTTGTGCGCCGAGTATTTTCATGATGATACGACAGCCCGTCCAGATGTTCTCAGCCTGTTCGATCATTAATCTGTTATCGGCGGTGAGGTATGGTTCGCATTCGGCGCCGTTGATAATCAGGGTATCTATTGTTTTGTTTGGTGGAGGGGAGAGTTTGACGTGGGTGGGGAAGCCTGCTCCGCCCATACCTGCTACGCCTGCGTCTGAGACGAGATCGATAAGTTCTTTGACTTCGAGTGATTCCCAGTTCGGGTTGCCTTTGATATCGTCGCGCCATTTATCTTCGCAGTCGGGTTCGATTTCGACAGCTGCAACGGATTGCCCTGTTGCTGTTGGGGCCTGGACAATAGCCTTGACGGTGCCGGAAGTGGGGGCGTGGACTGCGGCGGATATAAAGCCTGCCGGTTCGCCTATTATTTGACCGCGAAGGACTGTATCGCCCTTGGCTACTACAGGTTTAGCGGGTGCGCCAAGGTGTTGAGACATTGATACGCGAAGCAGTGAGGGCAGGGGCATAGCCTGGATAGCGTTATCCTTTGCCAGGTGCTTGTTGTATACGGGGTGAATACCTCCGTCTACTCTAAATTGTGCATTTTCAATCTTCATTACATTCAATCAACCGTTGAGCCTTGCCTGCCCGCCATAGCCTTGGCGACGGCGGGAACCTTCTTAATACATTTGCCGGGGCAGGCTTCTATTGTTTCCTCGTTGGTATAATCCTTTGTATAATCGACTATGGCCAGAGGTCCTTGCATTGTGATTGCCTCGTCCTCAACCATTTTTGTGCATTTGGTGCAGCCTATACATCCGACAGAACAGGCTTTCTTGACAATGGGGCCTTTGTCCTTTGAACTGCACAGGATGTGCATTGTACGTGATGCTGGAATCATGTGTATGAGTTTGCGGGGGCATGTTTTTACGCAGGCTCCGCAGCCGATGCAGAGTTCCGGGTGGATTGTAGCCAGTCCTTTGGAGATTTCTATCGCGCCGGTTGGGCATGCACGCGAGCAGCTTCCGTAGCCGAGGCATCCGTAGGCGCATTTCTTATCGCCGGCGCCTGTTGAGTTGGCTGCGGTACAGTCGGCGATGCCGTTGTAGGCGAACTTGCGTGGTGCCTTGTCGCTATCACCGCCGCAGAGGACTATAGCGACTTTTTTTTCTGCGGCAGAAGCTTCGACGCCCATCATCGCGGCGAGTGCGCAGAGGGTTGATTCGCCGCCAGGTGCGCAGAGGTTGATTTCGGCGTCATCCAGAATGATTGCTTTTGCGTAATCGGCGCAGCCGGCATATGCGCAGCCGCCGCAGTTAGCGCCCGGAAGGAGGTTTGCCGTTTCTTCGATGCGCGGATCCTCATGGACAGCCAGGAATTTTGCGGCCATAGCGAGTGCGCCGCCGCATGCGGCTCCGACGCCGCCTATTGCCAAAGTTGTTGTCAGTACTGGGTGCATATCATTTTACCAATCCTGCGAAGCCCATGAAGGCCAGGCTCAATAGGCCTGCTGTGATTAAAGCTATTGCTACGCCTTGGAAAGCCTTGGGCGGGTTTGCTCTGTCGATTTTTTCTCTGAGTCCGGTAAAGATAATAAGGGCCAGTGAGAAGCCGAGAGAAGCTGCGAAGCCGAAGACGACGGCTTTCATGAAATTGTACTTGAGCTGAACATTCAGTATGGCTACGCCCATGACGGCGCAGTTGGTGGTGATCAGGGGGAGAAAGATACCCAGTGCGCCGTGAAGGGCGGGCACGATTTTCTTCATGGCGATATCCACCAGCTGAACGAAAGAGGCTATAACCAGGATGAATGCTATGGTTTGCATGTATTGGAGGTCAGTATAAAAAATTCCGTCGGCAGAAAGGATGAAGCGAGAGATAAGCCAAGTAACGGCTGAGGCGGCTGTCATGACGAAAATAACTGCGCCGCACATACCGAGTGCGGTGTCTAGTTTCTTTGATACGCCAAGGAAGGGGCAGATGCCGAGAAAACGGGTCAGGACGAAGTTGTTTACCAGTACAGCGCCGATGATTATAAGTACGTATTCAGTCATTATCTTCTTTCAAAAATGCAATGCGCTATAATAGTCAAAGACTCGAAAATCTCAAGTAGAAAACTGTTTTCAGGTGTTTGAAATCTGAAGTTTTATTGATCAGACCAGTGTTTTGGTTACAAACACCATGACAAACAGTGAAACGGTTTCTATTACGCCCAGAATCATTAAATAATTAATAAAGCCTCTCCCTGTTTCGGCCAGGGCATCGGCGGCTCCTGCTCCTGCTTTCCCCTTCAGCCAGGATGCCAGTCCCATTGCTGCTCCTGCGAATAATCCGGCTATAGGGATGAAGGCGGCTCCATCATTTTGCTCCACTGACCTGATTATTGCGTTCATAACGATCATGCCGTAAATCGTCTGGGTCAAGGGTAGGCCAACGAATGCAACAAGCATAAACGGGGCTATCTTGCTTTGCATGTAGCATTTTTTCCATGCGCCGGCTGCGGCCATTCCTGCAGCGCCAGTGCCCAGAGAGGAACCAATGGCGCTGAGGCAGATGGTGAGTGCTGCCGACAGTTTGCCCATGGACATAAAAAATTCGTTTAGCATTTCAGGGGTCATATAAGCCCGGTCTATTTAGGATATGCCGCGCCGGGTTTTATCCCGGCGCGGCTGTTAAAGTTATCTGATCATGTTACTGCATTTTTGATGAAGACCATAACAAACAGGGCTACGGTTTCTATTACACCGAGCACCATAAGATAGTTGACGAAGCCTTTTCCGGTTTCAGCCAGTGCGTCAGAAGCGCCTGCACCTGCGCGTCCCTGCATCCATGCGGACATGGCTATGGCAATACCAGCTGCCAGCCCGCCCAAGAGGAGGTTATGGTACATTGCGGCACCTTTAGCTGCTTCAAGAATGGCGTTCATAACGATCATTCCATAAATTGTCTGAGTCAGCGGTGCTCCAACGAATGCAACGAGCATAAACGGCGCCATTTTGTTTTGCGCATAGCATTTCTTCCATGCGTTAACGGCCGATATACCCGCGGCTCCAGTTCCAAGTGCAGAGCCGATAGCTGCAAAGCTTATAGCGAATGCAGCACCTGCTTTACCCAGTGCTGATATTACTTCCTTCTGGACTGCTGGGTCCATATCTGAGATTGATTCGAAAAACATATTACTTCCTCCTTTTTATGTTGATAATTTACTTTTTACTATTCTTCATTTCCAGTTGTTTGTTCTGCGAAAGGCTTGTATTTGAAGCCGGACCATTCGAGTCCGATATGTCCTGAAAACTCCAGTGTGTTAAGTCTGACGCCGTGAACCAAGATACTCATGAGGGCCAATATTATATTGAGAATATGCCCGAACAGCAATATAACGACAGCCTTGATGCCGGAGCCAATGGAGTCAATACCGTTTCCAATTGCCAATTCATTAAATGCTTCTGCGACGGCAAGTGAGGCGCTTCCTACGGCGAACAGGCGGACATAAGATACAAGGTCAGCGAAATTTCCGACAGCGTCGAATGGTAGCATGACAAGATCGGCCCATTCGGTTTTCAGGTGCTTGACTGGAATGATGAACAGAACAACAAGCGAGAGTCCGGTTATTCCGAGACCCCAGAAATAGAAAGGCTTGTCAATTCCCAGGATAAGAGAGCGCGACAGGAAGTAACAGCACCAAGTAACGAATATCCAGCCAAGCTGACCTAGAGCGCGAGTGCTGTTTATCATTAGAATACCTCTCCATACGTGCGCTATAGTTAGATGAACTGCTCCGATAAGGAACGCGAAGAGCATAATATTTTCTTCGCTATGAAGCCACTCTATCCTGGCATTGTCCAGCAGGGGCGGCAGGTGTTCGATGCCGAAGTAGCTACCTGTTAAAACACCCCATATGATGGCGCATATACTTAATATACCTACCAGTACAAAAGGCCCGGAAGGTGCTTTCTTGAATATGCCGCGAAAGATGCAGGCAGATATCAGAAACAAAAGCCCGTACCCGGCATCGTTGACCAGCATGGCAAAGAAGAGTCCGAAAAAGATATAGAATACAGGTCTGATGTCTATCTCGGTATAGCCTGGGAGTATGTCCAGCATTGTGAAGAGGCTTTTGATAGGTTTGACCCACGCGGGGCTTTTTATCAGGGTAGGGACAGGCTCATCATTTGCGGGTTCATCGATAATTATTCCCCAGCCATGTTGTTTTGATTTCTCGAGAAGCAAATTCGTGAGGTTGTCAGGGCAGAACCCCTGGATATAGACAATACCGGAAGAGATCCCCATGCCTTCTCTTGTTTCGATAAGTTCAATGTCGGCCTCCAGCTCTGACACAACGGCCTTTACGGCATCCTGATTTTTGCTCAAAGCCGCCAGTTGATCTTCAGTGGTGACCAAATCGTTGGATGTTGTCTTGATATTGTCGATTATTTCGTTAAGGGGGCGCTCAGGCAGAGGCGCTTCCTGTCCGTCAAATTCGAAGTCTTCCTGACCGACGAGCGCAATATATTGGTCGTCGGAATTTTGGCTAAGCAGGAACATTTGAGTTCCTTCGGGTGTGGGGATGTTTTGTTTTTTCGATACATGAAAGAGTTTTATGTGCAGACCCTTTGCCAGCAGTTTGTTTATCATTTCAGGGTCGAAGTTGCCGTAGGGTTCGGCGGCAAGTTTTTCTTTATTCAGGGAGTTCAGGCTGGTAGCGAGCTGTTTTTGCTGTTTGAACAGGTCAGCGGCTGTATCCATGATGGATGTTTTGTCAGCAGAGGAGAGTTCTTGTTCTGGTATTTTAGATTTCTTTCGGTATGAATCGAGAATTACCTGCGTCGATTTGGCTTGCTTGAGTTTTCCTTGTAGTTTGGTGAGGTCATCGCTACGTGGCGGTGTCACAGGAGTTATATGCACTGCGCCCAGGGAGCGGAGTGTTCGCAAGGTTTCGTCCTTGTCATCCGCGGTGCAGAGCAGGGTTATTTTTTTCATCGAAACTATCATTATTCTCTCTTTTTCGCTATTTTTCCGCGTACAACGGCGGCGGTCTGTTCATCCCCGAGAAAGATTTTGATGACTCTTATGTTCTCCTGGCATTCAGGAATCTTGACTTTTTCAAATAGGTTTACGCGTTGCGATGTCACTCGAAGTTCTTCGGAGATGAGACGTTTCTGTTCCTGAAATATCTCTTTTTTAACGCGAAGGTTGATTAGGTCGTTTATAGTATCCACAGCGTCATCGACCCAAGGAGGGGTATCGTACAGGTCGTATTCCTTTTTCGTTACCTCGGCGCTGATAAAGAGAGGGATAGGAACGCCTGCTATATTGCCTTCTTCAGATTTTACTTCCTTGAGTCGGACATACTCATTTATATCCACCGGTTTATCTGAGAAGAGGCTTACCCATGTGTCAAGTTTTCCGGAAATGCTGTAATATTCCGCCTGTGTTTCCTCGACCTTAGCGTCGATGGCCTGAATCTCGGCCTGGAGCTGTTGTTTTTTCAGAATCAGCATAGGCAGAAACCGCTTGAAGCGTTTCAGTGATTCTGACTGCGCCTTCATCTCATTCTTTGTATGTTTTATTTTTGCCATAGAACCGCTTTGCGATTCGTGAAACGTGAAACGTGAAGCGTGAAGCGACAACGTGACATGTGTCACAGAACATATTTTAATAACTAATAACTAATAACTATCAACTTTTAACTACGCTTAGCTTGCTCGGCGTAGTTGGGCCAAAAATCCTCAATGAGTTTCGAATGGATGCCGGTTTCCATTGGTTCGAAGCAGTCGGCCAGTATTTGCCAGCCGAGATCCAGTGCTTCTTCCAGAGGAATGTTTACGGTCAGATCCATCATTTCTTTTTCAAACCGCTCGCCATATTTGAGTAATTTGCTATCCCATTTGCTCATGCGGAATCCCATTGATTGTTTCTCGAGGGTTTCCTTAAAGTTTGCGTATAGTTGGATCATCGTATTCATGATGGTCCGATGGTCTTCGCG
Organism: Lentisphaerota bacterium; assembly: GCA_030590485.1. Classification (GTDB taxonomy): domain Bacteria; phylum Verrucomicrobiota; class Kiritimatiellia; order UBA8416; family JAUUYL01; genus JAUUYL01. Next base: position 10,956 of record JAUUYL010000042.1, on the reverse strand, counting down.
CGTGTCGCCGTTGACCTGTTGTTTTAGTCGACTTAGTGAGCCAAACGGTTCGATACGTCCGTTACGAAGGTAAAACTGGCCTTCTGTGATATAGCCTGTGTTATCAGGAACGGGGTGGGTGACATCGTCGCCCGGCATTGTTGTGGCGGCCAGAATCGTTATGGAGCCTGCGGTGTCGAAATCCACAGCTTTTTCGTATCTGGAAGCCAGCTGGCTATAGAGATCGCCCGGGTAGCCACGGTTGGAAGGTATTTGCTCCATAGTGATGGCGATTTCCTTCATAGCGTCCGCGAAGTTGGTCATATCTGTCATAAGTACGAGCACACGTTTATCCTGGAGTGCGAATTGTTCCGCAACTGCCAGGGCGACGTCGGGTGCGAGGATGCATTCAACGATCGGGTCTGACGCGGTATGGACGAACATAACGGTTCGAGAGAGAGCGCCACTTTCCTCCAGTGTGTCTCTGAAATAGAGATAGTCGTCGTGCTTGAGACCCATGCCGCAGAGGATGATTATATCCACTTCCGCCTGCAGGGCTATGCGTGCCAGCAGCTGGTTGTATGGTTCGCCAGCGCGCGCGAATATGGGCAATTTTTGTGATTCGACGAGTGTGTTGAACACATCGATCATAGGGATGCCGGTTCGCACCATATTGCGTGGGATAATACGTTTAGCAGGATTAACTGAAGGTCCGCCGATATCGATCATGTTTTCCGTCAGGGCTGGGCCGTTATCGCGCGGGTCGCGGCCGCCTGTAAAGACTCGGCCTAGCAGCGCGTCTGAAAACGGAACTTTCATTGTTTTTCCGAGAAAGCGGACCTGAGCGTCTGTTGCGACGCCGCGGGCGCCGGCAAAGACCTGAAGTGCTACATCGTCGCCATTGATCTTGATGACCTGTGCGAGAGAGCTTCCGTTTCGGGAGACGACTTCTGCCAGCTCCTTGTATTGGACGTCGTCGGCTTTGATGCTGACGACGTTTCCTGCGATGTTATCTATGCGGTGATAAACTTTATGCATCTTTGGTGACCTCCGATATCATGTCCAAGAGTTTTTTTTCTGTTTTAGTAAAATCATCGGAACCCATCTCGGTTCGATTCCAGTCTTTGCTTGTCTGGGTTATCTGGTGGAAAAACCGTCTTGCTTCGGCCTGGTCGCCGAAATCCATATCCGTAAAAAGTATTTGAGATATGGTTGAGAAGACGTGTATTTGTCTATCCGCTGGAGTTGCGGCGTCGACATCATGAAAAGCGTCCTGTTGAAGGTATACGGAATCGAGGTACTCACTTTTTAGATAGAGGACAAAATCTTCTATCGATGTTCCTTCTTCTCCGACGACCTTCATCATCTGTCCTATTTCTGTTCCTTCACTCAAGAGTGATCGTGCCGCTTCGACCTGTTCTCTTGGAACGACGCTTGTGTATTTCGTCCAGCTCTCGAGAGGGTCGATGGCTGGATAGCGGCGTGCGTCGGAGCGTTCTCTTGAGAGTCCGTGGAATGCGCCCACTACTTTCAGCGTGCCCTGAGTTACGGGCTCGTCAAAGTTTCCGCCAGCCGGGCTGACTGTACCGCCTATAGTAACGGAGCCTTCTTTGTCGTTCTTGAGCCTTACGAGTCCGCCGCGTTCGTAGAACGAAGCGATTACTGACTCAAGGTAAGCAGGAAAAGCTTCTTCGCCGGGGATTTCCTCCAGGCGTCCTGATGTTTCGCGTAGAGCTTGCGCCCATCTTGATGTGGAATCCGCGAGCAGAAGCACGTTGAGACCCATCTGTCTGTAGTATTCCGCGATGGTAATGCCTGTATACACTGACGCTTCCCTTGCTGCGACGGGCATGGAGCTTGTGTTGCAAATGATAACAGTTCTATCCATGAGACTTTTACCGGTGCGTGGATCCTCGAGCTCCGGGAATTCCCTAAGTGTTTCCACGACTTCGCCGGCACGTTCACCGCAGGCTGCGATAATTACTATATCAGCGTTGGCGTATCGGCTTGTTATTTGCTGAAGAACTGTTTTTCCGGCTCCGAATGGACCCGGAACGCAAAATGTTCCGCCTCTGGCAACAGGGAAGAATGTGTCGACTATTCTCACCTGTGTTACGAGTGGGTCTACAGGGCGAAGTCTTTCTGTATAGCATTTAATGGGAACCTTTACGGGCCAGCGCTGGGTCATTGTAACGTCCCTTGTGTTGCCGCTTTCATCCTTGATTGTTGCTATTGTCTCTTTGATTGTATAGGTGCCGGCTTTGATGATGCTCTCCACCTGGTATGTTCCTTGGCAGGAGAACGGGACCATTATGCAATGCTCGAAGATGCCTTCCGGAACGGTTCCCAGTGTTTCGCCAGCTGTGACGGTGTCGCCGACCTTCACTTTTGGTGTGAACTCCCACTTGAGGTCGTCAAGGAGTGCAGGCAGGTATGTTCCACGTTTCAGGAAGAACCCGCACATCTCGGCGAGACGGGGTAGGGGGTTTTGGAGACCATCATAGATCTGAGTGAGCAGGCCGGGCCCCAAGTCTACTGAAAGCATATCACCTGAGAATTCCACGTCACTCCCTGCACGAAGACCTGTTGTGTCTTCAAATACCTGCATATCGGCAAGAGTTCCTCTAATACGAACTACTTCGCACATGAGTTTCTCGTCGCCTGCAACGGCGTAGCCCACTTCGTTCTGGGCAATGGCATCTTCAAAGGCAACGGTAATCATGTTTCCATTGATTCCGACAATTTTGCCGATGTTTGTTTTCATATATTACTCCACGTGTTCTGGATTTTTGTTTACAAGTTCTTCTGCTGTGATTTTGGCTTTCTCTCTGTCGAGTTTCGACCAACGTTCTGCTATTTTAAGTTTTAAAGCGTATGTAAGTATTGATTTTATGGTGAACATGCCGAAACCCTCAAGTTCCTCCAGTTGTTGCCAGCGGTGTTTGTCCAGCGAGAGTTCCTTTTCGAGCGGGTTGGATTCGCTGAGGGCTTCGATTGCCGCTTTTTCGACATATGAATCAAAGGATGCGGCGGGTCTGGTGAAGTCTGAGTCCTCGCGGTTGAGTTGGCTTGCTCGTATTCTGGATATAGCGTTACGAAACAGGGTTTCCTTTTCATTCCAGGCTTTCATGAAGGGGTGTGAAGAGCTTGCCTCGTTGTTGTTCAAAATTGTGTTCAAGGTGACCATATCGGAATTCGTCAAGTGTTCGGAGCATAGTCCCGCGAATTCGTCAAAAGATATTGCCGGCATTTCTCCGATGGAGATATGCGGCAGACTGGCAACCAGAAAGTAGTAATTCATGTTATATGTTCAAATCGTAAAAGTCGTTTTAATCGTTCCCGCTACAGGCGTGGTCGTTAAGTCGTCAAAATCGTTATTTTTTCTGAGATGATCTCATGATTTCTGCCAAGTGTGGGCGGAGAAGCTGGCATAGGGCGTCTGTTATTGCCTCACCTGAAAAATCGTGTTGGACCTTATCGTTGACGATGGAGACTTTGAATCCGGATATAACGGTGCTGTCTGATTTGATTTCCAATCCGTCTTTCATTTCCTTTGCAAACTTTTCTGTGAAGAACTTGGCGATTTCCGCTTGCTGGTCTGGGTTCACCAGGACTTCGATGGGGGATCCCGCGTTGTCTTTGCAGTAAGCTTCGACGACTGTTGTCAGAAGTTTCTTTAGTGTGTCGGGTGAGAGTTCGCTGGATGTTTCCTTTTGCACAAAACTCTTCAGAGTTGTGTGTATGGACTCTTCTACAGAAATGACAACATCGCGTGCGGTCTGCTTAAGTGATTTTTTGGCTCTGTCTTCGAATGCTACTGCATCGCGCTCGGCATCTTCCATTTTGGTTTGGGCTTTCTTTTCCGCGTCGCCGACAATCTGTTTTGCGTTTGCGTTTGCTTCGGAGATTATCTTGCTGGCATCGTTTTCAGCCTTGTCTACACCGTCTTTTTGTATTTTATCCAGAAGTGTCTGGAGTTCTTCTGTCATAGCGGCCTCGCTTTCTATTTTATATCAAGTCTCGAATACACCTTTAGTATGCATGCATGAGGGGTGTAGACCCCACATGCTTCATACATACAATAACTATTCAGCCTTACCAAGACAAAACTTAAATATCTTACGATAAAGAAGTGTCGCATGGCTCTAGATTGGCCAGTTTCTGGAGCAGATCGTATTTAGCTGCGAACAGTTTGTCAGCCTCTGCAAGAAGCTTTTTCGAGTTCTCAGGATTGGTTTTCGTCAGAATCCTGAATCTATTCTCCTTGAGTGCAGTTTCGCTGAACTTCATTGTCGGCTCTTTGCTGTCGAGCACCAGAGGGTTTTTGCCTTCCTTCTTGAGCTCAGGATTATATCTGTAGAGCGGGAAGTGGCCTGATGCTACTGCGTCTTTCTGGTTTTCGAGGCCTGTCGTCATATTGATGCCCTGTGCTATGCAGTGAGAGTAAGCGAAGATGATTGAAGGTCCGTTATAAGCTTCTGCCTCTACAAACGCCTTTACAACCTGGTTAGGGTTGGCTCCCATTGCGACCTGGGCAACATATATGTTTCCGTAGGTCATGGAGATCATGCCGAAATCCTTCTTCATCTGAGGCTTGCCAGATGCGGCAAATTTTGCCACAGCACCCATAGGTGTTGCCTTGGATGCCTGTCCGCCGGTGTTCGAGTAGACTTCAGTGTCCATTACGAGCACGTTGACGTTCTCGCCTGATGCAAGTACGTGATCAAGACCGCCGTAACCGATGTCATATGCCCAGCCGTCGCCGCCGACGATCCAGACAGACTTCTTGACGAGGTAGTCTGCCACTGATTTGAGATGTTTGCACTCGTTGCAATCGCATTTAGCGAGAGCTGCTTTGAGCTCTACGATGCGCGCGCGCTGCTCTTCGATAGCGACCTGGGTTGACTGATCGGCGCCTTTTATAGCTTCTGCCAGGTCCTTGGTTACCGAGCTGCATTCGATTGTTCCGTTTGTGACCTTCTCGAGAAGTTCAAGTGCATATTCGTTGAACTTGTCGACAGTGAGCCTGAAGCCGAGACCAAACTCAGCGTTATCCTCGAACAGTGAGTTTGACCATGTGGGGCCACGTCCGTCATCACGTGTGCAATATGGTGTAGTCGGCAGGTTGCCTCCGTAGATAGAAGAGCATCCTGTTGCGTTAGCAATCATGGTGCGGTCGCCGAAGAGCTGCGTTAGCAGTTTGACGTATGCGGTCTCGCCGCAGCCCGCGCAAGCGCCGGAGTATTCGAACAGAGGTTTGCAGAGCTGACTGCCTTTGACTGATGCCATGTTGATTTCAGCCGGATCAGCTTCAGGCAGAGAGAGGAAGAACTCGTAGTTTTTTGCTTCCTTCTCGCGGATAGGAAGCTGCTCGACCATATTGATAGCCTTGCGTCCTGTCGATTCCTTTGTTTCAGGATCCTTCTGTTTGGCAGGGCAGCGGTCTACGCAAGCGCCACAGCCTGTGCAATCTTCGGGAGCGATCTGAACAGTCCACTTTTTGCCTTCAAATGCTTTTCCGGTGGCATCTACGGACTGGTAGTCAGCCGGTGCGCCTTCGAGATCTGAGGGGTTGTTAATTTTTGTTCTGATTGCAGCGTGTGGGCATACTATAGAACACTGGGCGCATTGTATGCAGACTGACGGATCCCATTCGGGGACTTCGAACGCAATATTTCTCTTTTCGTATTGCGTTGTGGCTGTTGGCCATGTTCCGTCAGCCGGTATAGCGCTGACAGGAAGGTTGTCACCCTTCTGTTCCATGATAGTCGCTGTTACGTTCTTTACAAACTCAGGAGCGTTTGCTGGCACGGTAGGCGGCATTTTCGCCTTTCCTGCAGGTGCGCTCGGCACGGTTACTTCCTTTAGTGAAGCAACGGCGCCGTCTACAGCGTCGAAGTTGGACTGGACTATATCGTCGCCCTTTTTGCCGTAAGTCTTCTTTATAGCCTTCTTGAGTGACTCGATAGCCTTGTCGCTTTCAAGTACGCCGGATATGGAAAAGAAGCATGTCTGCATGATTGTGTTGATGCGAGCGCCCAGGCCTAATTTCTTTGCCAGGTGCATGGCGTCGATCACGTACAGCTTGATCTTCTTGTCGATAATCTGCTGTGCGACTTGGTCGGGGATGTGATCCCATACTTCGTCGGCCGCCACTGGGCTTGCAAGTAGGAATACAGCGCCGTCCTTGGCGTTTGCGAGCATGTCGTACTTTTCAAGGAATGAGAAGTTGTGGCATGCGACAAAGTCTGTGTTGTTGCAGAGGTATGGGCTTCTGATTAGTTTAGGCCCGAACTTGAGGTGAGACACGGTCATTGCGCCGGCTTTCTTTGAGTCATAGACGAAGTAGCCTTGAGCGAAGTTGTCTGTATCGCTACCAATGATCTTGATCGAGTTTTTGTTTGCTCCGACTGTACCGTCTGAGCCCAGTCCGTAGAACATGCATTCGATACGGCCTTCCTGTTTGATCATCCATGAGTGGTCGACGGCTATGCTGGTGCTTGTGACGTCGTCATTGATTCCAACCGTGAAATGGTTTTTAGGTTCTGCGGCGTCCAGATTTTCGAACACAGCTTTGACCATTGCTGGTGTGAATTCTTTTGAACCCAGTCCGTATCTACCGCCGACAATGACAGGGTAGTCGTTGAATTTAACCCACTTGTTGTGCATGGCTTCGCCTATGGCTGTGCGTATGTCTGTATAGAGTGGTTCGCCAAGGGAGCCGGGTTCTTTTGTGCGGTCGAGCACGGCGATGGATTTTACTGTATCCGGGAAAGATTTGACAAAGGCTTTGGTGTCGAATGGGCGATAGAGCCGTACTTTGATTACACCCACTTTTGCGCCCTGTTGGTTCATATACTCGACGGTTTCGTGAGCTGTATCGGCTCCTGAACCCATCATTACGATGACTTAATCTGCATCCTCAGCACCAACGTAATCAAAAAGTTTGTACTGGCGGCCTGTCAGCTTGGCCAGTTTATCCATGTTTTTCTGTACTATGCCGGGTGCGTCGTCGTAGTACTTGTTGACTGTCTCACGACCCTGGAAGTACACGTCCGGGTTTTGGGCTGTGCCCCTGATCATTGGAGCGTCAGGTGTTAGTCCACGTTTTCTGTGAGCGATTACGAGGTCGTCATCGATCATTGCGCGAATAGTGTCGCGAGTGATCATATCGATCTTCTGGATTTCGTGTGAATTACGGAAGCCGTCGAAGAAATGGAGGAAAGGTAATCTTGTCTCCAGTGTTGCTGCATGGGAGATCAATGCGAGATCCGCGATTTCCTGTATGCTGGATGACGCGAGCATTGCAAAGCCTGTCTGGCGTACGGACATTACGTCTGAATGGTCGCCGAAGATCGAGAGGCCCTGGCATGCCAGAGAGCGGGCTGACACATGGAAGACTGTGCTGGCGAGTTCGCCTGCGAGCTTATACATATTAGGAATCATCAGGAGTAGACCCTGTGAGGCCGTGAATGTAGAAGTTAGGGCGCCGGTTGTCTGTGCGCCGTGTACGGTGCCGGCGGCTCCACCTTCTGACTGCATTTCGAATACGTTAGGAATTGTTCCCCAAATGTTTTCTATGCCTGCGGCGCTGAATTCGTCCGCGGATTCGCCCATGCCTGACGATGGGGTGATGGGGTAGATAGCGCATATTTCGCTGAGCGCGTGAGCTACTGTTGCGGCGGCTGTATTGCCGTCAATCATTACGGTATTCTTATCGGCCATGTCTTCTCCTTGTGATGTCTTTACGTGGCGAACGGCAAGGGGTGTATACCCCAAGCCGCTTACCTCTAAACTCAATTTTTAGTTCTTCGCGCTTTAAATTCTTATGCGTTGATAAATTCGCGTACGCTATCGAGCTGGCCTGCGCTTCCGAGAGCTTCGTTTTTATGAGCGATGTATTTGGCGTATTCTTCCATGAAGATCTTGCCGGCGGGGCGCAGGTCGAAGATTTCCGGGTTGTCCCTGAAACTTTCGCGATGTACGCGGCACCATACCAGGCGGCCGTCTGTATCGATATTGATTTTAGTTACGCCCAGCTTGGATGCAGGGATAAATTGAGCTGCGTCAACACCCTTGGCTCCGCCCATTTTGCCGCCTGCGGCATTGATGCGTTCTACTTCGTCCTGAGGAACAGAGCTTGAGCCGTGCATTACCAGAGGGAAGCCAGGGAGTTCTTTTTGGATATCTTCGAGTACGTCGAAGTGAAGTCCCTGCGTTCCTGAAAACTTGAAGGCGCCGTGGCTTGTGCCGATTGCGCATGCGAGCGAGTCAACGCCTGAGCGTTCTACGAATTCCTTTGCCTGTGCGGGGTCGGTCAGTTTTGCGTCAGCTTCGTCGACTTGTATGTGTTCTTCAACGCCACCGAGCTGTCCGAGTTCGGCTTCGACTGAGATGTTCTTTGCGTGTGCGGCATCGGCTACGCGTTTGCAGATGGCGATATTTTCGTCGAATTCTGCGTGGCTTGCATCGATCATTACTGAGCTGTAGAAACCGCTTTCGATGCAGTCCATGCATGCTTCCTCGTCACCGTGGTCGAGGTGTACTGCGAATACAGCGTCTGGAAAGATTTCATCTGCGGCTCTGATCATGGCTTCGAGCAGGCGTTTATCGGTGTAAGAACGGGCGCCCTTGGAGAGCTGAACGATAAACGGGGCTTTGCTGTCCATATTACCTTTGAATAGTCCCATTATCTGTTCAGCGTTGTTGATATTGTATGCGCCAACTGCGTATTTCCCATAAGCGTGTTCGAAGAGTTTTTGTGTTGATACTATCATAGTTCTATCCCCTATTATTAAGTGTGTTCAAATCAAGAAACGAGACATTATATTGCATGGCCGGGAAGGTCAATTAAATAATGGGATGAAGAGACTGTGGACGGTGGACGGTGGATTGTGGATTGTGGACGGTGGATTGTGGATTGTGGACTGTGGATTGTGGGAGGGGGAGAATATCGAATATCGAATGTCGAATAATGAATATCGAAGTGGGGAGGGTGATTTGACTGTCCTGCAGTCCACAGTCCCACGGTCTGGGTAAGGGGGGGTTAGCAGTCTGAGATGGTTTGGGCGAATCGTTTGAGCGTGATGTTGATTTCTGAGCGGTTATTTCTGGCGAGCCAGAGTTTTTCGAATCGGCTGGCGAGTGATCTGAGCTCTTTTCTCAATTTTGCACGTTTAGCAGGGGTGATTGACCCGCCTGGTCCGTACATTGCCAGTTTGTTGGTTGCGCAGATGAGGCAATCGATGGCGTATGCCCAGTATGGGAGAATTTCGAGTGGATCTGCGCCCTTTTCCTTGGCATGTTCGGTGAAGACTTCCTGTATTTTTAATAGCTTTGTTGACGCGTGAGCGCCCAGGTCGGCGGTCAGCATACCTGTTTCCTTGTGGAAGATGTCGTTATCTGGTGCTGCGAAGAGGACGTGTTGCCATATACTTTGGTACCATGGCTGGATTGACGGGTGAGTGATGTTCCCCAGGCTGGTTACGGCCTTCGAGAATTCAGGTGAGTTGATTGATAAGAGCAGATTGCAGAAACGTCTGGTGAATGTTTCCTGTGTTGCCTTGCAGTTCCATGCCTGTTCGGCTCCGTATAGGTATCCGTGCCATGAGAATTCCATGAAGTTGTAATGTCCGCCGTCGCCCCAATCGGTTGTGAGCAGGCCGGTAGCGCCGTGTTCCAAGCCGGCTTTAGCGAAGCCGTGGATATTCTTTTCGGCCTCGTGAATGCGTGGAAAGAGGGATGCCCATGATGATGTTCCTGGGCAGGCGTAGGTTTTGTGGCCTGATTTTGTAAGTTTCTTGATAGTATTGAACTTATGTTTGGCTTCGTAAGCCCAGTCCATCACTATGATATCTTTTGGAAGTTGTTTCATGATGGCTGGGTGTTTTCGCAGCATATCGCCCCACAGCATGATTTTTTTGTCATATTTGCTGGCGAGTGAGCGGAGTTTCTTGACGTGATAGAGAAAGAGGCCTGCGCTGCCTTTGTCTGTGCACATCTTGCGGCTTTGGCCCAGGCCCATATCCCATACTTCGTCGCAGCAGACGTTTATCTTGTCTGAACTGAAGCAGGGCAGCAGTTCTGAGAACAGGGAATCGAGAAATTTGTAGGTGTCCTTGTTTGCTGGAGCCAGTGACCAACCTTTTCTGCCTTGGAACCATTCGGGCATTTTAGCTGCCCGTTTTGATGTGTATTCGCCGACGCCCAGGTCTTCGGCAAGGTGTTGATATTCCGGTTTTGAGAGGATATTGGACATATGTCCGAAAGATGCGAGTGCGGGAATCAGTTCAATATGACGTTTTCGGCATTCTTTATCCAATTTCTTGATATTGGCAGGTGTAAGAGGGGATGAGCCCTTGTGTATTGCGGGGTGTTTGGAGAATTTGAATGCGTGTTCTATGTATAATTGCAACTGGTTGACCTTGTAATTTGATAATTCGTCTGCAAGTTGAATGAGTTGTTCTATTTTAGGGACGCGTCCTCGTGTTACGTCGTACAGGATGCCTCTGTCGTTAAAATCGGGCCAATCGTGTATTTCGACAAGTGGCAGGTGGTGTTTGCCAGATTGGCGGTCTATCTGGGACAGTGTTTTGCGGGCATAGAACTCTGCTCGTGGTGAGCCGACGGTTATAGTTATTTTGTCGTGAGTTATAGAAATCTTGCATTCTTCTTCTTTGAGGCTGGAGTCCTTGATGACCTTTGTTTTCTCTTTAATAGAGGAAGGGGAAGGCAGGTACAGGAATCCGGTTGTGAAGGTTATTTCTTGGGGTTCTGGTATGAGTGTTGGTGTCATATATGCCGCACAGTGTCGGGGGAAAGGCGGAAACTGTCAAGTATTATATGTATATATTGTCATACCAATATGAAAATGTCCCCTTGTATCCAATTTAGAAATGTCCCCTTATAATACGCCTCCAAAAGGAGGAGTTATGGGAGAACTAAGAATGAGCATGAAGGAGCGTAAGCGATTAGAGT
>JAUUYL010000130.1 GCA_030590485.1 Lentisphaerota bacterium | reverse complement strand
TGGGAATCTTCTCAAGTAGTTCATCAACCCAGGAGACAAACCGAATGGATTCTTGGTAAACGTCTAGTTTCTCGTGATCAAAACTTGCTTTCATGCGTAGAACCATAGCCAACAGAGAGGGAGAAAGTAAGACAACCATCCGATTACGATTACGATTAGGATTAGGATTATGATGGGGAGGGCTTGCGCCCCTGAGCGTCTCAAACGCCTGAAAACAGTTGACATGATTGTATCAATTGATATAGTTGAGCTAGATGAGAGTGAATATCAAGGGAGGTGTTGTTATGACTACAGTTACGGCGCTGGAGGCTCGGAGGCAGCTTGGAAAATTGCTGAATATAGTTTCTATAAAACATGAGGATATTCTTATAGAGAGGGCGGGAAAGCCGATTGCAAGGCTTTGTCCCTGCGATTCTGGTTCAGCTGAGCATCAGGGTAAGCAGAATATTTTGAATGCGCGCGGGCTCGGGAAAGAACTGTGGGCTGATATTGATGTTGAGAAATATGTCGCAGGGGAGAGAAAGGGGTGGGACTGATGGAGATAAAGCTGTCCGAGACGATTTTTGTAGATACTGCTCCGTTGATATATTTCTTCGAAGATAATAAGCGTTATGCAGAAAAAGTGGCGGGCATATTTGCTGTAGCGCTCAGAAAGAGAGTGCAAATAGTGACGTCAATGATCACTTATGTCGAGCTTTTGACGATGCCACAAAAAGCGGGTAATAAATTGCTTGCGGCGAAGTATAGAGACTATCTGACAAACTCAGAAGAAGTGAGCATATACCCCATGAGTATTACTGTGGCTGACAAAACCGTTGAATTGAGGGCGCAATATAACCTTAAAACCCCGGATGCGATTCAGTTGGCTACATCGATTATCTGCGGTGCTGATCATGTGCTCACCAATGATAAAAAGTGGAAGGTGGTTGAGGAATGCAATATTGTTCTGCTCGATCAGCTATAAGCACCATAATACTCGTTTATAGTGAACCTTCAAGATGAACTGCAGATGGAGAGGTTTTGTTTGCAGACAAAGAAAGAGTTTTGCCCACCCGTTTTCATCAACTCACTATGGGATGACTGTGAAAGAAAATAAGCAATCCGTTCTTCCGTGTCATCGCGCCAAGGGCGCGGTTAACGTGCGCATAGTGTTACGTGTCTCGAGGCCAACAGCCGTTACCTACTGATAAACCGCCGCATACCCTTCGTTGCCGTATTGGTCGCGGGCGGTGATTGTCTGCTGACCAGAGGCATTATTTTTCTGATAGAGAGCGGAATCGCCGGAGCTTTCGGTAATCGTCCCCAAAGCTGGATTGCTGACGCTCCATTCTAATGGATAAGATAAATCACTAAGCGCCATCTCTGATGTAACGGTCGACTCAGTATTGGTGCCTGTAGAGGTGCTTGAATCTGAACTGCTGTCTGCGGCGTCATTCTTTCCTATAACAGCAAACCAGCGAGGAGTACCGGCATCACTCATGTTCCGACTGCTAGGAGAAATGATGAGACCTTCGTTGCCCTTGGATTCTTCGCAACCGCAAAGGAATAGCCCAACGGATAGGACCAACAAAAGTGATATGATTATTTGTTTCATAGTTGACCTCTGATTGGCTGTTAGTTTTGCAAATTATGGGTGCGCCGTCAAATAAAGAATTTAACCGCCGATGAACGCCGATGTAAAGGATTTGATTATACCCTGCGTGCTGATGGGCTTAGGAGAGGTTTGCACCCAGAATAATTCGGTACGAGAAAAACCCTCCAGTTCTTTCACAAAAGCTGTTACTTCATTAGTCATGGCGTTTCTACGTCAAAGAGTTTCTGTCAGTTCAAATATTCGTTCTGCAAGATAGATTGGTATCGAAAGCAGGGCGTATTGAACGGGTTGTCCTGTCGTTGTTTTTAACGACATATCATATTTCGAAAGGTTGTTTGTGTCAAAACGAACGGCGCGAGACAGTTTTTTGTCGTACATAAATTGGTGCAACGATTTCATGGAGCCTTCACGCCCCGATTTGACTTCAACAGGAAGAATCTTACCGGCGGATTGAAGCAAATAATCGATTTCACCCTGTCGTCCGCTGGTACGCTGCCAATAGTAAAGCTCAGGATCACCGTTAGCCGACAACGCGTATCGTATCTGCTGACCTGCGAACTGCTCGGCGAGCGCTCCCTTGTTACTAAAAACCATCTCTTCTATTTCCGCTGGTTTCATGTGAGCCAGTCCAAGTTGTGCCGAGACCAATCCTACATCGACAAATAATGCCTTGAGGAACTTTTCGTTTGTTTCAGCACCCAGCGGAATTCCATTTCCTGAGGAATGCTGCACTGTGGCGACAACCCGCGCCATCGCAAGCAGAGTGAGTGTGTTTCTTGTCTCGTACGACCGGACACTCTGGTCAACCCTGTTAAAAACAAACTTACCACCTAATTGTCCGGCCACAGAACGAAGTGTTTTGCGTAGCAGTTCGCTGTTTTTGCCATACTTGTTAAAATCGTCCCTGTATGTTGTCAACAAATCCGTCTGCACAGTCATGCACTCATTCATGTCTCCTGAAGTAATCCATTTATTTACGACTTCAGGCATGCCGCCGCAGAGACAATATGTGCGGTGCAATTCTAGGCATTTGCGGTGCAAGACTTCATTCAACGGATCGGTTAAAGCGACGGTCTTGAGTGTTTCATACAGAGGGTCGTTTCCTGAGGCCCGGACGAACTCGAGGAATGACATGGGTTCGAGATAAAAATAGCTGATTCGTCCAACAGGCATACTGAAGGCGTGTTTGGCAAGAGCAAAATCGAGCAGTGAACCGGCACTGATAACAGGCAATTCCGGCATCTCTTCTTTGAACCAGCGTAAACAGGCGAAGACTTCCGGGGCAGCCTGAATTTCATCGAGAAAAAGCAGCGTATCTTCCGGGCGAATAGATTGTGCCAGTTCGGAACTGAGGTTTTTTAGAATCTTTGCTGGATCTTTTTCCTCGAAATAGGATGCCAATTCAGGAGTACGTTCAAAATTGATTTCAACCAGCTGTCGATTATGCCTCTCAGCAAGATCCCGTACAATCCATGTTTTCCCAGTTTGCCGAGCACCTCTTATGACAAGTGGCTTACGATCTAATTGGCTCAGCCATCGATCAAGCCGTTCAGAAGCTTCTCTCTTCATAGTATCTCCTTAATTTC
>JAUUYL010000063.1 GCA_030590485.1 Lentisphaerota bacterium | reverse complement strand
TGATTCTTTGTTATCGCGAGATTCTCATCTGCGGCAATCAGGTTGGCTTTAGCGTTCTTTACACTGATATCCATGGTCTGCTGTTTGTCTTCGAGCTCTGTGCTGTCTAGTTCCAGAATGAGGTCGCCGGTCTTCACCATTACGCCTTCGTCCAGCAAGGCCGCTATTTTCAGGCTTCTGCCAGATTCATTTTTCAGGATTATCTCATCCTTATCTCTTGTCGTGCCGGACTCTTTGATGCTGATTGTCAGCGGTCCTTGTTCCACGGTGTAAAGAGGGTCCTTTGAGCCATCTTTCCCTTTGTCACCTGAACCGCTGAACGCGGCAATCAGAATCATCAGCAGGATGATGCCTGCGCCCGCCGCATAAGCCGGGCGTTCGGCCATCATAGCCTTTAACTTAGTATATATATCTTTTTTATTCATTCTTTCGCCATAGTCCTTTTTCATCTACTTCGAGTAATTCAAGGTCCTTCTGAAGATTCAATGTTGCAATGTGGTAGTTGACAATCGCGGAAACAAGTTTGTCTTGCGCGCCGACTAAATCTTCCTGGGCTTCGAGTAGGTCGCGTATCTGTACCTTGCCAGCCTGAAGAAAGAGGTCTGTGCTCTCAACACGGCGCAAGGCAAGCTTTACCGACTTTTGTTGAATGAGATAGGTTTCTTTTAATTCCAGAATTTTTCTGGCTGCGCTTCTAAGTTCCTGCTTTATCTTGTCTTCCTTTGCTTCAATACTGCGCTCGGCACTTCGGAGTGATATCAGGCTTTTGCGGAACGCGACACGTTCCTTGGTCTTGTCCCAGGGTAGGTCGAGTTTGAGGAGAGCGCTGTAGCTGGCGCTTTCACTGAAGCTGACGTTATTGTCGCTTGGTCTGCTGATTGTGCCGTCGTCGCTTGTTGTTATGGTGCCGCCGCTTATATCGGTCTTGCGGGTTGAGGCCGAGAGCTCAAGTCGCATATCAGGATCAAGCGCGTCCTCCGCTACGTTCAGCTTACGCTTTGCGTCTTCATACTGATATCTGACGGTTATCATGTCCAGTCGATTGGAGAGTGCGGTCAGGACGTAATCGCGTGCTTGCTTTTCTGCCTTGGCGGAAGACATTTTCGGTTCAGTCTCAAGTTTTCTCATTGTTTCTTTTGATAGATCGATGAGTTCCGATGCTTTTAGTTCGATTTTGGCGTCGACCGGGATGCCGAGAGTGGTTTTCAGCGAATCCAGTTGCGCTTCGAGACTTTGTTTTACCGATACGAGGCTGTTGTTGGCGGTCAGCTCGTTCTGGGATGCCTGATCAACTTCCGTCTGGGAGGTGCGGCCGGCTTCGGCAAGTGCTTCGACTCGTTCTCTGGCGGCTATGATACTTTTGTAATTTGCTTCTGCGTTCTGAATCTGCTTTTGAAGTTCGAGGGTTTTCAGGTAACTGATGGCAACCTCGATGGCGAATGTTTTCTTGAATCGTTCGAAGCTCCATACGGCGTAGAGCATGTTGCGTTCCGCCTGGGTCAATGGTTCCCGTGCTATGTCTTTGCCTCTGCCGCTGAGCAGGGGGATAGAGATCGTAGCGTCGGCGAAGATACCGAAGGTAGATGTTTTGTCCATCGTAAGAAGTTTAACGAGGTCGAGTCCGATTTTACTGCTCAAGGTTGCACCGCTTTGAAGTTTACGTTTAATTCCGACGCCGCCTTCGTGTCGGGTCTTGCGTGCGGTGTTCTCGCCGCCGCCGGATTCGGAGAACATGGAGGAGAGTAGGCCGGAGTATGAATTCTGGTAAGTCGCGCGGGAGAGATCAAGGTCCAGTGCCGCGGAGAACAGGGCCTCCTTTTTGGACTGGTAGCTGCGGTTGTTACGCGCCGCGAACTGCATGGCGTCCAGAAGCTTTATCTTCAGGGGCTGTTTGGACTTGAACAGATTGTTGGACGAGACGCCTGATATGTGACCGGGCAGCTCCTGAGAGATCATCAGCTGACGGCGCAGGCTGTCGGCAGGTTCTTCGATAAAAAAGTCTTCAGTGCGACCAAAAGCTTTCTTCTGATATTCCTCAATAATATCAGTAGCAGCTTCATCGGCCTTGTTCATGTGAGATTTTGACGACATACAGCCTGAAAAGGCTAGAACCGGCAAAATCAGCACACACAATGATTTCAGCAATCTATATTTCATGTTCTCGCTCTATATGTATAGCGCAAAAACCCGGCTATGAAAATACACTTTTAGGATTTTGTTGTGAATTGCAATTCGGCTCGCGAGCCGTAACCCTGTAATTCGCTTGTCACGGCGAAGGCGGTTGGTCCGTAGTCTATAGTCCGTCTTAAAATGGTAAGACATCGTCAACATTGTCTTCGGGTTCCTGATATTGGTCGATAGGAGGGCGGTCACTGCTTGCTGATGTCGTTGCGCCTGCGGGTACCGAGGCGGCGTCTTCGTCTGCAGGTTCCATTTTCCAGCATGTCAGGTTGACGTAGTAGCGCTCTTTGAACTCATTGCCGCGCATATTGAAGCTTACTTTTACGTTCTGTCCAACCGAATATGCGTCGAGAAGTGAGCATTTGTCTTTCACGCATTCGAACTTGATATCCTGCGGATATTTTTCGTCAGTTGTTACGACGAATTCACGCTTGGTGAATCCGCTGTCAAAAGACTGCTCGTCCAATATCACTTTTACTTTTCCGACTAAATCATATGATGGCATTTTGTACTCCTGTAGCTTGTATGTTGTTCAATTCAGCCACCAATAGTAGCAGGAGAAAGATGGGTGAGTCAAGATGCTTGATGCGTGAACAACGGTTTTGAGACTATAAGACCCCATTGGACCGATATGACACATTATTTAGCCGACATCCGTTTGCCCGCCGTACGTAGAGCGAAGGAAATATATCCTTTTTATTGGTGACAGGTCTGTCTTCTGCGGCTAGAATGCTCTTCTGTGGCACATCGATAGTGTGTCAACTAGGAGTGATAGTCATGAAGCGTTTTCTACGAACGGCGGTTATTGTCTTGTGGATTGTTTCGGGTTTTTCTCGTGTAGCTGCGGATGCTGCTGTTACAAACGAGAATGGTAAAGACTTTTTTGATATGAATATCGAAGAGCTTTTGGCTGTTGATATTTATTCCGTGTCTAAGAGGCCCCGAAAGCTGACGGAATCTCCGGCAGCCATCTATATACTGACCTGTGAAGATGTCCGCCGTTCCGGTGCTACCAGTATTCCAGAAGCCCTGCGGATGGTTTCGGGGATGAATGTGGCTAGGTCGGAGTCAGGCCGCTGGCAGGTGAGTGCGCGCGGGTTCAATAAATCATTTTCAACGAAACTACTGGTATTGATAGATGGTCGAACGGTTTATAACCCGCTCATGTCCGGCGTGTCTTCGTTCTCTCTATGATCTTTCGGCCGGATTCGAGTTTGATGTGACTCTTTATTATGTCGATAAAGTTGTGTTTCATGAAAGCAGACAGTTATTACCGTACCGATGTCAGGATGGTTTTGTAGTGATGGCAATCAGTGATACGGGATGCGGAATAAAACCCGAGCTCCTGTAGCGTATTTTTGAGCCGTTTTTAGCACAAAGGAGAATGATGATAACCCGGGTCTGGGTTTTGCGACGGCTTACCGCATTGTCGAACAGCACGGAGGGCTAATTATGCTGGATAGCAGCTCAGGAGAGGGTACAACATTCAGGATATTGCTTCCGGTAGCGGATTAGTATGATGAGAAAGTGCAAAAGACAGTTAAGATGGCATCGATTGATGATACTTTCTGTTCTGTTATGCTTATGTCTGATTCCTGGTTCTGTAGCATCGGCATCTGACCATGATGCGTTTGATGAACGAGAGTACAAGATCAAGGCGGCATTCATTTATAATTTCATCCGTTTCACTAAATGGCCTGCTGCTGGCGAACAGCCTATGGTTATAAGTATCCTTGGCGAAAACCCTTTTGGAAAGTCGAGTTTTGAGACTGTCGAAAACAAGGTGATGCCGACCACTAAGCGAAAGCTTATTGTGAAAGAGCTTGGAGAGTTCACGGATGGTATGGATCTGAAGAAGAGCAATGTTCTCTTTGTTAGTTCTTCAGAAAAGGATAATTTTAAGGTGATCATTAAGAGTATCGGGAATGCGCGTGTTCTTACGGTGGCTGATTCTGATAGTTTTATTACTGATGGAGGAATGATAAATCTGGTTCTTAAAGGTCGGAATGTCAGATGGGAGCTTAATGCAGGGGCAGTGAAGAAGTCGTCCCTGAAACTTAATTCTCAGCTTTATAGAAGTGCAGTAAAGGTAGTAGGTAACTAGGAGAAGTGCAGATGTTCATATTGCGCGATATGCCGATCAAAAGGAGGGTGTTCTGGGTCATTATGGTCACCAGTATGCTTTCCGTGGTTGTTGGCTCCGGCATCTCCATGTTTTTCTCTGTGCGGTACAGGCGCGAATCTCTCAGGCGGGATCTGACCGGCCTGGCAGAAATGATCAGCGATAACTGTCTTGTTTCTCTCGAATACAATATCCCGGAAGATACGGACAAGCTTCTTGCCTCTCTCAAGAGACGGCCGTCTATAACTTATGCGGAAATACACGATATCAGGGGAAATAATTTTGCTAACTATCATCGTGGAAGCAATATGAATCTGGTTCCCAAGCACGATGCAGAAGTCACTAGCGATGGCCATATCACGGCGGACGATCATCTGCATGTCTGGCAGCCCATTATATTTGAGGGCAAGCAGATAGGCGATCTGCATCTCTTCGATGACATGAGCGATGTTCATCAGTCATTTCGGCGCGACATAACGATTCTAAGTATAGTAATAGTCATGGTAATGACAGTCGCTTTTGCCATGACGGTCAGTCTCCATTCTCTCATTTCTAATCCAATAGCAGATCTTTCCGGAGTCGCAAAACGGATATCGACTGATGGTGATTACAGTCTTCGTGCCGAGCATCGGACGGGTGGCGATATAGGCCTTCTCGTGGGTTCTTTCAATAACATGTTGGAGTATATTGAAAACGCGAATAGAGAGCAGAAATCACTGGTTCACGAGCTTGAAGAGAAAAACATCGAATTGGAACGGTTTACCTATACGGTTTCGCATGATCTCAAAAGCCCTCTTATAACGATTAAGGGGTTTGTGGGTCAGTTGAGAAAACATATGCAGAGTGGGGAGCAGGAGCGCATAGACAAGGATGTTAATAGAGTGGAGTTTGCTGCTGACAAGATGATAAATTTATTGAAAGACCTGCTGGAACTTTCGCGTGTCGGACGTGTTGCCGGCGATGTGCAGACCCTCTCATTCAATGATGTGGTTAATCATACTCTTCCTCAGCTTGAAGGGGTGATACAGGCACGGGGTGTTGCAATGTATATTGACGATAACATGCCGAATGTCACTATTGACACGATGCGTTTTCACGAAGTCATACAAAACCTGGTTGAGAACGCGGTTAAATTTATGGGTGACCAAAAGAAACCAAAGATTTCCATAGGATGCCGAAAAGACGGGGAAAAGAACGTCTTTTTTGTTAGCGATAATGGAATGGGCATAGAGGAAGATTATAGAGAGAAGGTCTTTGGGCTTTTCGAACAGCTGAATCAGAACATTGACGGGACAGGCATCGGTCTGACCATAGTCAGGCGTATTGTTGAAATCCACGGGGGCAGTATATGGGCGGAAGATGGAGATGATGAGAGCGGGGTGACATTTTGTTTTACTGTGTCGCTGACTGATGATTTAAATAATGAAAATGGAGATGATAATAATGATGGGCGAACCACTTGACATATTACTTGTAGAAGACAACGAATCGCATGCGGAGTTGATCATGGAAAATCTGCAGGAGCATCGCATAGCCAACAAGATGCATCTTGTGCAGAACGGCAAGGATGCGCTGGATTATCTGTTTCGTGAAGGGGCGTTCTCTAACCCCGAAGACAGTCCGCGGCCGCATATAATATTGCTGGATCTTCGTTTGCCGAAAGTAGACGGTCTTGATGTGCTGAAGAAGGTAAAAACAGAAGAGTCATTGAGTGCCATACCAGTTGTTATTCTGACATCATCAGATGCAGGTAAAGACATAGAGCGGGCTTACAAACTCCATGCGAACAGTTACCTGATGAAGCCGGTCAAGTTTGAAGATTTCACTGAAATGCTCAAATCTCTGGGGTTCTATTGGTTGGCATGGAACAAGAACGACAAATTGCATAACTAGAGGTTGAACCTTCACGGTGAACCGATGCTAGTCTTCACCAAGGTTTCGGCGAATAATGCCGCCGCCGTCTCTAGTGTTGCTATGATTTACAATGGGTAGTCGGGTGTGCTATTGTTCAAATCATGAATGCAGAGATAGATTTTGTTGTTCCTGAGTTTGAGGAATATTTGCGCGATGAATCCCGTCGTGCAGGATCAGCGGAGCAGATCATTTTTGCTAAATGTGATGATGATATACGCAAAGCCCTGCAGTCGGGCTTGCCCGTTACCGTTCAGGGTGCTCGCACCGGGATAGCTGCCGGCGCTGTTCCTGATGGAGGAATAATCCTCAATCTCAGTCGCATGAAGAACATAGGGGACGTGCAGGGTGATCGTATTTCGGTTCAGCCCGGCGCACTGCTTTCTGAAATACGCGAGAGGGTGGAAGCTCATGGCATGTTTTTTCCGCCGGATCCGACTGAGACATCCGCTTCGATTGGCGGCATGCTTGCTTGTAACGCATCCGGTGCTATGAGCTATCACTATGGCTCGACCCGTAACTGGGTTAATGCACTGCGTGTGATGTTGCCTGACGGTGATATTCTGCGTGTTGAGCGTGGTGTAAAAGCTGATGGTCTTTCCTTTGTGCTGAAGACCGAATCCGGGCGAACAATTTCAGGTGAGTTGCCGGACATCAGAATGCCTGCTGTCAAAAGCGCTGCTGGTTATTATGTGAAGCCGGATATGGATTTGCTGGATCTCTTTATTGGCATGGAGGGAACCTTGGGTGTTATCACGGAGGCTGAGTTGAAGCTACTTTCTGTTCCGCCGCTCAAACAGGCGCTCTGTGCGTTTTTCCCCGACGAGTCATCGGCAATAAAATTCGTCCGATTCGTCCGCGAAGAGCTTGACCCTGTAGCAATAGAGCTGTTTGGGCATCGTGCTCTCGACCTGTTGCGGAATTCTGAGATTGAATTGCCGAATCTGCCCGCACATTTTCATACAGCCATCTATTTTGAGTTTCACGGCGACAATGAAGACGTGCTTGAGGAAGGCGTTCTTGCTGCCGCCGAGAAGATGGCTGAACTTGGTGCGGGAGATGAGGATTGCTGGATGGCCGATGGCGTACGAGAGATAGAATGTCATAAAGCTTTTCGGCATGCAACGCCTGAAGCCGTCAATCTCCTGATAGATCAGCGCAAAAAAAAGCATCCTGGCCTCACTAAATTGGGAACCGACATGTCAGTGCCTGATGAGCATCTGGACGAGGTTCTCGGGATGTACCGTGAAGACCTTGCCGCCGCTAGTCTCGAATATGTCATATTCGGCCATATAGGGAACAACCATGTGCATGTCAATATTCTGCCGCGCGACATGGAGGAGATGGCTAAGGGCAGGGAGCTGTACCTGAAATGGGCAGAGAAGGTCGTTGCCATGGGTGGATCGGTATCAGCCGAGCATGGAATAGGCAAGATCAAGGTGCCTCTGCTTGAGAAGATGTTTGGCAGTGAAGGAATCGCAGCCATGCGAAATTTTAAAAAGCTGTTTGACCCTGAAGGAATTCTGAGTCCTGGCAATCTGTTTGGTTAAGGGAGCGTTGTAATGAAGGTCATGAGTTTAACTGGTATTCGTCAGATGGAGATGATGGAGGTTCCCACTCCGAAACTTGTCAACGATGATGATGTGCTGATTAAGATGAGAACCATCGGTGTGTGCGGTTCGGATGTGCATTACTACGAAACCGGACGCATTGGCACGCAGGTAGTGGACTATCCATTTGCCGTTGGCCATGAAGGCGCAGGCGTTGTAGAGGCGGTTGGGTCGGGAGTGAATAACGTAAAAACCGGTGACCGGGTCGCCATTGAGCCGGCCATGCCCTGTGGTGACTGCGACCAATGCAAGGCGGGGCGTCCGCATACCTGCCGAAGCCTGCGTTTTCTTGGTTGCCCGAAACAGGCCGAAGGATGCCTTTCTGAATATATTGTCATGCCGGAATCCAGCTGTTTCAAGGTGACTAACAAGACTACGTTTGACGAAGCAGCGCTCTCTGAGCCGCTGTCCATAGGTGTATATGCTGTAAAGCAATCGATCCTGATTCAGGGTGCCAAGGTTGGTATTCTCGGTTCAGGTTGTATCGGGCTGAGTGTACTGCTGCCTGCAAAGGCGCAGGGTGCGGGCAAGATTTACGTCACAGACAAGATCGACAGCCGTCTCGATCTGGCGAAAGAAGCTGGCTCGGTGTGGGGCGGTAATCCCGACAGGGAGGATGTTGTCGATAAGGTTAAAGAACTCGAGCCCGGCGGACTTGATGTCGTTTTCGAATGTTGTGGCGAGCAGGAAGCGCTCGACCAAGCTATTGAAATGCTCAAGCCCGGCGGCAAGTTGATGTTGATAGGGATTCCCCCAGCCACTGACAGAGTCACGTTTCTGATTGATAAGCTCAGGCATAAAGAAATCTGCATCCAGAACGTGCGGCGGCAGTGTAACTGCGTACAACTTGCTCTTGATATGATGGATCGTGGTGATTTTGATGTCAGCGTAATGGTAACTCATCGTTTTCCGTTTGCGCAGACACAAGAAGCATTCAATCTGGCGGCAACCTATGAAGATGGCGTTCTCAAGGCAATGATAGACTTTCCGGAGTAACAACCGTTCTTCGGCTGTTGACTCATGTGTGTTCAACAGGTTATTATCCGACCGATGAAACTTGCATTTAGAATATATTGTTTTCTCGTCGTTGCCTCGCTTCTGTCCGGCTGTGGCCAGAAGAAATCTGATGAGGGTTATGTCGGATCCAGGAGCTGTATAGAATGTCATAAACGGTTTTATCATCTCTGGGATTCCTCTTATCATGGCAAGGCTATGCAACCTTATACTGATAATTTCGCCGTTTCCAATCTGACGGCTCATGCTGAGGCGATCGATATTGATGGCGTCAAGTATCAGGCAAATATCTCGGCTGGTAAGGGTTATGTCACGGAGAAGGGGCCTAAGGGCGCGAAGAAATATCCAATCGAGCATGTCATGGGCGGTAAGAATGTGTTTTTCTTTTTGACGCCATTGGAGCGCGGGCGGCTTCAGGTAATGCCGATATCATATCGCGTCATCACGAAGGAATGGTATGACACTACGGCATCGATGGTGCGGCATTTTGATCTGGAAGAGGATGAGGCTGTTCACTGGACAGACCGTCTGCTTACTTTTAATACCGCCTGCTTTAATTGCCATGTAAGTCAGCTTCGCAAGAATTACGATCTGGCGACTGATAGTTATAAGACTGTCTGGGGTGAGCCGGGTATTAACTGCGAGACATGTCATGGTCCCTGCGAAGATCATAATCGTGTGTTCCGTGAAGCTAAGGGCAAGGAGACACAGCCTGATGATTTGCATCTGCTTAGCTGGAAGACTCTCTCGGCTGAGCAGAGAAACGATGCCTGTTCCGGCTGTCATGCGAAGGCGGCGTCTATCACGATGGCTTTTGTGCCGGGCGAAAAATTCTTTGATCATTATGATCTCACTTGTCTTGAGGACCGGGATTTTTATCCTGATGGGCGTGATCTGGGTGAGAATTACACGCTTACGAGCTGGATGATGAGTCCCTGTGTAAAATCCGGGAAGCTCGACTGCATACATTGTCATACTTCGAGTGGCCGTTATCGGTTTGCAAAAGAGAATCATAACGGTGCCTGTCTGCCTTGCCACGACAAACGAGTGGCGGATATCAAGAGCCATTCACATCACAAGACGGATAATGAGAACAGTCCGACCTGTGTGGGATGTCATATGCCTTTGACAACATTTGGCAATATGAACAGGAGCGATCATTCGATGCGTCCGCCGAGTCCGGCGTCGTCGATAGAGTTTAAGTCACCGAACTCATGCGTCATGTGTCATGACAAGAAGGACGACGAATGGGCGGCTGAGAAGGTTGCGGAATGGCACCCGGAAAGAAGGTGGAGTAAGCGGATTGTCGATGAAGGCAAGCTGGTTCGGTGGGCGAGGGCTGAGAAATGGGAGCATTTCGCTGAGATGCTTGAGTATTTGGAGGCGGAAGATTCTGATGTGATAGTGATTGCATCGCTGGTGAGGTTGCTTGCGCCTTGTCCGGATCAGCGCAAGATACCGGCTCTGCGTACGTTGCTGAAGCATAAGTCGCCGTTGGTAAGGGCGTCCACGGCGGTGACAATTGGTGGGTTTGACGTGGAGTCTGTCCGCGCACTTCTGCCTTTGTTGGATGATGAGTACCGATTGGTCCGTATTCGAGCGGCCAATGCGTTGATGAACTATCAGCGCAATCTGCTTCCAATGGCAGTCAGAAAGAGATTTGAAGAAGTCGAGAAAGAGTTGGTTGAGTCTATGGAGAGTCAGCCGGATCAGTGGTCGAGCCATTACAACTTTGGCAACTACTGGGGGCAGCGCGGTGATCTTCTAAAGTCGATAGCGTCGTATGAGACGGCGATTAAGCTGAGGTCTGATGTGATTATGCCGTACGTCAACGCGTCGATAGCTGTATCGCAGACGGGTGACGGTAATAAGGCGTATCAGTATCTGCAGAAAGCGTATGAACTTGAGCCGAAGAACGTTGCGGTGAATATGAATATGGGTTTATTGATGGCAGAGCGTGGTGATATGATTGTGGCTGAAAAGCATTTAAGGGTGGCAGTGGCAGATTGCAACTCTATGCCGCAGGCGGCGTATAATCTGGCGGTGATTGTGGGCGAGAAGAATCCCGCTGAAGCAGTAGAGCTCTGCAAGAAGGCTATGGAAGCCGTTCCCGGCAACCAGAAGTATCAGCAGGCCCTGATGTACTACATGAGTAAACTGCCAAAGTAACGTGGCCGACGCGTTAGGCCAAATCGGTGCTAATTTTTCCTCAATTTTCTCTTGCTCCACCGGTATTGCTGGGAATTGAAATGCTGGCCAGCCATTTTTGTCGCGCACCTTCGCTCTGCCGCATGATCCCCATCGTGCACGACCTGATTCAGGTAAGATGATGCGATGTTTTTGCGAGTATTCGCAAAATATGCGGGTTAGTTGTCTTCGTCTTTCAGTTTGATGCGGACTTGTCTGGAGCGGGTCATGCGGTTGACGGAGAAGTCAAACGCATTGCCTTCGCTGACTGCCTTTTCGAATTCTTTCACATTGGTTATGGCTTTACTATTAACCTTTGTGATGACTTCGTAGGGTTTGATGCCGGCGACCGCTGTTTTGCTACCCGGTTCCATCTTGGAGATGACGACGCCTGGGTCATCCGTTTTCTTCTGCATGTAGTGGCGTACTTCAGGTGTCAGGTTTCGAACGGTAAGTCCGAGGGCTTCGGATTTGTATTTTTCGGCTGATTCGAAATGTCTCGGGCTTTCTTCTATAGTCAGTTCCTTAGTCAATTCCTTCCCCTCGCAAGAAATATCTATTGTGTACTTCTTATCGAATCCGATGCCTGAGAGCAGGATCGTGAAATTATTCTTGATGGACGGCCATGGTGCGGGCATGCGTTCAAAATATTCTATCGGCATTTGATCCAGTTGGTCCCAACGGAAGTTTCCGCCGTTGCCAGAGTCTTCGACTTTGATGGTAACCGGTTTAGGTTCGCCGTCCACATTAAGGCGTAGAAGAATCATGCCTTGTGTGATTCCGGCGCGTGCGGCAGGTGAGTCGGGGTATACGTATGTTACCAGACCACCTGATTCCCCGTTTTTGGTGTGTTCCATACAGTGGTTGGCCATTGCTAGGTCAAAGTTCATTTCCTGCATTACAACGCCCATCCAGGCTATCTTGCTTTCCTCGTCCTCGCTTAGAGGCAAGTTGTTTGGATCGATGTTCTCGTCGATATTCTCCAGCATCGCGGCGATGTCTTTTATCGGCATGGGGCCCGACTCCGTGTCGCGCCAGCGCGAGTTATTGCGCAGAGAAATCTTCTCCCTGATGGACAGAGGCATGATCATAAGTTCGTTGTCGAGATTGAATAGAAAGGCATCATGTTCTCTGCTGCTTAATGCCGGGTACACTTTGTTTTTGTAGCCTATGTTGGCGCCGAGGATTCGGCTGTTTGAGAAGTGAGTGATGTATTCCTCTCCAACCACGTTGATTCGTGCCTTCAGCAAAAGTTTATACATGGATTCAACTGGGTCGCCTTTTGCGAACTTGATTGTTTGCTTCATGGGCTCTTCAACTGAGATCACTATAACGCCAAATTCCTTGAGCGAGCCGACGAATTTGGCTTTTCGTTCTTTTCCGTCGGCGGTATATACGCGAATGTTATCAAGGCGTGCTGTGGTTTCTGCGGCCAGATCGATCATGACCAGTATGGTTTTGTTGTCTACGCAGACTCCAACGCCGCGTTCCTGAGTGGATAGAGTATCTGATCGTTTTCTGCTCATGTAATTTCGACGACTGTAATTGTTGTTTCCGTTGGCTTTTGGACTGCGGAAGTTGAGAGATACCCTGACTATGGCATTGTTAACAGTATCTTCCAGGTTCTTGATATGTTTGTTGAATTTTTTTATCGGCATCGTTTTCCATTTTGCCGGTGAACCTTTCCATGAATCATCTATTGGCATGACTCCGTCCATTGCGATTCCCTGCGGGTTGCCTTTCTTGTCAACGATCAGGCATACCGGAAGGGTGGTCATGAAGTCTCTTGATATAGAGGGTGTGACAGAGATAAGGCCGCCAAAGGGTTGTATTGATGTAGACCACAGTGAGTTGACCTGGCTGTGTAGCAGTGAAAAGGCAGGCTTCTCTTTTGATTTGGTGAACTTGAACGGTTTTATGTTTTTTGGTGCGGATTCCAGTTCCAGAAAGGCGGCGTTGTGTTCTGTAGCGTAGCCGGATATTTTTGCGCTGATGATTTGGTCTTCGAAGCGTACGCGGATGGACTTGATGAATCTTGGTTCGAGTGATGTATCGCGAGTGAGGATTATTTTTGCCGCTATAAGAAATCCGGCTTCTTCCAGAGGTCGTTCTTCTCTAATGAGGTTTTCCCCGACTTGGCGTGTGTGAGGCATTGAACAGTTGGGGCACATGTAGCTTACATCGGCGCCTTGTGGCGGCTGACCTTTGTCGTAATTGAGCGTGTATTCAACGACGGCCATTCCGGGTGTTAAGGCTTTGATCATCTCAATCTGTTGTTCGGTGGTGACATCTCCGTTTTCTTTATCGTCTGCGATGATATTTGGCGCTGTTGCAATGAGTAGTGCAGTCAGGAGCAAGATGGGTTTCTGCATGATGGTATCCTTTGTGTTCTCTGTTATTCGCGTTCGTAATTATGCGAGAAATCCAGAACGAACTGTTTCATCATTCCGTTCCGAAGTATTTTAAAAAGGATGCGTGGTTTGCTTGCCACGTTTTCGACCGTGCGTTTATGTAGCCTTTGTATGTCTTCCAGGGTGACGACTTTTTTGCCATCAATCTCTAGGATGATATCGTTTGAATTGAATCGAGCCGACGAGGCGTTGCCAGGGTATTTGATTCCGAATATGAACACGCCTTTTTTTCTGTGGAAGTACAGGTCGCGATTGTCGAACTGATTGATTGCCTTGACTGTGAGGTCCCATCTGGGGCAGTCGATTTCTTTGCCTTCGACGCTGCCTTTCTTGCGTGGTGTTATATCGATGGCAACTTTGGTTCCGTTACGGAGTAGGTCGAATTTCGCTGGCTTGTCGAAAGGGAGGAGTGCGAGGAAGCGCCTGATATCAGGCAGGTTTTCTTCGGTGAAGCCGTTAAGTTGTTTTCCGTTAACTCGGATGATGCGGTCAGAATCCATGACTCCGGAGAGTCTGGCAGGACTACTTTGTTCGGTGCTGGCGACTATGACGCCTTTTTTGTCTTCGAAGTAGACGTTCCGGTTGAAGTCTCTGATGGCTTGGAGTTTGAGGCCTGTCCATGACCAGTCGATGTCACCAAGCTGTCGTAAGCGCGGGAGGATCTCCTTTATTGTGTCTGATGGCACAGCGAAGCCCAGGTCTCCACCGTAGATGGCGCCTCTGGTATTTATGCCCACGACCTGGCCGAGGGTGTTGATGAGCGGGCCCCCTGAATTTCCAGGGCTTATGGCGGCGTCGGTCTGGAGCCAAAGACTGTATTCGCTGTTGCCGTCGAGGAAGCGGCCGGTGCATGATATGATTCCTATTGATACGGATCGTGTAAGGCCCCAAGGTGCGCCCATGGCCATCACGAAATCGCCTTCTACGAGTTTTGATGAGAAGCCGAGGTTGGCGTGGGGCAGGGGTTTTGCGTCTTTTGGCATCTTGAGTTGAAGAAGTGCTACGTCGAGATCCTTGTCTGTTCCGATGGTTTCAGCGTAGTAGGCTTGGCCGTCATACAGCAGGCATCGTATTTCCGAGGCCTTTTCCACTACATGCCAATTGGTCAGCAGTTCGCCATTGGCGCTGATCAGGACGCCGCTCCCGGAGACTTGTTTTGATTGTTTCTTCCCGCGTTCCAGTGATTTCCGGACGCACTTTACGTAGACGACTGCCGGGAAGACCTTCTCCTTGGATTTTCGGACGACTTCTCTGAAATCCAGTTTACTCAATGCTTCGGCGGGGGCAGCTGGCGAATGGAGAGGGGCAGTCAATGCGATGAAGAGGATTGACAGTATGATTAAGGATTTAAGTTGAAGGGCGGGCGAATCTGTATGTAATGTTAGTGTTTTCATTGGGTTCAGGATATATGTAGTAACGACATTGTTCAATGATAAATATTGCATACCTGTTTCGTGAAATATGTTATTGTTGATGTGTTCTCTGGGGGGAGAAAATATAAGAAAATATGGGTCTTATGAATAATCTGTGGGTAGATGGAATTGCCAACCGAATAGGATCTGGTCTTTCGGTGGAGGTATAGAGTGCAATTGCTGCGTAGAATGGGCGGAATTATCTTGCCCGCCTGCAACGCTGTAGCACTGCGGGCAGGTAGCGAGATTATTGGGGCAGTTGAGACCGATAAAGCGAGTCGTTTAAGCGTAACCAAGTAAGTGTGCGACGAAGTGTGGGCGTAAGTGTACGCTGAAGTGTAGGGATAGCAAGAGCCGCCGCCGTGGCACAGTCCAGAACGCTTAGTCCCGCAC
>JAUUYL010000129.1 GCA_030590485.1 Lentisphaerota bacterium | reverse complement strand
GCAATAATTGCAATCAATAATAATGTTACCCAGAGCAGCTTTCGTCCCAGGCTATCCAGTTGTTTTTCAAGAGGAGTGGTTTCCTCTTTCGCTCCCTGAACAAGATCGGTGATCCTGCCCAGTTCAGTATTCATTCCTGTAGCGATAACCACAGCTTCAGCGGAACCGCGGGTAATGGCTGTACCTTTAAATAACATATTCGTCCGGTCACCTAAAACCGCCGTTTCATCCACGGGTTCGACCTGTTTGCCAATTGGAAACGATTCACCGGTAAGCACTGATTCATCAGCCTGGATTTTAGCCGCAAAAACCAGCCTCATGTCGGCACTTATAATATCGCCACCTTCCAGGACAGCGATATCTCCGGGCACCAGTTGACGAGCCGATATTTCGATTACTTTGCCTGACCGGCGGACCTTAGCACTTACCCTTTCCATCTGTTGCAGGGCTTCCATGGAACGAATTGCCTTTAGCTCCATGAAAAAACCGATTAATGCATTAACAACAATGACTCCAGAGATGGCAATACCATTCACCCATTCATTAAAAACAAAAGATAATACTGCCGCAACCCCAAGAAGTATCACAATAAGACTTTTAAGCTGATTGATAAATATCTGTATGATACTCTTTTTTTCCGTCTCACGAAGGCGATTGGGACCATATTTTTTCAGCCTGCGTTGAACTTCACGCCGATCAAGACCCTCCTGCCGGAAGACCTGTAACTGTTTGATAGTTTCTTCAACAGTCCTCGCCCAGGGTGCGGAAAGAACAGTAGTGCTTTGTGAGTTTCTGTAACTTTGTTCCATTCGTTTCAAATACCTCCTTTTAAGCATTACGACAAACACTTGTTACGAAGATTCTTCATAAACAATTGTATTTCTGTGCCCGTAATGAGCCTCATTTTCAATGATATATCATATCTGTCTTGAAAATCAAGCCTTCATATGGACTCTGTAAGATGCCCTTGCGGCTGTGATATTTGAGGAAAATCCCTATAACCATAGTACAACCAAAAAGCCAAACAGCGTGTAAAAATGCAAAAACCATGAATCTATAAGATTTGTAATGTCAAAGACTTAAAAAATATCAGAAATGATGAACGTTTTGAACATACGTTTACCGCTGTAAAGACAGAGGATTGAACCAATCAAATCAAATTTCAGACTTGACCGACCTGTCTTCATAGAGGTTTCAATGACCTATTCACCTTTGCAAGGTCATATGTTAATGTTGTCCCCACTAAATCCTTGCCACTACAAGGAATGGTGTTATTATGTTATAGTGTCAGTGTACTTTTGTGAACACACCAGACACAATAAGATTCTGGCATTGTTCTGTGGTCACGAGAAGGAACATAGAGAATGAAGACACGTGTGATTACAATCGGCGCGCTCGCAATATGGGCATTGTCCCTGTATGCTGCTGATTCGTTTGACCCGGTCAAGCCGAACAGGATCGTGTTCGCACCGACCGAAGCCCGTTTCGTCCGGCTTCTGATATGTGATAGTCTGCAGAGTCAGCCTTGTATAGATGAGCTGGAGATTTACGGCTCTGAGGGCGGCACGAACCTCGCCCTGGCTAGCGCAGGTTCGAAAGCTACTGCCTCTTCCTGCCTTCCCGGCTACTCCATTCATAAGATTGCTCATCTAAATGACGGTCTCTATGGCAACAGTCACAGTTGGATTGCCGCGGGGACTCGTAATGAATGGGTACAGATTGAATTTCCGAAAAAAGTGTCCGTTGCCACGTTGGTCTTCACGCGCGACCGAGAGGGACGTTACCGTGACCGACTGCCGGCCTCGATCGAAATTCGCGTTTCTACTGATGGGACAAACTGGAAAACCGTCGCTCGCAGCAGCGCCTTCCCAACCCTGCCGGAGGGGCTATTAGGGCAAGTCGATCTTCTACGTTATGCGTTCGAATGCGAGGACCTTACGTGGCGCAAGTTCGACCCGTCTGATTCTGCAAGTCGAGTCCTCCAGCAAATGGAAGAAATGCTCGAACGATTCTCAGCCCAAGGGCTGGATGTGTCTGAAGAACGCCGTGAAGTTGCAGAATTTCGCCGCCGTGAGCGCATGCTACGAGGATCATCTGACACGGCGGCAAAAAGGCAAGAACACTTCTTCCAGGTTCGCATGGCTAAACGACGGCTGTTCTTCCGTGCACCCGAACTGGGGAAGCTTGAGAGAATACTGTTCGTCAAGAGGCATCCCTTTGAGCCTTCGCATAACTACAGTGTAATCTTTGATTCTGCAGGTGGTCCTGGTGGCGGCATTTGCGTTCTGGAAGTACCGAGTCAAGACGGTGTCCTGGAGCCGGATCGGGCGACCGTGACAACCCTGTTCGATGCAGGGAACGGGATAGCCCGGGATCCTATGGCCGATTTTGGCGCCGGCAAAATCTATTTCGGCTGCCGTCGCTCCAAGGATGACTACTATCACCTGTATGTGATGAACGCCGATGGAAGCGGTCTGAGGCAGATTACCAACGGTCCATTTCACGACTACTTTCCCTGTCCGTTGCCCGATGGCGGGCTATCATTCATCAGCACTCGATGCAAGGCCAGGTTTCTGTGCTGGCGACCACAGGCGTTTGTTCTTTTTCGCATGGACACCAATGGCGGTAATATTCGGCCGCTTTCGCACGCCAATATCAGCGAATGGACGCCGTCTGTGATGAACGACGGCAGGATCATCTGGATGCGTTCGGAGTATCTCGACAAAGGTGCTGATTTCGGCCACACTCTCTGGGCTATTCGTCCCGATGGCACACACCCGGAGTTGATTTTCGGCAATAACACACTGAACTGCTATGCAAACGGCCGTGAAGTCCCGGGCTCCAGCGAGATACTCTGCACGCTCGTGTCCCACGGGGGTGATTTGAATGGTCCGATTGCGCTGATCGATCTTACCAAAGGTAGATTCAATCCTCAGGCTATCACCAACATAACCCCTGACGTGAAACCTCACTACCACATGAGTTGGGCCAAAAAACAGTGTTTTCGAGACCCCGTTCCAATCAGCCGTGACTATTTTCTGTGCAGCCACGCTCCATTCGACAAATTCGGCCTGTACGTAATAGACCGCTACGGCAACCGCGAGTTGCTGTACCTCGACCCTGGGATCGGAAGCATGTCACCTACGCTATTGCGAGCGGTTGCGAATCCGCCGGTGTTGGGCGGAAAAGCTGAACGTGCAGATGAGTTCTCGGCGAAGAGTCAGT